>JAYSWX010000080.1:0-26278 GCA_043717855.1 Phyllobacterium sp.
ACGCCGCGCGCCCGCTTTCCTTTGCCCGGTATAGCGCTAGGTCGACGTTCCGTAGAATTTGATCGGGGCGGGTACCATGCCGTGGTGCGATGGCGACACCAATGCTAATACCAACACTCATTTGCTGATTGTCTATTTCAAACGTTCTCGTTATCGATTTCAGTAGGCGCTTGGCCAGCGCCTCGATGTCTTCAATGGAGACAGATTTTGGGATGAGAATTGCGAACTCATCGCCACCCAATCGTGCGAGGAATGCGCTCGCAGGCGTAACCGATCGCAGGCGATTGGCGACTTCTATTAGCAAGCGATCGCCCATTGGGTGGCCATGTGTGTCATTTATAGCCTTAAAATGATCCAGGTCCATAAACATCAAGGCGAAAGGTGCGCCATAGCGTTCCAAGCGACTCACGTTCTGGTTCAAAATTTCGGTAAAATTCGCCCGGTTGAACAGGCCGGTCAGCGCATCATTATGCGCAAGAAAGCTAATACGCTCGTCTGACCTTTTCTGCATTGTGATATCTGAGCCAACACCATGATAGCCGCTAAACATGCCGGCCTCATCAAATGTCGGGGTTCCTGTAAGTGACCACCAGTTGGTTTCATTGGCAACCGATACGGGTACTTGAAGATCATTGATACTAATGCGCCGGTTCAGTGAGCCTAAGAATATCTCCAGAGCGGGAGCTTGCGCGGTGTCAGCTTTATTGAAAAAGTCGCCTACTTTCATAGACGCTAACGTCTGAGCGGGCACTCCTGAAACTTCGCTAAATCGTACAGACGGTCTGACAAATCTCATTTCGCTGTCTGTTTCCCAAAGCCAATCGCTTGCGTGTTTTTCAAAGTCTTTAAGCAGGAGAGAAATTGTGCGCTGTTGCTTTGCGACTTCTTGACCCGATACAACGACTTTTACCAAGGTACGTGTCGAACTCAGCGCAGATGAAAAAATAAAGGCCACGTAAATGACCAGCGCGAGAGCGTTAACCAGCGCTTGACTTGTCCCAGCAAATGCAAGTGCCGCGAACGACGAAACTGTGATGGGTGCCAAAAACATCAAGGCCATTACCGGCATCGGGGCCAAGACAAAGCCGCCGACACAGAAAACTGCCGCTAAAGTAGCCGTTACGAGAATTAGCTCGTTGCCATTATGCAGGTATCCGAGCAGGAGCGGAACGGTTGCCCAAAGGCAACCGAGAGTGAGGGATATAATAAGAAAAAATCGTTGTTGGGCGTTCAATTCATCGGCCCTTGGCGCTGTGCTCTGTTTGGACTCACTCACCTTTTTGCGCCAAACCGCATATCCGAACAAACAAACAAAACATATCATCAAGTAAACAGACGTTTTGATTGAGGTAAAACCAAAGCTGGCTGTTGAAACATATGTGACGCTGGCAAGAAACAAATTTCCCAACAGCAGAGATGGCACCAGTCGTGACGTTGCTTTGAGTTGTTCGTACTCCAATTGCTCCCTTACATCAGGAGCAAGCGTGCCGGTATCGGTCGCATGTGCGATAAGTGATCGCACGACCCCACCAACTTTTTCCCGAATAGTATTCATAGACTCAACCCCTATCTCAGCTTTGTTATAAGGCGCTTGGGTTTAGAAATTCTTTTCCTTTTACTTTTTCACTTGTTGTTGGTTAGCTAAAAATTAATGGCGACATTTTTCTCTTTAATTTTAACAGCCTGTTTTTCATATATCCAAAAATACACGCTCTGGCCGTCTGCATTCAACGTTCCATCAACAAAGATCAGCGAATGTGCAGGCAACGAAACCGCATCAAAAGAATGTGGAAATAAGGGGCGTCATCGTGAATTTACAGAACGAAAAGAAGAACGACTTTCTTAATCACATGCCCGAAGGCGTCCTTACTGGAAGCTTGCGAGATTACCGTGAGCCAGGTGGGAAGGACTTGCTGGCACGCGCTGATGAGTTCTTCAAATGGCAAGACCAGAGGCGCGCATACAATATGTGGCCATATTCTAAGTCAACTGATACGGCCCCCAAGACAACATGTATCGCCAGAGATGATCTGGGAATTACCGTCGAGGGTGTCAACTTTGCATCACAGGATTACTTGAGCCTGTCCTCCCACCCAAAGGTGAAGGACGCGGCAATAGAGGCGGTGAAGGAATATGGTGTGCACAGCGCCGGTTCTGCGGCGCTTCTTGGAAATACAAAAAATTCATTGAGGCTGGAGCGGACTATATCAGATTTCGTGGGCGGGCGGGAAATTGTATTGTATCCCACCGGCTGGTCGGCAGGTTTTGCTGCGGTGCAAGGTTTTGTGCGCCCGTCTGACCATGTGGTTTTAGATGTTCTCGCGCATTCATGTCTTCAAGAAGGTGCACGTTCAGCAACCGGAAATATTCATTTTCATGGTCACTTGAACGTCAAAGGTCTTGAGCGCCGTTTGCAGAAGATACGTCAAAATGACACCACAAATGCAATTCTTGTTGTTACCGAGAGTCTGTTTTCAATGCATTCTGACACACCGGATATACACGCAATGAAAGCGGCCTGTGACGAATATGGCGCAACACTACTTGTGGATTGTGCCCATGATTTCGGTTGCATTGGCGATGATGGTCTCGGCCACATCGGACTTCAAAACGCGCTGGATTGCGCAGACATTATCATAGGTAGCTTTTCGAAAACTTTTGCCTCTAACGGCGGTTTTATTGCTGTACGCAATCGCGCGCAGAAGGAATATTTGAAATATTACTCAGCGACGCAAACATTTTCGAATGCCCTTTCGCCTGTTCAAGCGGCCTCTGTTCAGGCGGCATTTGAAATTGTAGCTTCACAAGAAGGGCGAGATCGCCGGCGCTCGCTTATGGCCAATATTCTTTACATGCGCGAGGAAATGACGAAGGGCGGCTTAGAAACACTTGGTGATCCCTCACCAATTGTTCCTGTTCGTGTCGGTACTGAGGGTCAGGCGCGAATTGCCTCTTATCGTCTCAACCAGTTTGGCGCGATTGCTAATCTCGTGGAATATCCTGCGGTCCCGCAAGGCGGTGCTCGCTTCCGCGTCCAAGTTATGGCTAATCACAAAAAGGAAGAAATTGACCTTTTGATAAAAGCCATGATAAAAGCCATGCAGTTAGCTGAAGCGGACTTCCGCCCCTACCGCTCAGTGACAACAATTGGTCAGCATCAATCTTCGGTAGCTGCATAATTCGGGTTTGTAGGGGAATACGATGACTTTGACATTGCTGGCAGTTGACGATGATGCGTCGTCCGCTGAGCTTATTGTTCGAATAGCGGAGCGTTGTGGATTTGAAGCGTTCGCGACTTCGGACCCGCGCGGTGTTACAGAACTTGTTCGGCAATTAAATCCGTCGGTGATGGCCATTGACGTGAATATGCCGAATATCGACGCGAACGGACTCCTAAAACTGCTCGCAGAAAGTCGTTTTGCAGGCAAAATCATAATTGTTAGCGGTCAGGATATGGATACGCTCAGGGCGGTTGCTGCTGTTGGCGTCAAACTTGGGCTGAATGAGCCCGAAGTTGTACAGAAGCCTATTGATCTTACAAGAATGAGATCTCTTTTGGGTGCAATTTGGAATGAAAATCGCCCCGCGTCCGACGTAATCGAACGGTGAGTGATTTCAGGTAAAATATTTGCAGCAACAGTCTCATTTGCATCACCTCAAAACGCGAATGGAAATGGGTCCATGTTTTCGTTTTGCTTATTTTACGTCCCAAATGGTAATTACTCTTACGCCGCCTTGCCCCGGTTTAGCAGATTGTCCATCTTACCAAGCAAACGCGCTAAATCCACTGGCTTCGTATCAAAGTCACTGCATCCTGCCGCCATTGCCTTTTCCCGATCAGATTCAAATGCGCTGGCAGTCAATGCGATGATGGGGATGTGACGGGTCACAATGTTTGCTCTAATTTGCCTTGTTGCTTCGCATCCATCCATCTCACCCAAACCGATATCCATCAATATCAAATCCGGGCGCAGCACTTTGGCGGCAATAATACCTGATGGTCCGTCTTCGGCGAATCTAACTTGGTAACCGCGACGCTCCAGACGACGGCCCAGCACATCGCGGTTCATTGGATTATCTTCAACGACAAGAATAAGTGACGTTTCCATATCTCGCATCTCAATCTTGGTTTAGTCTTGGACTGCCATTCAGCTAACTCACGCGCTTTGCGCGTTCGTTCTTACGTGCGTCGATTTCTTTAATGACTTCTACCACGCGATCCCGGTCCAATGGTTTGGAAATGAAGCCATCCGCGCCATCAGTGTAGGACCGATTACGCTCATCAAGCACGCTGAGCATAATTATTTTAACATCCGCGCAATTTCGGTCATTGCGGATTTCGCGCAAAATGCCCCAACCGTCACTGCCAGGTATCATAATGTCGAGAATAACATACGCGGGCTTGGTGGCCCTTACAATTTGAAGCCCGGTGTGAGCATTGTCTATTAGAACCGTCTTATAGCCTTCCTTCGAGAACAGGCGCTCTGCCAGTTCTAAAACGGAATGATCGTCGTCTATAATTACAATTGTCTTGTCGGCATTTTCTTGCCGCGTGATTGGTGCTGGCGGCATCATTGCCAAATCATCGGCGCTTAAATCATCATCTTCGTCATCAAACTGAATGCCAGGTGTTTGATTTGAAATTAGCTTGCTGGTAGACGCATTCATGATTGGCTTGCGTTCGCTTATACGCTCAAGAACGTTTCCGCCAACTTGAATAGCCGGCAACGTAATTGTGAAGCATGAACCCTCACCAATTTCGCTCTCAACCGTTATCCCGCCCTTCATTAGCTGACAAAGATTTTGGCTAAGCGATAAGCCAAGTCCGGTTCCACCATACTTGGCTGCGATGGCAGCATTAGCCTGCTGGAAATTGCTAAAGAGGTTTTTTTGCTGTTCAACGGCAATACCAACACCAGTATCACGCACCTTTATGGCAACCCAATCACTGCCGTCACGCGAAATGCGCGCCACGGAAAACGTGACCTTGCCATTTTGAGTAAATTTTGAAGCATTGGAAAGCAGATTAAGAACAGCTTGCCTCAGCTTCGTCGCGTCTGCGTCGATTGTGCCAAGGTTCTTACCGCGCTCGACGATGAAAGCATTGGTGTTTTTGACGACCATTGGCCGACCGGTGAACTCAATTTCGTCAATAAACCTATCAAGCGACATGCGCTCAAGATATAAGTCCATTTTTCCGGCTTCAATCTTGGAAATGTCGAGGATGTCATTGACCATCGAAAGGAGATGCTTGCCAGCGGCACTAATTTTTTGAAGATCTGATATCTGCTCCCCTCGCCCGTCAATTTCAGCATCTTCCAGCATAATTTCGGAATAGCCGATAACAGCGTTCAACGGCGTGCGTAATTCATGGCTCATCTTCGCTAAAAAGTCAGATTTTGCGCCGTTTGCTGCTTCCGCCTCTTCCTTGGCGGTTGTCAACGCTTGCATCGTGTCGCGGTGACGGGCGACTTCTTGCACCAAACCGGACTGGGAGTCGATGATATTGGCATAGTAAATGGCCATCATAAATACATAAGCGGACGCGAGCACCGCTGACAAAATCCCGATTGTGGCTAGGTTTTCTATCGGAATATGCGTTGGAAAGCCGCCGGTCGCGTAAGCCACGTAAAACGCCAACATACTTAGGCCGATTTCAGCAAGGATTGCCAATCGAGTGAAAGGCGTTGAGCCCAAATAGAAAAACGCGAGCAGCGGCACAATGAGTAGCCACATCAGGAATGGAGACGAGCCCCCGCCATAATGATAAGAACCCCACAGAATTGCGAAAATTAGATTTTGAACGGATAAGAGCGCCAATGTTTCATATTTGATCGGCAGATATTTCAACGCAAACAAAAACACCCAAAAAAATGTAATCGACGCGCCCAATATCGCGACGTGGGGCCAAGGTTTGGGATCAAAGTACAGCAAAAATGCGGTTATCGGGTGCGAAATGACCGGGCCAAATATATGGCTGATGGTAAACATGCGCACACGGCGCTCATGAAGCACATCTCCGCGCAAGTGTACCGGCACAAACCAGTCGATGACAGCGCCTAATCCTGTTTGAAGCTTGTGAGAAATTGACATGGCGTACCCCTGCATCAGAGGTCATATTACTCAAAACTCAATTAACGAAGGGTTAGCAGTCAAAAATCGAAAATCGGATACGACCCATTTAACTAGAATTTGCCAATGACGTTAAAGAACACACCCTTGTCATTATGGGTGAGGTCAGAAAGTTCATCGGAAAATTTACCAAAATTGTAGCCGACGCCGACCTTCATGTTGTTGCCGAAGTGCCGATACGCCGCTGCCAAGAAGCCTAAGTCTGTTTGCCTACTCTGCGCACTGTAAAGTACGCGCGCTTCTGCCAATAGGTCCCAATTTTTTACAATACTAACATCAGCACGCAATATACCTAGATGAACGGTGCTAGTTTCGAAATCCTGCACTGCACGTGTCTTTGAAATAGACCCCGTACGGAAACCATACTTGCCACCAACTGTTAGCCATTCATTGATATCATACGTCACATCAGCAGAAAGAATATGGCTGCGCTGTGCCGGTCCAAGCAGATTGCCCGATGCATTCACTTGCTGTGTACCGGGAAGATCATAGAGATAAGTATACCTGAACAACAGATTGAGCTTATCATTATCAATTGGGCGGTATGTTGCGCCAATAGAAGCCTTAATATAATCCCCGTCCAGTATCGATGCTTGGTCAGAGTTCGATATGACTGCATCAACGGAAGCGAGCATACGCCAGTTATCACTAGTCTTCACATTGATTGCACTTTGCAACAAATATGTATCGCGATCACGCGTATGATCTTTGGAACGCTCAAACCGCGCCTCACCGTTTAGTGAGGCTGTCAGTGTTTCAGTGGAGTATCCAACACGCAACGATGCCGCTTTCCGATCAAAATCGCTGGCAATCGGGTCATGAACGCTGCTGAATGAAACGCCAAGCGACGTGCTCCATGCCTTGTCCGGCGTAAACGTCAAACCATAAACTTGACCTAGTTTGCGTGTCCTACCAAAGAGGTCTGCGTTGGTTTCTGTAAATGCACTGGTCCAATCGTTGAGTTTGGAATTC
This sequence comes from Phyllobacterium sp., assembly GCA_043717855.1. Lineage (GTDB taxonomy): Bacteria > Pseudomonadota > Alphaproteobacteria > Rhizobiales > Rhizobiaceae > JANMEX01. The sequence goes on from JAYSWX010000080.1 coordinate 7,105, forward strand.
GCCCCGGCAATGAAAATACCAGAATCTGTACCTAAAAACGTCGTTGTCGGGTCAGTGTAGGTATCGCGATCCGGATCTAGCTTATAGCCAAAATACGAAGAGTTGTCAGCGTCACGCTTGTAGGTAACGGCTGCACTGCCGCCGATGCCGGTATTGCCATACGACACTTCACCGGCAACACCGAAGCGCTCATTTAGTTGAGTTTCACCGCCAAATCCAACCCGATCATTGTTTAGCCGGTCACCTGTCTTGCTCAGGGTCTTTTGTCCGAATACGTAAACACTCGTGTCCTCGTCAACCCTATAGGCCAGCCGCGCTCCAAGGTCGCTGCGATTACCGTTTCTGTATTGTTTACCTGGTTCTTGAAAACGGCTCCACGTAACCCCTGCTACCAGAGTCCAATTTTCAGCAATTTCAGCCTCGGTCTCAGCCTTCACGCGATAGTTTCTGCTAGTGGCTCCAGCATCTACGCCCTCAGCCCCCATCCGGATAATGACGTTATCAGAAACATTGAGCGCCAAGTTTGCGCCAAATAATTGCTTGTCACTTGTTGTCTCGCTTTCCAGCGCACTAAAGTCTTTTTCACGGAATTCGTAATAGGCATCAGCAGAACCGGATAGTTTTCCTCCCGAGATTTCGCCAAGGTCAGCCTTTGCCTTTGCCCGATAAGCATTGGCCTTTATACCCGCCGCGCCCGCAACAGTTTCATTGTTGAAGGTTAGGCCTCCGTCGGTAGAGAGAGATTGGCCAATACCTTTGCCTTGCGATTGAGCAACTTCAAATTGGATCTCGGTTTTATCCGACAGGCGCAACGTCAGGTCCGCCTCAATTTTCTTGTTTGTTTCGCTGCTTACTGTCTCGCTCGTAACGGTTCCACCGACCTTCACATACTCACCCAACCATTGTTCGCCGCGCGCGCCCATGGTCTGACCGTCTTGCTGACCCAAAGTCGGGGTCGTCTCATAATTGACAACGAGATGTAGCTCATCCACGCCAGTGCCGCCCCCGGTCAAGGAACCTGATGAAGCGGCAGACTGGCTTAATGGCGAGTTCAGGATAATAACACCCTGAATGTAGTCTATGCTGTAATCCACACCCTCTTTCAGCGAAACGCGAGAGACTATACGCCCGGAAAGTGAGTCACGGCGTTCGACCACGACTTGTTCAGTACCAGTATTTATATCCTGGTTTTTCAAGAAATATGCTGAACCATAAGTCCCAAGAAAATCATCTCGCTGCGGTACCGTGCCGGGCTGCGCTGCATACGCCTCCAGCTTTGTCTTGGATTCACCAAAGTTTGTAGCGCTTTCAGATTTGAACAGCGCGTGAGCACCGTAAAGCGCGCGTTCGTTTCTTGCGAACTCTGTACCACTAATTGTTGTCTTAAAGTTGCCCCACATGACATGGCTATTGCCACGCTCCAGACGGATATAGGCTTTGCCGCTAGTTGGCGCATCTTCCATAATCGTTGAATCGTCGCCATAAATTGGATAATAATCATTGGGGTCCAAACGGCTGAGAAGTGAATTGGTATCCTTCTTGTCAAAACCTTTAAACAAATCTCCAATTTTACCCTCACCAGTATCAGCGGCGGCGGTCAAAAGGTATTTGCCCTTTATTTTGCCTTTGAGATAGAACGCCAATCGTCCTTTCGTATAGGTTTTTTCAAACTCGCCCGGGTTTACTGACTCAAGTGCGCGGCCAAAATTGTGACCAACGGTAAGGTCCGCGAGCCCCACGTAAAACCAATCATTTTGCGGGATGTTGATTTGCCTGACAAACTGGAGATCGTCAGATTTTCCGCCGAACACCTTTACGCTCACATCATGGTCGCCGGACGGCAATATTTGTTGAAAGAGAAACTTGTTTTCCTGATCCACAGCAACTTCGTCGCCAAGGACACTTACGCCATAGCCAGCCGGAATGTTACGCCCGTAAACTGTTACCGCACCACCATAAACGGGTATGTTGTGAACCCTTGTCATATCAGTGGTTTCATCATTTGATCTGAAATCGACTGGTAGCTTTGCGAAGTGATCGACAAACGTCTGTGTTGTTGTCTCGTCGTAGTGCCCTTGGTCGTCATAAGCACGTAGAACGTAAATCAAATCGGATAGACGATTGCCTTCCGGATTCCACTCAACGCTGCCATCCGATCCAACCGGCAAAACGGCTAATGGGTCCTGCTCAACAGCCTTTGCACCGGCCGTATCTTTTCCATTATAAATCCTAATTTCGCTGCGCTTAATGAAGCCGTCGTAGTTAGTATATGAGTGGAATTTAACCGTTTTACTTGTGTCAGTGTCAGAACGCTTCGCGCTGACGAAGAGTATTTGCTTGGCGTCCAGACCATCGAATTTTACTTGAATATCGACGGCCTCTAGTGCGACGTCGTTGCGTCTTTGGGCGTCCGCCGTACCGCCTCCGGCGACAGACTCGCCGTCTACACTAATAACAAATGGCCGCGATGGCGCGTCAGACGTCGAGGATTTCTCAGTATTTTCACCGACGATCTTTGCTTCGGCGAGACAATCATCAAAGATGGCACCACGTACATGATTGGGGCAATTTAACGCCTGTCCGGCCAGACCGGGTGTTGCAGAAAAAAGCGATGCAGCGGATGTCGCCATAGCCAAATGAGCGAACGCAATTGAGATACGAATGTACCTCTGACTGTTCTCTACCCTGACTTTAGCCATTAGCGGCATCGTATTCCCCTGAATCTACCTTAAAGAGCGGTAAACAATCTTGGTTAACGTGGAGATAACGACAGCACTTTGATGACGATAGACGTCACTACTGGCTGACACTCCCCACTTTACTCACACACAGAAAACGCATTTTACTCTGGTGCAATCTGCACCGTTTAACTTAACGGTTTACGAGTTCCACCTCTATTGGAAGTCGATAATCCCACCCGGACCTGTTCCACTTTGACTCAATGATCGTCTTAATATTCGCCACGCGCTGTTTAGCCAATGCAGTGGACTCGCCCGCACTAGTGTAGGTAACGCGAAGCACAGAGGGCTGTTCACCCAGTACCTTAATCAGGTCGTTAAGGCCGGATTCCCACTCAGGCTTCAACTGGATTTGGCCATCAACGAATGCGTCGTTGCGAACATCCAACCGCACCACACGGCCAATTGTTGCGCCAAAGTTGAGCTTGGTAACCTTGCCTGCAGTCACTCTCACAGTGCGCGGATTTTCTGTCGTAATGCGGTAGCCAGTCGGCAATGTTCTGGTGTCCAACTTGAGGATGAAGTTTGAGCCAATGTTCTGGTCCGGCAACATTGCACAAGGCACATGATATTGGCCATTCTTGTCGGTGGTGATGAGTTCACCGCGCACGGTTACCAATCTCACACCCGGTATGCCCAGTTCACCCTTATCCTGATAGCCGTTGCTATTCTTATCATCGAAGACCTTACCGATGATATCCGAGCAATCGAAAACCGCCTCAGCTTTCACTCTAATCGTGGCCTTGCCAGACGTTCCAATTTGAATGCCGGTTGATGCGTCCACAGCTATTGCAAAATTGTCATAGTCTCCGGGCGCGGCAGTGACCGGTATCCGCAGTTGTAACACAATCGTGACGTGACTGGTGGCGGGGATGGTAACATTCGGGAATGAAATCGAACGCCCATTGACCAAAGGTGTGATCGCGACGCCATCCAGCGTGGCGCTATCGGTTACCAGCGTGAAGCCCGCAGGCATATTGTCGATAACATTGAGTGCGGCAGTACTCACGCTGCTATTATTGGTAGCGATAATGGTGTAGGTCATCACGCCGCCGCGTTCTCCTATTTTGCTTTGCGCGGTCTTGGCCACCGTCACACCACCGGGGACAATCACAATTGGATCCAATGGTATGTGGTTGTGAACAATATTTGGATCACCTGCCGCCAGGCTGAATGCGAAGTAATAAGATGTCGCGAGCACTCCGGTTGGCGGTGTGTCTTGTGGTTGAACACTGCATGATCCGCCTGGAACGCCATCTATCGGACAAACGCTTGCGTTCAACGCACCTGCCAATGGTGCGATTGTTGTTGACGGCGGTGAGAGATAGCCGGACGGCGATGTTACGGCCAAGCGATACTCTGTCCGGCCAATGGGGCAAAGTGGATCCGCGCCAGCAATAATGTCAAATCTGTATTGACCATCGGCAAGCGTTACCTGGCTCTGTTGAGCAGGCGAGGCAAAACACGCAATCGGGAGAGGTACACCCGCGGCTGTCGTCATCGTAAGCACCGCGCCAGCGATCGGTAACCTTGTCACGCTGTCATATACCACACCGGATGGGTCGATTGGCAAATTGATGTTTGCTATATTAGAGCCCGGCGTTACGCTAAACGAGCCTGCTCCCGTCACAACACGATTGGTTGCAGGATCAACAGCAGCAATCGTATAGCCTGAGCCGGGAAGCACGCTAATGAATTGATAACTACCGTCAGCGCTGGCTATGACGGTGTCTACTATCAATCCGTTTTTTATCAAGTTTACTGTATAGCCACCGATGCGGGTGTCAGCTGGATCAAGAACGCCATTGCTGTTGTTGTCATCAAACACCACGCCGGAAATTGAATTGGGATAGGCGATAACACCTACAGTAACAGCGGCTGTAGCGCAGTTTGCCGGATTGAGAACTTCGCATATTTGGTAAGAAATCGTGTATGTGCCAGCTGGCGTACCAGCGGGAACCGACACTTTGCCTGTCAACGGATCGAGCGCTGGTACAGGACCACCGCCAATAGAAACCGCAGGCACTGTCACTAACATCGTCACTGTTCCGCCAGCACCAAGTGTTGCCTGCACGCCATTCAGCGTATCGCCAAGCAACGCATCAACAACATCCGCCCCGCCCGTCTGGCCGTTAACGCCGCTCACCGCATCAGCGTCCGCAACAATCGGTGCCATACCCACGAGAACGGTGATCTTGGCAGGATCACAATTGGCGGGGTTCAGAACCTCGCAGATTTTATAATCGATCGTATAAGTGCCGGCCGGTGTACCGGCAGCAACAGAGACGATGCCCGTCGCCACATCAAGCACCGGAACCGGTCCGCCGCCGATGGGGGTTGCTGGCGTTGTCACCGTGCCGACAATCCTCGATAGATCAACTGTTACGAGGGCAGTGTTTATCGTATCATTGGCATACGCATTGACAACGGAGGCCGACCCACTCGCACCATTGACCGAAGCAGGCGCGTCATCAACGGCAACCATCAGGGCCGCTCCAACGCCAACTGTGATGGAGTTGGAAGCGCAGTTCAACGGGTTTAGCTTCTCGCATATCTCGTAAGTAATCGTATAGAGTCCAGTTGGCGTGCCAGCGGGAACAGACACTCTGCCAGTCGTGGGGTCTAGACTTGGAACCGGGCCGCCGCCAATGGATACAGCTGGCGTGGTAACTGCCATGTTTACCGTGCCTATCGGACCAACTGTAGCCGGACTACCGTTCAGCGTATCGCCGTTTAGCGCATCAAGAACATCAGCACCGCCGGTTGCGCCGTCAACACCCGTCACACTGTCCGCATCCGCAACAATCAGCGCGGCGCCTACAATAACCGTGATCCTGGCAGGGTCGCAATTGGTAGGGTTCAAAACTTCGCAGATTTTATAGTCAATCGTGTAGGTGCCAGCCGGCGTACCGGCAGGAACCGAGACGATGCCCGTTGCAACATCAAGCACCGGAACCGGCCCGCCGCCGATGGGGGTTGCAGGCGTTGTCACTGTGCCGACAATCTTCGTTAAATCAACCGTTACAAAGCCAACGTTCAGAGTGTCATTGTTATACGCATTGACAACTATGGCTGAACCGCTCGCGCCGTTAACAGATGCCGACGCATCATCAACCGCCACAATCGGGGCATCCGTAAATGCAATCGTCGTCGGGTCTGATCCGCCACCTGTTTCATCAACCGGATTTGTACTATCGGACGTGTCAGTGATGCCGCCAACCGCTGAACCGGTTACCGCTGATGTGGCCGCTGTTGTGGCTTGGTTGGAATGTCCGCCTGCCAAAATATCGGTGGCAGTCAAGGTATAAGTTGCCGTAAAAGTGGTCGTATCTGTAACGCCTGGCGCCAACGAGGCCAATGTGCCACCTGCTACAGTAACGGACGGATCGGAGATCGTAATATTCTTTAATGTAACATTTCCGGTGTTTTTAACAGTGAAGCTATAAATCAGCGTTTCGCCAATTTGGGCGTGTGCATCGCCGTTTTGGTCGCCCAGAACTACAGATTTTTTTAGTTCTATACTTGGGGTAACGGCGGCAACGGGAACTGTGGATGTGGATGATTGAGGGGTAACAGCACCAGACGGGGCCGTACCATTAACTTCACCAGTGTTTATGAGCTGGGAGTGGCTGCTTACAGTCGCCATCAACAATGCAAAGGCACAAAGCATAGACGCAGAAAATCTGCGCAGTGCGGCCTTTGATATGGAGTGATGGTTTTTCAAACTGCTTGCTCTTCAGTATTTGTATGTTTGGAGACCGCGCCGGACGGATGCCGGCGCGGGTATTATTTGAGGTTACGGCTGGAGACCGTCGATATCCGCCTGCGTTACCGTGTAAGAGGCAGTGAACGTTGTATTTGCGCCCGGTGTCAGCGTTGATGCGCCGCCCGACGGAACCACAGCGGCGGTGCCGCCAGTACCGTTAAACGCAGTTTCCGTGACACCCACACCGGTAATCGTCACGTTACCCGTATTGGTTACGAGGTAAGAGTAAGTGACCACCTGCCCTACGACCAATGGACCCGCCGTATTCGCTGTCTTGGCGATAGTTAGGCTTGGCACAGAGTTGATTGTCGTTGTTGCAGTCAGCGTACTTCCAACTCCCGTCGGATTTACGGTAACCGCTTGTGGGTCCTTGGCTGTAACGGTCACAGTATTGGCCACACCATTTGGCACACCTGCTGCCGCGTTAACATTGGCCTGCGTCAACAGATAAGTTGCGGTGTAGGTCCATGTTTCGGTGACATCCAAGATCGAGTTGGAATTTGTATCACCCGATGCAAGCGCTGGTCCTGTAGTGAGGGCATTTGGTGAACCACCATTAAACTTAACGCCCGGATCAGTCACAACCACAGTATTAATGGATACGTTACCCGTATTCTTCACAACGTAGGAATAGGTAATAATATCGCCGCCATCGACCTGTGTGGCGCTACCACCATTTGATGTGGTGGTGGAGGTTACGCTTTTCACCACGGTGTAAGCCGGAGTCTTCGTCACAACCGGAATTGCAATTGTGGATGTCGTCGATGTGATTGGTGAGCCCGTTGGCGGGATACCGGTGGCTTGCGCGGTATTGGAAAGATTGCCAGCTGTCGCCGCTGAAACGGCGAATAGTGACAAAAGTGAAACCACTAATGCCATTCCCAGCCGACCCAACAATCCAGTTCTTGGGTTGTTTCCGGTCACACCGGAGTTGATCGATTTCATTTTTTTAGCCTCCGAAGTCTGAAACTCGCCACTGCAAAATCCTGCATAGGTCGATTTCCAAATAGTTAGTAAATTCAACATCGTGATGCGGCTCAATGACGGGAGCAAGTCCGGCATATTGGCCGAATCACTTACTTGAGAGCGCATAGTATTTAGCAATGAAAACAAAGGTGCGTTTCGATCTTTGCTGGAGTTATCAACTGGGATTTGCCGGATCAACATCATTAAGTACCCACATCGGCTTGGAAAACTGAGCGGGTAGAACCAGATGTTTCCTGTAGAAAAACGCCATGAGCGCAGAAAACCTTGCGCAAAGCAGAAGGCCACGCGCTGAAATTCAACGATGTGTAATCTGTCAAACGAGTACGCGGCGTTACAGGAAGATCTCTTGCGTATGTGCCCGCCGTGGATGAAAAATCCGAAAAAACAGCGTGAGAGCAAATCGTTTGACGCATTAGACGAGTTAAAACCGTCGCGATTATCGCGACAAGCTCACTAACTCCTGCTTTGATGCCCGAAATCAACTGCCACCCCCGTTTGGCCGAGCGAAATTGCAACACAGTGGCGATGCCACAGCCGCAAACACAATTTCACTGATACTCAAAGCTACACGCCCAGGCCGCACAAATGGCCACGTGCTGATCGCACCTGCGATCACAATAGCTGTAGGAGACCGTCCACTACGCCTACAGTTTGTCTAACGAATCACTTCGTTTTTACCCGTGCTAACGTACGAATCGCACGAATCGCCGTCAACCTGCCCGAAATTTAATTATGAATTATTTTTTAAGCACCAATATTCGGTAATATTTGCCTCGATTTGGCATTGTCTTGGCAAACAAAGTCGCAGCCAATTGCAGTCCAGCAGTAGCCCGGTTGATTCCTCAAAATTAGGTGCTATTGATTTTTAGTTCCGAAATAGTGCGGGAATTTATCTATGATAATCAATAAGATTGACGAAACCTGCTCAGTTTCTGCCCAAATACAGCCTGAAGACATTGCCGGAATTGTTGCCGAGGGTTTCAAGAGCATTATCTGTAACCGCCCGGACGGGGAATCGCATGACCAGGTTCCCTACGCAACAATTGCGGCGGCGGCGAACAAGGCTGGGATTCCAATTCGTAATATTCCAGTAATCTCCGGCGGGCTGACGATGGATGATATCGCGGCTATGCAAATTGCAATTGATGAGTTGCCCAAGCCGATATTCGCCTACTGCCGCTCCGGCGCGCGCAGCGGGAACCTTTATAATTTAGCGCTGCAACATCGCTGATTGATATCCAGCTTAGAATAAGTATTGCGTGGCTAAATCATATAGTAGCTTACCATTTAGGCTTATGATGATGATTGCGATCACTACAGAGATTGAAGTTAGCCAACGCGGCGCAATAAGCTCCCCCATTTTTGCCCGCGATGCCGTAATGTGTACCAGCGGAACAATAGCGAATGGGAGCTGTAGCGACAGTACCACTTGGCTCAAAATTAGCAGCTTGCCAGTATAACCCTCGCCGTAAATTAGCGTCACCAAAATTGCCGGTAAAATAGCTATCCCGCGCGTAATCAGCCTTCGCGCCCACGCGGCCAGCCGAATTTGGATGAAACCTTCCATCACAATTTGACCGGCCATTGTCGCCGTCACGGTGGAATTCATGCCGCAAGCCAACAGGGCAATTGCAAACAGGCTAGGCGCAATGGATGACCCCACAAGCGGGGCCAGCAATTCATGGGCGCGTCCGAGTTCAGCCACTTCCGTTAGTCCTGCTTTGTGAAAAGTGGCCGCTGCCAAAATCAAAATTGCCGCATTGATTGTGAGTGCAAACATCAGGGCCAGCGTTGAATCAATAGTGGCGTATTTAATCGCCTCGCGTTTTTCTGGCAGAGTGTTGCCATAAGCCCTTGTCTGCACAATGCCGGAATGCAAATAGAGATTATGCGGCATCACCGTTGCACCAATTATACCAAGCGCAAGGTACAGCATATTCGGGTTCGTGACGATGTCCGTGGTAGGGGCAAAGCCTTTGATAACCTCGCTCCAAACAGGGTCAGCCAGAGCAACCTGTATAGCGAACGAAGCAAAAATCACACCTGTCATGGCAATGATGAACGCCTCGATTTTGCGAAAGCCTTTGGTTTGCAGCCACAAGATTAGGAACACGTCGAGAGCCGTTATCAGAACGCCCAGTTCGAGCGGTATGCCAAACAGCAGGTTGAGGCCAATAGCCGTGCCGATTACCTCAGCCAAGTCAGTGGCTATGATCGCAAGTTCAGCCAGCAGCCACAGCGGAAAAGCCATCCAGCGCGGATAGGCATCGCGGCAAGCCTGCGCAAGATCGCGCCCGGTAGCCACTGCCAAACGCGCGCACAGCGCCTGAAGCAAAATTGCCATAATGTTGGAAAGTAAAGCGACCGCTAGAAGTGCGTAGCCAAACTGCGACCCGCCCGCTAACGAGGTCGCCCAGTTGCCGGGGTCCATATAGCCGACTGCCACCAGATATCCGGGGCCGACAAACGCCATCATCTTGCGAAACGGGGTTGCATTCGGGTTGATAGGAATGGAGCGGAAGGACTCCATGAGCGACGGCTCACCGCGCTGTCGTTGCCAGCCGGAGGTCTTTGCCCCCCCTGAAATCATATCGTCATCAACACGCTTGTCCAAACGGCACCCATCCAGTTGCGAATGGTTCGCAACATAGTCAGTTGCGAATGATTTGCAAGTGGGGAATTTTGCGGCACTTCAGCCGCTAAACGCCATTTGGCAGCTTATACGTCATTGACGTATATATGTACTCGTGGTATCGATAGCTTTATGTCTCACTATTTAATCACCGTTGTTGAGACACCGAGCTATTTGGCGGCCGCGAAAGGCTTGCTTTCTGAGGCTGAACGCAAAGCCGTTGTGGATACCATTGCCGCTGACCCTGAGTGCGGGATTGCACTCGGTGGCGGCATCCGGAAGGTCAGAATCGGTATTGACGGCAGAGGCAAACGCGGCGGCGGGCGCGTTGTGTATATTTATGCAGGGCAGGACGTTCCTGTCTTTCTTTTGACCGTCTTCGCTAAAAATGAAGCCGCGAATTTGAGTCGGTCAGAGCAAGCAGCGCTGTCGGAAGCTGCCGCGTTAATCATAAGAAACTACCGGAGAAAATCATGACAAACGCATACAAGAAAATCATGGCAGGTCTTGCCGATGTTGACGCGTTTTTGAACAATGAGTCAAAGGGGCATGTCATCCATGAGGTGCAAGTTTCGACGCCGGACGTGTCGGCGATCCGCAGCAAGAGCGGCCTCTCCCAGCGCGCGTTTGCGCAGAACATCGGCGTCGCCTTGGGCACGCTGCAAGGCTGGGAACAGGGCCGCCGCAGGCCGGAAGGACCGGCACGGGTGCTGCTGGCGCTGATCGACAAGCGACCATCAATTGTGCAGGAGGAACTGGCGGGGTTGTGAGGCGGTGTTGCAATATTTTATCGGCAGCGCCGCGCGGCACGGCTATCCGGCTAATTTCGGTGAGACGAGCACGAAAAGAAGAGGTCCAGTTTTATGAAAACGAATGAATTTGATAAAAAATTCGATGATGGTGAGGATATCAGTCAGGCGATTGATTGGTCCAAAGCACGCCGTCTCAACACCGAAATCAAGCGGGTCAATGTTGATTTCCCCTCATGGGTTGTCGATGATCTCGATAAGCAAGCCACGCGCCTCGGGATTACCAGACAGGCGCTGATTAAGGTTTGGATCGCTGAGAGGTTGGGGTGAAGTGGGCCACGCTGATGGTAAGTGTTGCAATCGGAAATACCTCAACGCTTCGTCATTCCGGACAATGAGCGAAGCGAAGCCGATCCGGAATCCATTCCTCTGGCGGTGGTGAGATCAAAGCGTGTGCAGAACCGAGCATGATAATCTGCACCGGCATTGATATGATTAGGCTCAACGGAATGGATTCCGGATCTGCGCTTCGCTTGTCCGGAATGACGAAAGACAGGAAGCCATCGCTAACCTTCGAGATTATAGCCAAACACCCCATCGTTTCGTCATTCCTGATAAGCGAAGCGACGATCCAGAATCCATTCCGCTGACGGTTGGCGGGCAACGCTTGATAAGCCATGTCCGATAGATTTGGTGGCTTTCACCTATATTTAGGTTGTTTAGGCAGGATAGCGACGGGCCACAGGTGGCGTAACGCCGCTTCGGAAATCCCTATCTGATATCTGCCGAACTACTTCTGAGACTACGTACTGTGCGCCCATTACTAGGTGGCCAACCTCTCGCCTGTCTGGCTGTGTGGCGGAATATCGGTTTGGCACGTAAGGGGGCTGCGCTGCAATTACTCGCTTCACACGAGCAAGATCGAACGACGGCCAACTTGCTCCGATAAAATCAACCGTATCAATATTTCTATGACCGAACCTGCTTTTGATTTCTTGTTCCGAAAGGCCCTGTGCGGCGGCTCCTGCCTTCAATGCGAGTTCCGTTGCAAGCAACGAAGCCTGCACAGCACCGCGATGGTCGTAGCCGCCCGTCAGCACTGCGGAAGCTGAATGCAAATGAAGGCGCGACAAACCAATAAAGCGAACTACGAGTTCCATTATCGCGAATGGCGTCAATAGCTCTTGCGTGCCGTATTGCACATCAGCGACGTCAGAAAACTGATCGAGATAGGCCTCCATTTGATCGGGCTCGGTCTGAATGATCCGAAGTTGGACGGGTGTCAGTTCCACAAATTCAAACGGGTTCAACTGAATCTCGCCATAGATATGGGGCACACCGATACGAGCAAAGATGTCCCGATACATGAAGACGCCAATATGGCCACCCATCGCTAAATCATGTTTTCGGTAGATAGAAGCGAAACTTAATCGAATGCGCTCAAGCAATTTTGGTGTTCCAACGCCCGCAAAAACGAATCCTTCGTATCCTAACTTTTTCATCACTAAGAGCGGCACTTCCCAATCTCGTCTCTTAATATCCATACCGGCATCAAAAAGCTCCTTGTCGGTCGTACCTACAAGAAAAAGTAACTGTTCGTCGTTCAATTCATCAGAATCCATGACGAGCATATAACAACCATAATGCGTGACCCGCAATTGGCTTCATTATACTTCTCTTGCATTCATCAGAAGGGCGTCCCTGTACTAGCATTCGGGTATGACTCACAAATCCTTCACCAACCTCAACGCATCATAAATTGCCGCGTGGGTATTCCGTGCCTCCACCGCATCACCAATGCGAAACAGCTGAAACGCGCCGTCCGGGTTTGCCGCAATCGTCTGCTTACCGCCCCCAATAAACGCCTCATAATCAACCGCGCCTAAATTCGATGAACTCGGCTTCAGTTCAAAATATAATTCATCCAGCGGAATGGTGCCGTGGTTTACTACCACCTGATCGACAATCCGTTCTTGATGCACGCCGCCGTAGTCGCTGCCGACGTTTGCTTTCAGGCGGTTGCCTTGCCGTTCCACGCTTTCGAGCGAATAGGTCACTGTGAAAACGGTATTGAGCTTTTGCAAGGTGCGCATGTAGGGCACGAGGTTCATGGCCATCACTTCGGGCGCAAAACTACGGTCAGGCGTCATGATTTCAACCTTCGCACCGCTATTGGCTATCACCTCGGCGGCTTGCAGCGCGGCGTGGTCACCCGCATCATCGAAGATGAGTACATTGGTTCCGGGCTTCACATCGCCGGAGATAATATCCCATGATGAGACCACAAGATCATTGCCCCCTTTCAGCACCTCCGTGTGCGGAAAGCCGCCTGTGGCGATGATAACCACATCCGGTTTTTCGGCCTCAATCATCGCCGCATCGGCCCAGCTATTGAACTTGAATGTCACGCCTTTGGCTAGGCATTGCTCCATGCGCCAGTCGATAATGCCGATCATTTCTGCTCGGCGCTTAGATTGCGCTGTCAGGCGAATTTGTCCGCCGGCTTTGTCCGCTGCCTCAAACACTTTCACTTCGTGCCCGCGCTCGGCAGCCACACGCGCGGCTTCCATGCCTGCTGGCCCTGCCCCGACAATCACGATCTTGCGCTTGATTTCAGCGGCTGGAATATCATGCGGCATTCCTTCCGCCTCGCGGCCTGTGGCGGGATTGTGGATGCAATAGGCCGCGCCGCCTTGGTAAATGCGGTCGAGGCAATAGTTCGCGCCCACGCACGGGCGAATATCATGCTCGCGGCCTTCGATGAGTTTGCGCACCAAATGCGGGTCCGTCATATGTGCGCGTGTCATGCCCACCATGTCGATTTTGCCCGACGCAATGGCATGGCGCGCGGTTGCCACATCGGGAATGCGGGCGGCATGGAATGTCGGGAAATCCACCACGCGGCGCACTTCGCCGGCCAGATCCAAATGCGGCGCGGATGCCATGCCTTGAATGGGAATAAGGTCCGTGAGGCCGGGGTCAGTATCAATATGGCCTTTCACGACATTGAGAAAATCAATCTTGCCGCTGGCTTTTAGCAGGCTCGCGATTTGCATACCCACTTCTTTCGTGGTGCCGCCCTCCAAATCCTCGTCCGCCGTAAAGCGCGCGCCGATGATGAAATCCGGCCCTACCCTCTCCCGCACACCATCAAGCATTTCAAAGAAAAACCGCATCCGGTTTTCAAGGTTGCCACCATAAGGAGCAGGCAAAATATTGGTCAGCGGCGACCAAAATTGGTCGAGAAGGTGACCATAACATTCGAACTCAATACCATCGACACCCGCCGCCTTCATGCGCTCCGCAGCATCAGCAAAATCGCGTTTGATGCGGTCCATATCCCAGTCTTCGATCAGCTTTGGGAACGCCCGATGCGCCGCTTCGCGTTTGTGCGACGGCGAGACTGTCGGCAGCCAGTCGCCCTTATCCCAGCGCGTGCGACGGCCCAGATGCGTGAGCTGGATCATCACCGCCGCACCATGATCGTGGCATTCGTCCACAAGCAGCCTCATCCATTTCACGACCTCATCCTTATAGACGAGTACATTGTTGAACACGGGCGGAGAGTCCTTGGAAACTGCCGCGGAGCCTGCCGTCATGGTCAACGCAATGCCCGCTTTCGCCCGCTCCACATGATAAGCACGGTAGCGGTCTTTCGGCATACCATCTTCGGGGTACGCGGGCTCATGGCTCGTCGTCATAATGCGATTGCGCAAAGTCAAATGCTTGAGCTGAAACGGCTGGAGGAGTGGATCGTTCATGACTGTGCCCTCTTAGAAATGCGGAGTGGAGAGTATGCAGTTACGATATTGCGCTTGCCGTCCTGATTGCCTAACAGGTTAGACAGAGTTTCGGAGCGATTCAAAATGTTAAAATGGCTGTTAGTTTTCATCCCCATCACGATAGCGTTGGTATATTTTTTCCACGCCGGTGATACGGCCATTTTCATTTGTGCGGCGATTTCGATAATCCCCGTTGCGGCGCTCATGGGCGAGGCGACGGAAAATCTAGCCGTAAAAACCGGACCTACAGGCGGCGGACTGCTCAATGCGACGTTCGGCAATGCGACCGAACTGATTATTGCTTTCTTCGCCTTGCAGGCAGGAAAAATTGATGTCGTGAAAGCCTCCATCACAGGCTCGATGATCGCCAATCTCCTGCTGGTACTTGGCCTTGCATTGTTTCTTGGTGGACTCAAACACAAAAAACAAACTTTCAACAAGGTCGCTGCGGGATCGCTTTCAAGCCTGCTGCTCATTGTGATGATCGCGTTTTTGATCCCTGCCGTGTTTGATGCCAGCGAGCGCGTGGCGGGCATTTCTCCGGAGCAAACGCTTATCAGCGACGAAAATTTCTCGCTGGCGGCAAGCGTTGTACTGATAGCTTTGTATGCTTGCAGCATCATATTCAGCCTGTTTACCCATAAGGATTTATTGTCCGCCAGCGACGACGAGCATGATAATTCTGCCTGGTCGGTGCGTCGGGGAATTTTAACGTTGTCGCTGGCCACGCTGACGGTTGCGGGGCTTTCGGAAATTCTGGTGAGCTCGCTGGAAGGCTTTAGTGCCAGCATCGGGCTTTCGGAAGTGTTTGCCGGCCTCATTATCATTCCCATCATTGGCAACGCGGCGGAACATGCGGCCAGCGTTTTTGCGATTAAAAATAAGCTCGATTTGGCCATTCAAATCGCGCTTGGCGCGACAATACAAATAGCCCTTTTGGTCGCCCCGCTATTGGTGATTACGTCGTTTCTGATCGGCAAGCCGATGGACCTTGTCGTCCACCGCCCGCTTGAACTCGCGGGCCTGATGGGGGCGACGCTGATTACTGCAAGCGTGACGCGCGATGGCGAAACCAACTGGCTCGAAGGCGCCATGCTGCTTGGCGTTTATCTGCTCATCGCGCTGGCATTTTTCTTCCTGCCTTAACGCGGCAGACCGCTGGAAATTAGGATCGTTAAAATGACCGATGTATCGAGCCTCACCCAATTGGGTGTTAAAACTGACCAACCGCAATCGCCCGAAACAGCGGTGCTGGAAGCCGTTCCTTATACCCAAACGGGAGGCGCGTCTGCCATCGTGCGCTTCACTTGTCCGGAGTTTACCTCGCTCTGCCCCATGACGGGACAGCCGGATTTCGCCCATATTGTTATCGACTATGCACCGGATAAACTGCTGGTCGAATCTAAATCCTTGAAGCTGTTTCTCACCTCGTTTCGTAATCATGGTGCTTTCCATGAAGAATGCAGCGTGATGATCGCGCAGCGCATTGTTGAGATTACCAAGCCGCTCTGGCTGCGCATCGGGGCCTATTGGTATCCGCGCGGCGGCATTCCTATTGATGTGTTCTGGCAGACCGGGAACCCGCCAGTAGGCGCGTGGCTGCCCGAGCAAGGCGTGCCGCCGTATCGCGGTCGTGGTTGATTTTTGTTGTGAGCTCTTGCGCATAGCTCAATCCTGCGGCGGAATGAGCACGATTTTGCCAACGTGCTGTTTTAATTGGAACTCTTGTTGAGCCAATACAATTTCACTCAAGGGGTAGGTTTTGGCAACAAGCGGGTGAATTTCGCCGCGCTCAATATAGCCAATCAAATTTGGAAAAACGTCCGGGTGCTGCGCCGTGCATCCCAAAAACGTTAAGTCTTTGAGATAAAGGTTGCGTAAATCCAGCTCCACTATTGGGCCTGCAATAGCGCCGGAAACAACATAGCGCCCGCCGCGCTTTAGAATTTCGAGCAGGCTGGGCCACCGACTTCCCCCAACGATATCAATGATAACATCGACGCGTTCGATGCCAATAACTGTGCCCAAATCATCATCTCGATTGACCACTTTGTGCGCGCCGAGCGCCATGATGGCGATGGCCTTTTCCGCGCCTGACTGCGCAATAACTGTGGCCCCGCGTCGCTTGGCAAGTTGCACAGCAGCCGACCCGACACCGCCAGATGCGCCGGTGATAAACACGGTTTCTCCGGCCTTTACGCCCGCACGATGCAGCATGTTTTCCGCCGTCGAATAGGCACAGGGAAACGATGCCAACTCCACATCTGATAGCGCAGATTTCACCACATAGGCTTGGGTCGCCCGCATAGTCACAAACTGTGCAAAGCCGCCGTTGCATTCAGAACCCACTGTAAATGTGTCGAACGGTCCGCCACTGGGCGCGGGCTGCATGGTGGGCACGATGACCCGCTCGCCAATTCTATCTGCCGAAACTCCAGTCCCCACGCCGACGATTTTTCCGCAAATATCCGCGCCTTGGATCAAGGGGAACTTAAGCGCTTCACCGCTCCATGAGGCATCTGCCGCATCCGTTGTTACGTCTTCAGATGTCGCAGCGCTTACCGTCTTAGAATACCAGCCAGTGCGCGTATTTATATCCGTATTGTTGACCGCCGCCGCGCCCACGAGAATGAGCACGTCGCCCGCTGCTGGCGCAGGGCGGCGCACATCGGTGCGATAATCAAGCACTTCGTAGCCGCCGTGACCAATTGTGAGCACGGCAATCATGAAATCGGGCAGTGCGGGTTCCAACATCGCTATCTCCTCAGTACCACGCATCTTGCATTGCGCCCTTGGTCTTTGCCATAAATTCTTGTAGCTCTTCGTCCTTCGCTACATCCAAGTCCGGCGCGACATATTCGTCTAACATGCGCTTCCAGCGCTTGTTGGCATTGAACGCTGCATCGTGGCTGCCTGCCGCTTCCCACTTTTCATAGGGCTCATTGTCTGAGAGATTTGAGTCCCAAAACGCCGTCTCATAATTTTGCAGCGTGTGCTGGCTGCCGAAGAAATGGCTGCCGGGGCCGACCTCTTGAAACGCTGACATCGCAAGCGAATTATCATCCACCGTCACGCCGTTCAGATAAGAATGCAGCGCGCCGCAGAAGTCGGCATCCATCACGAATTTCTCGTAAGACATGGACAAAAGTCCATCCAAAAATCCAGCCGAATGCAGGATGAAATTCGCCCCACAATGCACGGCGGACAGCATCGACATGGTGCCTTCGTTCATGGCCTGCGCATCCGGCAATTTAGACGTCGTGAAATTGCCCGCGCAGCGTAGCGGCAGGCCTAGGCGACGCGCCAGCTGCCCGATCACCATTGAGCCAATCGCGGGCTCAGGCGTGCCGAATGTCGGCGAGCCGGAGCGCAGCGACATGGACGAGAGGAAGTTGCCGTAGATAACCGGTGCGCCTTTGCGCTCCAATTGGGTGAGTGCGCAGCCCGCCATGGTTTCGGCGTGGGCCTGCGCAATCGCGCCTGCATTGGTCACCGGCCCCATCGCGCCTCCGAGGATAAACGGCACGATGACAGCGGCCTGATTAGACCGTGCATAGGCGCGCATTGCGGTAGTCATTGTCGCATCCCATACCAGCGGCGAGTTCACATTGACGTTGCCGAGAATGACGCAGTTTTGGTCTGTGAACTCTTTGCCAAACACAATGCGTGCCATCTCGATGGATTCTTCCGCCCGGCTTTCGGCTGTCACTGAGCCCATAAACGCGCGGTCGGAATATTTGATGTGGCTATAGACCATGTCCAAATGGCGTTTGTTGACAGGCACATCAGTCGGCTCACAAATTGTACCACCGGAGTGGTGCAGCGCAGGTGATGATTGCGCCAGCTTGATGAAATTTTGGAAATCCTCAATCGTGCCGTAACGGCGGCCCTTGTCCAAATCCATAACGAAGGGCGAGCCGTAAGCGGGTGCGAACACCACGCTTTTACCACCGATTTCAACGGACTTGGCAGGGTTGCGGGCGTGCTGCGTAAATTGTTTGGGCGCAGATTTCAGCACCTCTTGCAGTAGCCCCGGCTCAAACTTTACCAGATTGCCCTCAATCTTCGCCCCCGCCCGCTTCCAGTGCTCGAGCACGACGGGATCATCACGGAACTCAATGCCGATTTCGGCCAATATCCGGTCCGAGGTCTTTTCGATTTTGATGAGGTTTTCTTCCGAAAGCACATCATAAGTGGGAATATTACGCATTATATAGGCGGGATAAATGCCAACAGGCCCGCCGCTGCGCTTATCCCGCCGCGTCTGCCGCCCGCCGCCACGCTCGCGCTTCGGGGCTTCGGTGGTAATTTCTGCGGCGTCCATGTTGTTGTTCTCCATAACTATTGGCGCTGCCCCCTCTCCGTCAGCTTCGCTGACACCTCTCCCCGCAAGCGGGGCGAGGTTAAAGGCTGAGAGTTTAACCTCGCCCCTCCGGGGAGAGGTGTCAGCGAAGCTGACGGAGAGGGGGCAGCGCCAATAGTTATGGAGAACAACAACATGGACGCCGCAGAAATTACCA
>JAYSWX010000009.1:0-2349 GCA_043717855.1 Phyllobacterium sp.
ACTATTTTGGCATTCAACTCGGCGTCCGCGCTTTTTGAGAATAGTGCAACCACCTTGGCGTTCTTCGGTGCAAGAAACGGCCCCATTACATGTTGCCCGTGCCAGAACGCTACGATCATAGGCGAATTATTAGTGTAAACCTCGTCGGGATTATGAGATCCCAAAACGCGCGGGTTGGTCCAATTAATGAAACGCAAGCCGCCGGTGATGAGCCAGACTAAAACTGTGGCGAACCATGGCTGCGCCTTCACATGGCGACGTAGGCGTATCCATATGCGGCGTGTAAATGGTACTCCGCTTTGTTTGCTACCAGCCATTGCTACTTGATCCGACTGAATTTTCAATGAGCAATGCCTTTGCCCGGTTCGAGGAACCGGTGCAAATGAACCACGAAATAACGCATATGAGCGTTATCAACCGTCATTTGCGCCTTCGCTTTCCAAGCTAAGGAGGCGGACGCATAGTCAGGATAAATGCCGACAATATCGAGTTTTGAAACATCGCGGAATTCGGCTCCACCAAGCGTTGTTAGTTCTCCGCCGAAAACAAGATGCAAAAGTTGTTTGGTTTCACTCATAATTGCCCCTGTTGCTATCTGATATTTTGAGTGGGTTTAGCCGATGGTTGAGGTGGCGACAACACCCAACATAATATCTACGCAACCGGTATGGGCCGCGACTAATAAGCCGTGCACTGTGTTGGACTTGCCATAAGTGGCGCGGTTACCATCCACGCCACAAATTATGCCGCCGGTTTCCGCCAAAATAAGATCGGCCGCAGCCAAATCCCAATCCTGCGCGTTTGGCTTTACAAATGCGCCATCCAGCCTGCCATCGGCGATCATCGCGATGCGATAGGCAAGCGAAGGGATATGCGAATGCGCGTGGGTAACGGCACCAGTGGATTGTGCAAACTGTGCCAGAAGCACTTTTGTCCCGCTCATGACGAGAGGCGAATTCTCTGGCTGACGTTCCAACCGTGTGCCATTTTTATAAGCGCCTTGGCCTAGCGCAGCTGAATAGACTTCCTTGCGAACAGGACAGTCCAGCACGCCCGCAATTGACCGTCCGTTTTCGACGATTGCCACTGACACACACCACATGGAATTGCCCGCGATAAAGGCCTTTGTGCCGTCTATCGGGTCCACAACGAACGTGCGTTTTTTGCTGAGCCTTTCGGCCGAATCTGCCGTTTCTTCGCTCAGCCAACCATAGTCCGGACGGGCGGCGCAGAGCGTTTTTTTTAAGTACGCATCAACGGCAAAGTCTGCCTCGGTAACGGGCGACATACCCTCTTTGTAGGAGATTTTCGGGTCTTTGCCAAAATAGCCCAGCGCAATTTCCGCGCCATTGCGGGTAGCTGTTTGGAGCAATTCTAAATCGGCCAAATAGTTGTTCGCGTCACTCACCTGCCAAAGTCATCCCTGATATGGCCAGCGTCGGCGCTGCGGTTCCATAAGTGCGGTCTACATCATCTGCCAGCACAATGTTCATAAACATGTCTTTGAGGTTTCCAGCGATTGTCACTTCCGAAACCGGATGAGTGAGAATGCCATTTTCAATCCAGAAGCCCGATGCGCCGCGCGAGTATTCGCCTGTCAGCATGTTCACGCCCTGCCCGATAACTTCTGTCACGTATAGTCCGGTTCCCACACTTGCAATTAATTCGGCTGGCGATAATTCGCCAGGTTCAAAGGCGAAGTTCGTGGATGAAGGAGAGACGACCGAGCCAGAGCGTGCGCCGCGAGCATTGGTGACGAGGCCCAGTTCTTGCGCAGCAGAATGCGACAGGAACCAGTTCTGTAAGACACCCTTTTCGACCATCGTCATGGGCTGTGCGGCAAGGCCCTCGCCATCGAACGGGCGAGAAGCAGCGCCACGCTTGCGCAGCGGATTATCAGTAGCCGTAACGCCGGCAGCTATCACTTGCTGGCCCATTTTATCACGCAGGAAACTGGTTTTGCGGGCAACGGCTGCGCCGTTGATTGCCCCTGCCAAATGGCCTGCAACGCCGCGCGCAACGCGCGGATCGAACACCACATTGATCGGACCCGTCTTGGCCTTGCGCGGGTTGATCTTGGCTATTGTCCGCTCCGCAGCCTTGCGGCCGATGGATTTGGCATCCTCAATATCTTCAAAATGTATGACTGACGAATACTCATAGTCACGTTGCATCTTGGTGCCTTCACCTGCGATAACGCTGATGCTGCGGCTAAAGCGTGATGACATATGGCTTCCTGCAAAGCCGCTTGATGTGACCAGAACCATGCCGCCAAAGCCAGTGCTTGCGCCGCTGCCGAGCGAATTTTTTATACCATCCACCTCAAGCGCAGCCTGCTCCATTGCCATC
>JAYSWX010000081.1:0-10316 GCA_043717855.1 Phyllobacterium sp.
AACCACTAGCAAGTTTATGATTCTAGTGGAATTTTTGAATTTGACATTCGCACCTCGCAGGTGATTTCAAATGGGATGCGAATGTCAAATTCATTCCACTAGTCATGAACGCGATGCAATTACCTCTTGCGGGAAATCGGCTGGATTTGTCGGGCCAATGGGAACATGAGGGTGTTGACGGCAGATACAAAACTAAGGCTGCAATTTGATGCCGATGGTTTTGATTTGATCGCTGGCGGGGAGCGCGAGGTCTGCTTCATTGCAGATGGGACTGCGGACCTTGGAAGTGGTATTTCCAGTTTCGTTATGCGCAGTCTTTGAGCATCGGTCGAAAAAGTGTGTGCGGTTTTTCGAAAAAACCGATGCGAAAACAATGAGATAAAGCAGCGCTTCGGTTTTGTTTGAACATCCGCTGCTCTAATTGCGCATTTTATGGCGTGAGTTGGAGATAAATAATCTATTGCGGCGAAGAAATGCCGAGAGGAATGGAGCGATGAAGCGTTCAGAAATCAACAAAATTATCAAAGAATCCAACGCGTTTATCCGCTCGTTTGGCTACATTATGCCGCCGTTTGCCTATTGGTCTCCAGCGGAGATGAAGGCCAACACGCGAGGCGGGTCCGGCATTCTTGCAGGCAATATGGGCTGGGATATTACCGATTATGGCTTGGGTAAATTCGATGAGTTGGGCCTGTTTTTATTTACCGTCCGCAACGGTGTGGCAGCGGATCTGGAGCGTGGTCGCGGCATGGTTTATGCCGAAAAAATCATGATCTCGAAAAAGAACCAAATCTCGCCGATGCACCGTCATAATATTAAATCGGAGGACATTATCAATCGCGGCGGCGGCACGCTGACGCTGGAATTGTTCATGGCAAAAGACGATGGCGCGATTGATGAAAATGCTGAAGTGCGGGTAACCTGCGATGGCACATTGCGGACTATGAAAGCGGGCGGCTTGCTTAAACTTACGCCAGGCGAAAGCGTCACGCTGCACACCAACTGCTGGCACGCCTTTTGGGGCGAGGGCCAAGACGTGTTGATTGGCGAAGTTTCGACTGTCAATGACGACAACACGGACAATGTTTTCCGAGAGCCTATTGGCCGCTTTGCTACCATTACCGAAGATGTCGAACCGCTACATCTTCTTGTTTCCGATTATGACAAATGGCTTCGCGCCTAAGACTTTTGAAGAGGAAATCTCCTATGCCAAAGCGTTTATCATTCCAACTTTACTCTGCGCGCAATCACTCCTCGCTGGCCGATGCATTTCAAATTCTCGGCAAGGCCGGGTATAAAGAAGTTGAAGGGTTTGGCGGACTTTATGGCGATGCAACCGGCCTGAAAACGCTAATGGATGCTCAAGGCATTACCATGCCAACGGCGCACTTTGGCATAGATGCGTTAGAAAATGATAAGAAGGGCACACTGAAAACCCTCAAAACTCTGGGCATTCGCTCCATATACTGCCCGCATATAGGCGAAGATGAACGCCCCAATGATAGCGCAGGCTGGAGGGCCTTTGGCAAGCGTCTTGGAAAAATAGCAGCATTCTATCGCAGCGAAGGATATTCGTTCGGCTGGCACAATCATGATTTTGAGTTTGTGGCGCTGCCTGATGGCAAGACGCCGCATGAGTTGATCTACAAAGCAGCACCCATGCTGGACTGGGAAATGGACATCGCGTGGGTCATTCGCGGTGGCGGCGATCCCGTCAAAATGATCAAGAAATATGCCGCCAATATTACTGCTGTTCATATAAAGGACATTGCGCCGAAGGGTAAGAATATCGATGAGGACGGCTGGGCTGATGTTGGTCACGGCACGGTTGATTGGAGGCCTATTATGGCAGCACTGAAGAAAACCCGCGTTCGCAATTTTGTACTCGAACATGACAAGCCAAGCGATACGGCCCGCTTTGCCAACCGTTCGTTCGAAGCCGCCTCAAAGCTATAAGGAATAATAGCATGTCAAAAAATTTACGCGTTGGCGTTATCGGATGTGGCAATATTTCGAGTGCCTATTTCAGTCTTGCCCCGATGTTTCGCGGGCTCACTATCACAACTTGCGCTGATATGAATATGGCGACTGCACATGCGCAGGCGACGAAGTTCGGCATCATGGCCATGAGTGTCGATGACCTGTTGGCATCAAAAGAGATTGATGTCGTGGTCAACCTCACCATCCCCGCTGCGCATTTCCCGATTACCAAGGCGATATTGCAAAGCGGCAAACATGCCTATTCGGAAAAACCATTGGTGTTGACCATTGAACAAGGCTTGGAGTTGCGCGAGATCGCGACCGCCAAAGGCCTAAAGGTCGGCTGTGCGCCGGATACTTTCCTTGGCGGCGCGCATCAGCAAGCCCGCAAGGCTATTGATGATGGCTTGGTTGGAACCATCACTTCCGGCACCGCTCATGTCATGAACTTTGGCATGGAGCATTGGCATCCAAACCCTGACTTTTTCTACCAATTTGGCGGCGGTCCGGTTTTAGATTTGGGGCCTTATTATGTTGCGAATCTGATCAATCTGATTGGGCCCGTAAAGCGCGTCGGGGCGCTTAATTCCATTCCACAGACCAGCCGTACAATTGCAAACGGCCCGCGTTTGGGTGAGAGCGTGCCGGTGGAAACACCGACAACGATCCATGCGCTGCTTGAGTTCCATACCGGGGCAACAGTTACGCTTTCGTCGTCGTGGGATGTGTTCGCGCATCGTCATGAAAACATGGAGCTTTATGGGTCGGAAGGCTCACTTTATGTGCCGGATCCCAACTTCTTTGGCGGCACTGTGCTGGCGACAAAGCGCAATGGTCCCGCCGAAGCGTTGCCTGCGTGGGATCATCCGTTGGGCATTCCAAACCAAGATCATCCACAGGGAAAAATGGCGAATTACCGCACTGCCGGCCTTGCCGATATGGCCGTCGCCATTGCTGAAGGCCGCGATTTCCGTTGCTCGCTTGAGCGCACGCTGCACGGGGTTGATGTGATGACCTCGATCTTGAAGTCCGGCGAGACTGGTCAGTTTGTTACGCTCGGTACGACCTGTACGCAGCCAGCCTATCTGAGCCCGGAAGAGGCGCGCGGACTTCTCGTTTAAAGCCTTACGGCTCCGCTTCGCGGCACGACAGACGCAGTGGAGCCGTTTTTTCGATATGATTACGGCATCAATCCGCCTATAAATACCGGTAGCCCAACAAAGAAGAGTCCAATCCATGACCTATGTTCCTGCCACTGACCGCTATACCAAAATGAAATATAATCGTTGCGGCAAAAGCGGGCTGAAACTGCCTGCGATTTCGCTTGGTCTTTGGCACAATTTTGGTGAAGACACGCCGCACCAGCTTAAACGCGAACTTTGTCAGACGGCGTTTGACCTTGGCATCACGCACTTCGATTTGGCTAATAATTACGGCCCGCCCGCTGGTTCCGCTGAAACAGCATTTGGCGCGATTTTGAAGCAGGATTTTGTCGGCCTGCGCGATGAGATGGTGATCTCCACCAAGGCTGGCTATCACATGTGGAACGGGCCTTATGGCGAGTGGGGCAGCCGCAAATATTTGCTTTCCAGCCTCGACCAAAGTCTTGCCCGCATGGGTCTGGACTATGTCGATATATTCTATTCGCACCGCTATGATCCTGAAACGCCGCTGGAGGAAACGATGGGCGCGCTGGATTATGCCGTGCGCTCCGGTAAGGCGCTTTATGCGGGCATTTCGTCTTACAACTCCAAGCGTACTAAGGAAGCGACTAAGATTTTGCGCGAGCTTGGCACGCCTTGCGTCATCCATCAGCCGAGCTATTCGATCATTAACCGATGGGTTGAAGAGGACAAGCTCTTGGACACCCTCGAAAAAGAGGGCGTTGGATCCATCGCGTTTACACCTTTGGCGCAAGGGATGCTCACCAACAAATATCTTGGCGGTATACCTGGCGATAGCCGCGCGGCACAGGGAAAATCACTCGATCCGAACATCATCAATGACAAGACAATTGAAGGCTTGCGGGCGCTGAATGTTATTGCTGAAAAGCGCGGCCAGACGCTGGCGCAAATGGCTGTTGCGTGGGTGCTGCGGGGCGGGCGCGTTACGTCGGCTCTGATCGGCGCATCAAAATCGAAACAGATTATTGACTGTGTTGCTGCGCTTGAAAACCAAGATTTCACAAAATCAGAACTCGCTGCAATCGATACTTATGCCGAGATGGCCAACGTCAATTTATGGTCGGCATCGTCGGAACGTGCAGGGGCGGCAAAGAAGAAATAATTGTAAAGCCCGGTTTAATTTCCAACTTTCATTTTTGGGGCTCCGGTTACGTTTTGCGTAAGCCAGCTTGTTACGCAGTGCCTATGGCTGCTGGCGACGCCAACAATAAACTCTTGCGGAAATACGTGCAATTCTTGTTCGGGCATCCTATATAGCGCTCAAATTCCAACCACTTTTGACGAGGCAACACCATGAGCGAGACTTTTGCACCCATTCCTGTAACCGTGCTTACAGGTTACCTTGGCGCTGGCAAAACCACATTGCTCAACCGGATTCTTACCGAAACCCATGGCAAACGCTACGCGGTTATTGTCAATGAGTTTGGTGAAATTGGCATCGATAATGATCTTATTGTCGAGTCCGATGAAGAAATTTACGAGATGAACAACGGCTGTATTTGCTGCACCGTGCGCGGCGATTTGATCCGTGTGGTCGAAGGGCTGATGCGCCGTCCGGGTCGTTTTGATGGCATTATTGTTGAAACCACAGGGCTTGCTGATCCTGTGCCAGTCGCCCAGACCTTCTTTATGGATGACGACGTAAAGGCAAAGACCTATCTTGATGCTGTGGTGGCGTTGGTTGATGCCAAGCATTTGCCGTTACGCTTGAAGGATTCGCGCGAGGCTGAAGACCAGATTGCATTCGCCGATGTTGTGCTTATCAACAAAACCGACCTTGTGACCAAGGAAGAGCTTCGCGACATTGAGGCAACGGTTCGCGCCATTAATCCGCACGCAAAAATGTATCGCACCAACCGCTCTGACGTCGAGCTCGATAAGGTTTTGAATCGCGGCGCTTTCGACTTAAAACGTGTTTTGGAAGATGACCCTCATTTCCTCCACGCCCATGATGAGCATGACCACGACCATGTTCACGATGAAAATTGCGGCCATGACCATAGCCATGACGACCACCACCATGACCATGATCACCACGGGCACGATCATCACGACCATCATGATCACCACCATGCGGCCTCGCCAATTCATGATGTGACGGTGACATCTGTTTCGCTGCGCGGCGGCGAGATGATTGCTGATAAATTTTTCCCGTGGATTGACGCGCTGACGCAGGCCCAAGGACCGGATATTTTGCGCATGAAGGGCATCATTGCCTTTAAAGACGATCACGAGCGCTATGTGGTGCAAGGTGTGCACATGATCGTCGAGGGCGATCATCAGCGCGCTTGGAAAGATGGCGAAAAGCACGAGAGCCGCTTGGTTTTCATTGGCCGCAGATTGAGCCAAGAGCTTTTGCAAAAAGGCTTTGATGCCTGCAAAGCGGCGTAATCGACAATGCCCACTATTGCGCCTATCGACCTGCCGGGCCACTGCGTGTTTGCCGGGTTCATTGCCAACACGCCAATTTTTGCTGACGCCTCCGGCTCGGTTCACCGCATCGAAGGCGGGGCAAAAGTTGTGCAAGCCCACGATGGATTGCTTTGTGCCACTGTAAATATTGATGGTTCACGGCTGATCACCGGCGGCGAGGATGGCAAAATTATCGCCAGCGCTGCCAATGGTGACACGATGGAAATCGCTGCCAATCCTAAAAAATGGATTACCGCTATCGCCACCGGACCTAGTGGCACAATCGCTTTTGCCAGCGGCAAAGTTACCAGCCTGATTGACGCAAGTGGCAAGCGTTCAGACCAGATCCATGAGCGCAGCATCGAAGGGGTAGCGCTTGCGCCCAAGGGAATGCGCTTGGCATCTGCGCGCTACAATGGCGTCACGCTGTCATTTTTAGGCACGGCTGCCAAGCCGACTGAGCTTGAGTGGAAAGGCGCACATAATGGCGTATGCTTCTCGCCCGATGGTCGCTACGTCGTCACCACCATGCAGGAAAACGCACTGCATGGATGGCGCTTGGAAGACGGCAAACACATGCGCATGACAGGCTATCCGGCCAAAATTAAAAGCTGGTCATGGTCTGCTAAAGGTCGCCACTTGGCAACGTCAGGCGCGGAGGCGGCCATCGTCTGGCCCTTCCACGGCAAGGATGGGCCAATGGGCAAGGCACCACTGGAACTCGGTACACGGGCAAACCTCAAGGTCACGGCGGTGGCCTGTCATCCGCTTGAAGAGGTTTGTGCGGTTGGCTTTTCAGATGGTATGATCTTGGCTATTCGCTTTGCAGACTCAAAAGAAGTGCTGCTGCGGCGCGGCGGCAAGGGTGCTTTGTCCAGCATGAATTGGGATTCAGGCGGATTTCGCCTTGCCTATGGCTCAGAAACGGGTGACTGCGGCGTCATTGATATAGCTGGTTAGTCCATCCACATCCTTAGCAAGTTGGCTACGGATTTTGACATTAAGTCAAACTCCGCCGTTTTGCCTTGGCTGGCAAATAATGCGCGGCGGGCAGTATCCAGATCAAACAGGATTTCGCGCTGTTCATAGTTGCGCACTTGGCTTTGCGCCCAGCCAACGGCCACGCGGCGCGTGCCGGACGTTACAGCATCGACACGGTGAAGTGTGTTCGATGGATAGAGGTAGAGCGAACCGGCCGGGCCCTTGACCGGATTTTCGCCAGCGCTCGTCTCGATTACCAGTTCCCCGCCTTCGTAAGTTTCCGGCTCATCAATAAACAGCGTGAACGAAACATCGGTGCGAATGCCCTGCATCAGCGCGTCATCCACATGCGTGCCGTAGGTCATGGTGTCGCGGTATTGGGCAAACAAAATCGGCGTAAGGTGCTTTGGTCGCGTTGCTAATTGAAAGAGCGAGTTGGTCCGGAGACGTTCCGCGACTAACGTTCTCACCCCGTCAAGTGCAGGATCCCCGGCCTTGGCTTGCAGATTATTTTTGACCGTTTTTGCGGCCCATCCGGCAGTCTCACGGCCATCGACAAACTGCGCCTTTTCAAAGGCTTGGCGCACTTCAGTTAAGTCATCAGGCGATAAAATACCGCCAATTAGCATTTGCATTATCATCTCCATATCCAGCGTAAATTCAAGGTTCACGCGTCTGGTGCTTTTTAAATAATCGCAAAATAGACTTCTGCGCAAGGCAAATTATAGAGCGGCGATTTGGAATTATTCCAATCTAATCAATTGATTACAATTTTTCTAATCTGGGTTATTTTGTAATTTTACTCCTTGCAAATAGAGCGAAGGGGCATTTATGAATGCAACATCGTCGTGACCTTGAACCACGGATGAGAGGAAAAATTATGAAGACTAAGCTTTGGCTTGGAGTCGGCAGTGCTGTGCTTGCTGGTTCCGTATTGAATACGACAATCCCTACAACCGATTTTGCTAGTGCCTTTTTTGGCGTATCGTCGGCCTATGCGCAAGATAGTGGCGAGGCAGGTGAGGGCGGTGTTGTTGCCCCTGCACCAGTGGCTACGGCAGGTGGTGAAGGTGGCGAAGGCGGCGGCGAGAGTGGCGGCGCAGCGCCTGACAGCTATCTCATTTCGTCAACTGATGCCAATGCCTTCAAGTTTGATGCCAAGGCGCAAGTTGACGCCTATATTGATTTGGCGCGTACGTCCTACGCGGCCTCCGGTGTTATTGCCGAAGACCTTGAGCACACGATTGATGCGTTCCTTGATAAGCCGGATGAAACAACACTGGCTGCCGCGCGCACTGCGTGGATAAAGGCACGCCCCTCCTATCTCATTACAGAGGCTTTCCGTTTTTCTGACGGCCCGATTGAAGCGCTTGAAGGCCAAATCAACGCCTGGCCGATGAACGAAGCCGCGATTGATTATGTCAAAGACAATCCAAAGGCCGGCATCATCAATGCGGGTACGGAGGCTTTGACCATCGAGGACATCGTAAAGGCCAATGGCGCTGATGACGAGGCGAATGTTACCACTGGTTGGCACGCGGTGGAGTTTTTACTGTGGGGGCAAGATTTTAGTGCTGATGGCCCGGGCGCGCGCCCTGCCAGCGATTATGTGGCAGGAACGCCTGCCAACGACCGCCGCCGTCTGTACCTTCATCTTGTCGCCGAGCAGTTGGAGCACGATATCAAGTCTGTAGCCGCCGCATGGGCAGATGAAGGCGCGAATGGATATGTCGCCAAGCTGAGGGCGTTGCCGCAGCGCGAAGTGCTGGGTCGTATGCTCAATGGAATGGGCATATTGGCTGGCTCGGAGTTCATGTCGGCACGCCTTGCCGTTGCGCTTGATTCTGGAGATCAGGAAGACGAGCATTCTTGCTTCTCGGACACCACCCATCAGGATTTTGTCTATGATTTGCAGGGCATCAAAAATGTCTGGACGGGCGATGCTGATGGCAAGACCCGCGCCGGCCTTGATGAGCTTGTGAAATCAATCGATCCTGCAACGGCTGCGGAGATTGATGCGCTATTGGCTGATACCGAAATCAAGGTTGCGGCGCTTGGTAATCCTTGGGACAAGGTTCTGGCTTCACCTGATGGTAGCCCGGAGCGCAAAGCTGGCGAGGCCGCTGTTTCTGCATTGCAGGCACTGGGCCAAGGTCTCACCAAGGCAGGCTCCAAGCTGGGCGTGCTGGTTCTCATCCCTTCTGCGCAATAACATCATGAAGCGCGCCGCCCGCACCAGCCTTGCACTTCTGGCAGCGACATCGCTGTCAGTGGCAGCGCTCGCTGCGGGCGTTGCCAACAATGGAGCCGATGTATTCAAACCCGTATCGCCATTTCTCGGCGCGGCGACGACACAAACCAAAAACACCAGCGACGCCGCCTTTACTTATATGGCGAGCAATGCACTGCCGGAACATCAGCGGCCGTTCTTTTTTGGCAACCGCCTGTTTAATACCAACTGGGTGATTGCGCCTGCGTCCGTCAAAAGTTTTGATGGCCTTGGTCCGTTTTTCAATCGCGTCTCCTGCTCTGGTTGCCACACGAAAGATGGTCGTGGGCGCCCGCCGCTTGAGATCGGCGAAAAGATGGATTCGATGCTTATCCGTTTGAGCGTGCCGGATGCGTCCAGCCCGAACGGCGCTTCGCCCCATCCGGTCTATGGCGACCAATTGAGTGAAGATGCTATATTGGGCGTCGTGCCGGAAGGCAAAACCAACGTCACTACGACGACAATTGCCGGCACATATGGCGATGGCGAGCCCTACGAATTGTTGCAGCCACACTATAAGCTTACCGCACTTGGCTACGGTGATCTCGGCAAAGACGTCATGCTATCGCCGCGCGTTGCGCCGCAAGTGATCGGTCTGGGGTTGTTGGAAGCGGTTCCGTCTGAGCAGTTACTCGCCAATGCTGACCCCGACGATAAAGACGGTGATGGCATCTCCGGCCGCGCTAACCAAGTAATGGACCCGCTGACCAATACGCTGCAAATCGGCCGGTTTGGTTGGAAAGCCAATCAGCCAAATCTTGATGCGCAAAATAGCGGCGCGGCCAATGGCGATATGGGAATTACCAACACGCTGCATAAGATTGAAAACTGTGCCGTTGGCCAGGCCGCGTGTATCGCGGCCCCTATTGGTGGCAATGAGATTGATATGTCGGGCAAATTTTTTGACAAGCTAAACCTCTACACGCGGCTTTTGGCCGTGCCTGCGCAGCGCAATCCAACAGATGCTACGGTATTGAAGGGGCAGCAGTTATTTACATCGCTTGGCTGTGCGTCATGCCACAATCCCACCCTTTCGACAGGGGCCAAGGCGGCGCTGCCGGAGCTTCAAAACCAGATATTTCATCCATTCACCGACCTTTTGTTGCATGATATGGGCGCGGGTTTGGCTGACAACAGACCGGATAACTTGGCATCGGGAACCGAATGGCGCACGCCGCCGCTCTGGGGCATAGGTCTCATCGAAACTGTCAACGGCCATAATCGTCTGCTGCATGATGGCCGTGCCCGTGGTCCGGCAGAAGCGATTTTGTGGCACGGCGGCGAGGCTGAGGCTGCCAGAGAGGCGTTTCGCAATGCGCCAAAAACGGATCGCGATGCGCTGGTGGCGTTTTTGAATTCACTGTAATTTCAAAAGAGCAGCCTCCCCCGATACCACGCCCCGTTTCCGGTCTGGCTATTGTAAAATCTTTGGGGAAGCCGGGTGTGTGGTCCTGCCTTCTAAAGATTTAATGTGTGACATCGCCACACAC
>JAYSWX010000082.1:0-25744 GCA_043717855.1 Phyllobacterium sp.
AGTGCGTCTTTGTCCTTAGCGGCTTGGAACAACACGCTACATTCTTTTGTAGACAAAGCATGTGCCGGCATCGCAAACAACATCACGCCCGTGACAGAGGCAAAACCCATCGCCAAAAAATTCTTCATCATTTCAGTCTCTCCACCTAATTCCGTTGAGTGTTCATAAGCCACGCGCCACAGAAATCAACTTATTTGCCTGTAATACGGCGATAATGGTGCAAATATGGCGTACTGCTAATTCGCGGCACTTCTGCATAGCCAAATCAGATGCGCCTTAGTATGACAGTGCATCTTGCCCAAAAATCTCACCAGCCACGCCTATTTACTGCTTATCCTCACCACGCTTTTTTGGGGCGGCAATTCCGTTGCCGGAAAGATGGCTACGGGCGAAGTTTCGCCGATGCTGCTTACCTTCATTCGGTGGAGCTTGGCGTTTTTCGCAATCGTCATTTTCAGCATGAATGAACTACGACGTGACTTGCCGGCAATCAAAAAAAATCTGCCCATTCTGCTTTTCTACGGCATGTTCGGCATGTCGCTGTTTAACATCTTGCTCTACACGGCGTTGACAAAAACCACCGCCGTCTCCGGCTCAATCGTGCAAGCCGCACTGCCCGCCACCGTCTATCTTCTGAACTTTCTGGTCTTCAGCGTCAAAGTCACGCCCTACCAAATCGCCGGATTCTTTGTCACGCTTTTAGGCGTCGGCATCGTGGCCACGCACGGCGATCTATCGCGCCTGAAAACACTGGACTTGAACATTGGCGATGCCATCGTTCTCATCGCAGTTTTGGTCTATGCCATCTACACAATCCTGCTGCGCTACAAGCCGCCGCTCCACTGGAAAAGCCTGATAAGCGTCCTGTCTCTCAGCGCCGCCATCGCTGCGCTGCCCTTCGCCATTTGGGAACATCAAATCGGCGCAACCATACTTCCCGGCACCAAAGGCTGGCTAATCGCCGCCTACACCGCCATCTTCCCCTCGCTCATCTCGCAGCTATTCTTCATCCGTGGCGTCGAATTGATTGGCCCCAACAGAGCAGGAATATTCATCAACTTCATCCCGATTTTCGGAACCGTGCTAGCGATAGTCCTGCTGGGTGAAAAGCTGGAAGCGTTTCACGCTATTGCGTTAGGGCTGGTCGTTGGCGGGATTTGGTTGGCAGAGCGGCGGGCGGCGTAGTTCGTCCTCCAATACCGGATTATTTATATTCCAATCTTTTGGTGGCTGTTTACTAGGTGAATGAGAATCCATGATGTTGTCCTTTGCTATTGAGAACAAAGCTAATCCATGAACCGCGCGAAAACTCAGTACATCACTTTACAAAAAAGCACCCCGAAGCGCGCCTTTCTTAATTCCAAAGCCTAGCTCAATTTTGAGCCTGAGCCAAAATTCGCTTTGGCGAGTCAAATAGAGTGAGTTTCGAGAACCGGAGCGCAGCGTACGTTTTGGTACGTGAGCACCGGAAGCGCAGAAAGTCGCTCTAGTTGGCCGCCAAAGTAGAGTTTTCGGTCAGGCTCACCCCACCACATCAAATTCCAGCCGCTTAGCTGACTGGAATTTCGCATTGCTGCGGATTTCTTCCAGCGCTGTTTCTGGGAATGGGTTGTCCAAATACAGCAGCGCAATCGCGTCGCCGCCCGGCTTGTTGCGGCCCAGTTGGAAGTTGGCGATGTTAACCTCGTGCTTACCGCACAGTGAGCCCAAGAGACCGATAATCCCCGGCGCATCGGCATTGGTGGTGTAGAGCATGTGATGCCCGACTTCGGCATCCAGATTAATGCCCTTGATCTGGATAAAGCGCGGCTTGCCATCGGAGAAACAGGTGCCCGCAATCGAGCGTGATTGCTTGTCCGTGCGCACGGTCAGCTTGATATAGCCATCGAAAACGCCTGACTTATCGCGCTTGATTTCGGATAGCATAATGCCGCGTTCTTTTACCATGATGGGCGCAGAAACCATGTTCACATCCGCCACTTGGTTGCGAATGAGACCGGCAAGAGCCGCAGAAATCAGCGCCTTGGTATTCATGGTTGATGTCGAACCATCAAATAGAATTTCGACTTCCTTGATCGGCTCTTCGGTCACTTGGCCGACGAATGCGCCCAGCACTTCTGCCAGCTTCACGAAGGGGCGCAAGCGCGGCGCTTCTTCAGCCGTGATGGATGGCATGTTGACGGCGTTTGAAACCGCGCCCTTCACCAAATAATCCGCCATTTGCTCGGCAACTTGCAGCGCCACATTTTCTTGCGCTTCCGATGTCGAAGCACCCAAGTGCGGCGTGCAGACAACGTTCGGCAACTTGAACAAAGGCGAGTCGGTTGCAGGCTCAACTTCGAACACATCAAGCCCGGCACCCGCCACTTTGCCGGATTGTAAGCCCGCCAGCAGCGCCGCCTCGTCAATCAGTCCGCCGCGTGCGCAGTTGATAATGCGAACGCCTGTCTTCATCTTGGCGATGGCATCGGCATTGATAACATTGCGCGTTTTGTCAGTCAGCGGTGTGTGCAGCGTGATAAAATCGGCGCGCTGGAATAATTCGTCCAACTCCACTTTTTCAACGCCCAAATCAGCAGCGCGGCTTTCAGACAAGAACGGATCAAACGCGATCACGTGCATTTTGAGCCCAACACCGCGCGTGGCAACGATAGAACCAATGTTGCCGCAGCCGATAATGCCCAGCGTTTTGCCGGTAATTTCAACGCCCATAAAGCGGTTCTTTTCCCACTTGCCAGCCTTGGTGGAAGCGTCCGCCTCCGGCAGATCGCGGGCCACCGCAAACATCATAGCAACGGCATGTTCGGCGGTGGTGATGGAGTTACCAAACGGCGTATTCATCACGATAATACCACGGCGCGAGGCGGCCGGAATATCCACATTATCAACGCCGATACCAGCGCGGCCGATAACCTTCAAATTCGTCGCCGCCGCAATCAGCTTTTCGGTCACTTTGGTCGCCGAGCGGATGGCCAAGCCATCATACTGGCCGATGACTTCGAGAAGCTTGTCCTTATCTTTGCCAAGGTCCGGCAGATAGTCCACTTCCACACCACGATCTTTGAAAATCTGAACAGCGGTTTTCGATAATTTGTCTGAAACGAGTACGCGAGGTGCCATGGTAGGCCTCCAATAATGTGTGAATTGGGAAAACGGGCGAAGCGTTCCGCCCGTGAAAAATTAAGCGCTAAGCGCCGCCTTCTGGGTCGCAAAGGCCCATTGGAGCCATGGCGTCAGTGCTGTGATGTCAGCGGTCTCAACCGTCGCGCCGCACCAGATACGCAGTCCCGCAGGCGCATCGCGGTAAGAACCAATGTCAAACGCCACGCCTTCTTTTTCCAAGAGGCTCACCATGCCCTTGGCGAAGTTGGCTTGGGCATTTGCGTCCAGCGCCAGCACGTCCTTGTCCGAAATAGTCAGGCACACGGATGTATTCGAGCGGGTTTCAGCCTTTAATGAAAGATTAGACAAAAAAGACGACTGATCCACAAATGCGTTCAACGCTCCGGCATTAGCATCAGCACGGGCGATAAGCCCGTTGAGACCGCCCACAGATTTCGCCCAGTTAAGCGCATCAATATAATCTTCCACGCACAGCATCGATGGCGTGTTGATGGTCTCGCCTGAGAAAATACCTTCGATGAGCTTGCCGCCGGAAGTGAGGCGGAAAATCTTTGGCAGCGGCCATGCGGGCTTGTAAGTTTCAAGTCGCGCCACTGCGCGCGGCGACAGAATAATCACGCCATGTGCGCCCTCGCCGCCAAGAACCTTCTGCCAGGAGAATGTCACGACATCAAGCTTGGAAAAATCCATGTCCTGCGCGAAAGCCGCAGACGTCGCGTCACAAATGGTAAGACCCTTGCGGTCCGCCGGAATGAAATCAGCGTTCGCAACCCGCACGCCGGATGTTGTACCGTTCCATGTGAAAACCACATCGCGATCAAAATCAACTTTATCGAAATCCACCAGCTCGCCGTAGGGGGCCACAAATGTGCGGGCGTCGGCAAGTTTCAATTGCTTGATAACATCTGTCACCCAGCCTTCGCCAAATGATTCCCACGCCACCATGTCCACACCGCGCTCACCGAGCAGCGACCACATGGCCATTTCAACAGCGCCGGTATCAGAGGCTGGCACAATGCCGATGCGATAGTCGGCTGGCACGCCTAGCACTTCGCGGGTCAGAGCAATAGCTAATTTGAGTTTGTTCTTGCCGACCTTGGCGCGATGCGAACGGCCCAGCGGCGCATCCTTCAAGGCATCCAGCGACCAATTGGGACGCTTGGCACAAGGACCAGAAGAGAAATTAGGATTTGCGGTACGGGTGACCGGCTTGTCGATAGTCATCATGGCTATCCTTCCAGATAGTGGCCTCTCGTTGGGGAGAGGTGGCCCACTGCGGCTTTTATGGAAGGCGAAATCAGTCGTCAAGTCCAATCGTTCAACCGCGACATTTTATGCTCAACAAAAGACACGGAGCATTTCCAAGCGTGATGGAACATCACGCGACCCGAGATAATGCGATAAACAAAAAGGCGGGTCCGAAGCCCGCCTCATTGACTGTTATGTCGCGATCAAATTACCAAATATCGTAGCGCAAACCCATTTTGATCTGATGCAAACCAAACCCGGCTTTTGACATGTCAGAGCCCGGTGTTGTGGTATTTGGGATACCCTTGGTGCCAAGACCAACGCTGGTGAACTTGTAGCTGGTATCAAGCGATAGATTTTGATTAAGCTGGTAGGAGAAGCCAGCTGTGGCCGACATGGCAAGCCGCCAGTCCTTGCCGTTATTGATAACGCCCGGCTCAGTGTAGACTTCATTCATGCCCGGCTGAGTTGCCGTTCCAGCAGCTTTACAGGCTTCTCTATGCACTGTTCCGTTTTGTGGAACGCAGGTAATTGACCCTGTTTCCTGCGCCCAGCTTACCCGTGCGACACCCAAACCAGCACCAACAAATGGTGTAACGCCGACAAAGGTGCCGAGATCAACATAAGCATTACCCATCATCATAACCGCACTATAGCTTGCTTTGTCTTGTTGCAGACAGTTAGTAATGCTGTAGGGTCCAAAAAAAGTAGTTCCGGTTGCAAGATCGATATATTCGCCAGTACCAAGACAAGGACCAGTAGGCGCAACTAGTTTCCGGCTTTCAAAGTTACTTTTGAACAAATGGTCAACAGTAGCATCCACACGGAATAAATCATTAATTCGGTAGCCAACGCCAACGCTTGCTGACACTGCGTCACGGAAGTTGTTGGTGTGCGTTAATGGCGCGAACGTGTACTGGTCGTTGTTATATTTGGTCGAAAAATTGTAACCAACGTCACCGCGAATATACCAGCCACTGCCAACTTCAACAGGCACATACGGGTCCTCTTGCATTGCAGGAATGATTGTATCCATATCAGCTGCGCGCGTCACGCCCGTAACAAGCGTTAGAAACGCCAAGGCAGACAAAAATAATTTCAGGCGGTTCATGGGTTATACTCCCCGTAAATACTCTGGAGAGCCAACATTAGCCCCCGATTGGCCTAATATTAACCAAAATGATTAAGTGGCGGTTAAG
Source organism: Phyllobacterium sp. (assembly GCA_043717855.1). Classification (GTDB taxonomy): domain Bacteria; phylum Pseudomonadota; class Alphaproteobacteria; order Rhizobiales; family Rhizobiaceae; genus JANMEX01. The sequence goes on from JAYSWX010000082.1 coordinate 5,571, forward strand.
CATGTTTATTGGGAAAGGTTTATTTTTCAAAAATTCTTCAAACAAAAAACCGCCCGGCACGACGCCGGACGGTTTTTATAAATCAGACTAGATGAAGTTTACTTATAAACCGGACCATCGCAGCATCCCGCAGATGAGCCACCGAATTGATAACGCAGGCCCGCACGCACTGTATGCAAATTGAAGCCTTTGTCATAGCCTTGTGTGCCAGTGCCATTGACGTACTTGAACATCGCACCGCTGCCGACGCGGGTATACTTATAACCGGCATCAAGCTTCAAATTACTGGTAAGGTCATATGATGCGCCCGCCATCAAGGACCAGGCAGCACGCCAGCTTGAAACGCCGCTGTGAACTTCAGTGTAGCTACCGCCAGCTGTTGTTCCGACAAAACCCGGCTGAATGATGTCGCAAAGCTCAGTTACAGCAGAGGGAGTACATGTCGCAGCGTTTGTAAGCGAGCCCCAATGCACATTGGCGACACCAAGGCCTGCGCCAACATAGGGCGTGAACCCGTGGTAATTGCCAAGATCCGCATAAACATTGGCCATCGCTAACAACATACTATGGCTGCTGGTATCTACGGAGCTGCAAGAACCGGGGTCACCGGTTGTCGTGCAGTCGCCTATTGTCGAACCACGAAACTTGGATTTGAATTCATAGTCCAGCGTCAAATCCGTGCGTAGGTAATTGGTAATTTGATACCCGACACCAGCGCCTATTGAAAAGGTATTTGCGCTTGCTGCGGTAATAAACGGGTTTACAACACCGCCTACAGAAAACTCACCGCCTCTATTCTTCATCAGTGAGTAATCAACATCGCCTCGAATATACCAACCACCGGCTTGCTCAAGCTGCATAACCGGCTCAGGCGCGTCAATCACAGGTGGCTCGATCAAATCAGCGGCAATCGCGGATGATGCAAAGGAAATACCCAAAACAAGGGCGGATAAAAGTTTTTTCATGACACGCAAATCCCGGAATTAAGCGACCCGTTAATGCACAGATGGATCGTCTTGTTACACTCTCAGGCATAATGCGCGGGAAAAGTTAAATAGGACTTAACCCTGTTGATTCACCAATATTATTATCAATTTGAATAAATATGGCGCGCAAGTTGCCTCGCGCGCCACCAAAAAACTAGGGTCCAAAAAACTTAGGCAGCCGATTTCAGCGACTCAATCACTGCCACAATATCGTCCACAACCGTCTCGACCAAGGCACTGTCATCACCTTCCGCCATCACGCGGATCAGCGGCTCCGTGCCGGAAGGGCGGATGAGCAGGCGGCCGTTTTTACCCAGCCTGTTTTCGCCCTCTTCAATAGCGCTAATTACGCCGCTGTCTTCCAGTGGCTTGCCGCCCTTGAAACGCACATTCTTCAAGAACTGCGGTACAGGCTCAAAATTATTACACGCCTCGCTCACCGGTTTATCAAGACGCTTAACGCAGGCCAGCACTTGCAGCGCCGATACCAGCCCATCGCCAGTCGTGGCATAATCTGAAAGCACGATATGGCCGGATTGTTCCCCGCCAACATTATAACCATGCTCGCGCATGTGCTCCACCACATAGCGGTCGCCCACTTTCGTGCGGATAAGATCAAGACCTTTGCCATTGAGGAAGCGCTCAAATCCGAGGTTGGACATCACGGTCGCCACCACGCCTTTACCCGCTAACCGTCCAGCCTCTTGCCATTCAACAGCAATCGCCGCCATCAACTGGTCACCGTCGATCACATTGCCCTGCTCGTCCACAATCAAAACCCGGTCCGCATCTCCATCCAGCGCAATGCCAATGTCGGCGCGCACTTCACGCACTTTTTTCTGCAAGGAAAGCGGATGCGTCGAACCGCAATCTTCATTAATATTTGTGCCGTTCGGCTCGTCGTGAATTGAAACAACATCGGCGCCGAGTTCCCACAGCACGGCAGGCGCCACCTTATAGGCAGCGCCATTGGCGCAATCTATCGCGATGCGCAGGCCCGAAAGAGACATGTCCTTTGGCAAAGTGCGCTTGGCAAATTCGATATAGCGGTCATAAACGCCATCAATTCGTTTTGCGCGGCCAAGCTCGCCGTTTTCGGCCAGCGCCTTGCTCATATCCTCGTCAATTAGGCGTTCAATCGTCTTTTCAAGCTCATCAGAAAGCTTATAGCCATCCGGCCCGAACAGCTTGATACCATTGTCATGATAAGCGTTATGCGAGGCGGAAATCATCACGCCCGCATCCGCCCGCAGCGAGCGCGTCAGCATCGCAACAGCCGGCGTTGGAATTGGTCCGAGCAGGAACACATCCATTCCCGCAGCGGTAAAGCCTGCAACAAGCGCGTTCTCAATCATATAGCCGGAAAGACGCGTATCCTTGCCGATGACCACACGGTGCTTATGGTCGCCGTTACGAAACGCAACGCCAACAGCCATGCCCACCTTCATGGCAATATCCGGCGTCATCGGAAACCGGTTCGCGCGGCCACGGATACCGTCTGTACCAAAATATTTTCTTGTCATGTTTCCGTTAACCCCGTCGATCCTGAATAGAATGTACCCCGAAACGCTACTGCCACAATTCTGAGCGCGCAGATGGTCACAAGATGTAAGACTTCATTAACAAAACATCAAATCTGCTAATATTGTCTTAAGTTTGAGATAAATTACACCTTTTGATTTATTTGCAAAAAAACACCCGCAAAGAGTGCGGGTGTTTTTAATTGTAATATTTCCAAATGGCCGATGAAAATTTGTCATGTTGGTGCAGTTGGTGTGATTTTCTGAGCACCGGAAGCGGAAGAAAATTGCATCAAATGCGCCGACAGGGCGGATTTTCACACCTGCGGCTGCGGTTCCATTTCAGGCTCCCCACCCTTGCGCGACTTGGCCTTTCCGGCGCCAGCTTTTGGAACCGTTGTGCCGCGAGCCGGACCACCTGTCTCATCATCATCGCGCTTAGGCTGAATGCCTTCCAGCATCCCGCGTAGCTCATCACCTGTCAGCGTTTCATACTCAAGCAACGCTTCAGCAATCATCACGAACTGCTTCTTGTTCTTGGTAATCAATCGGCGGGCTTCGCTTTCGCCTTTTTCGATCAGCAAACGCACTTCCTCATCAATCAACTTGGCAGTCTCATCCGACATGTTGGTCGATTGCGATACCGAATGGCCTAAGAACACTTCCTGATCGTTAGCGCGATAGCGCACACGGCCAAGCTTCTCAGACATGCCCCATTCCATCACCATGGAGCGGGCAAGGCTGGTCGCCATTTGAATATCGCCGCTGGCACCCGTCGTTACCTTGTCAGGACCGAAGGTAATAATCTCTGCCTCACGCCCGCCAAACAACATGATGAGACGCGAAATCGCCTTTTCATAGGTGAGGTTATAACGGTCGGATTCCGGCAGCGTCATCACCATGCCAAGCGCACGGCCCCGGGGAATAATCGTCGCCTTGTGGATCGGATCGATAGTCTTATTGAGCAGCAGCGCGATAATCGCATGGCCCGCTTCATGGTAGGCGGTATTTTTCTTCTCGTCTGCCGTCATGGCAAGCGACTTGCGCTCCGCGCCCATCATCACCTTGTCTTTGGCATCTTCAAATTCACCCATGGTGACAAGACGGCGGTTACGACGCGCAGCAAGCAGAGCCGCCTCGTTCACAAGGTTCATCAAATCCGCGCCGGAGAAACCGGGCGTGCCACGGGCGATAATTTTCAAATCCACATTCGGCGCAATAAGAACATTGCGCACATGCACTTTCAAAATCTTCTCGCGACCGTTCACATCCGGATTGGACACAACAACCTGACGGTCAAATCGGCCCGGGCGCAGCAGCGCAGGGTCCAGCACATCGGGACGGTTAGTGGCGGCAATCAGAATAATACCTTCATTGGCTTCAAAGCCGTCCATCTCGACGAGCAACTGGTTAAGCGTCTGTTCGCGCTCGTCATTGCCGCCACCAACGCCTGCGCCACGGTGGCGACCAACAGCGTCGATTTCATCGATGAAGATAATGCAAGGCGCATTTTTCTTAGCCTGTTCGAACATATCACGCACACGGCTGGCACCAACACCAACGAACATTTCCACAAAGTCGGAACCGGAAATCGTAAAGAACGGCACACCGGCCTCGCCGGCAACGGCGCGGGCAATCAATGTCTTACCAGTGCCGGGAGGGCCAACGAGGAGAACGCCGCGCGGTATTTTCGCGCCTAGCTTCTGGAACTTTGCGGGTTCGCGCAAAAATTCAACAATTTCCTCCAAGTCAGATTTGGCTTCATCAACACCCGCCACGTCAGCAAATGTCACTTTGCCGTGCGCCTCGGTTAGCAATTTGGCCTTAGACTTACCAAAGCTCATAGCCCCGCGTCCGCCACCCTGCATCTGGCGCATAAAGAAAATCCAGACACCAAGAATAATCACCATAGGCAGCCATGAAATTAAAATTCCGATTAGAGAGTTAGAGCCATCTGAAAGCGGACGGGCAGAAATGACCACATTCTTAGCCTCCAACCGCTTCACTAGATCAGCATCACCCGGCGAATAGGTCGAAAAGCTGGCGTTATTGTCGTTGTAATTGCCGATAATCCGGTCACCAGCAATTTCAACTTTCTTAACTTTGCCCGCATCCACGTCGTCAAGGAACTTAGAATATTCAATATCCGCCGTCGCCACATGTTGCGAAGGGCTTTGAAACAGGTTGAACAATGCCACCAGCAAGAGCGCAATAATTGCCCAGAGTGCAAAATTTCTGTAATTCGGGTTCATGCCTGTTCCAGTCTAAAAAAGTGCCCAGCCATATGGCTGTGTGATTATACAGAAGAGCCTGACCCAAAATTCGCTTTTACGAGCCGAATAGTGCGGTTTTCGAGAACCGGAGCCCAGCGTACATTAAGTACGTGAGCACCGGAAGCACAGAAAATCACGCTAGTTGGCCGTCAAAGCATCGTTTTCGGTCTGGCTATAAGATAGGTGCGAATAACGGCATTGCCAAGGCTTGGAAGCAGCCCTGCGTCAATTCTTGTCAACAAAGTGAATCGGAGCAACCGGCAGCGCTGGCAGTCGAATCATTTTCGCTAAAGCCTGTGCCATTTCAAGGTCGAACAGCGGCACTAAATCCGGCCACGGGTTCAGAAGACGGCGAACGACCGCGCCTGATTCTGGCTGAGGGTGAGCCGCACATGCATGAGCGAGAAGTGCGGGAGGAATGGCGGCATCCACCATCACTCCGTCATTCCGGGGCCGCTTAGCGAAATCCGGAATCCAGAGCGCCGGGTCCGAAGGTGAGGTAAACAAGAAGCTAGCCCGAGGGACATTAACAGCTTTAACCTTTTCATCACGACTTTCACCGCCTGAGATCTGGATTCCCGGTTCGGCTTTGCCGCCCCGGAATAACGGTCCTGTGATTGCCCTTGCCACTTCCCTATAAAATCTGTCAAACGCAGCTCGCTTTGCCGTCGCCAACAACACCCGCTTTTCCCGCAGCAAAAAAACTCCCTCTTTTCGGACATCAATCAAAGTCCCGCTGGCTGTCATTCGCAGCGGCGCTTTGCGCGCGCCCGCTTTGAAATCTGCCAACCCCTGCAATATGAACTCTCCGCTCGATGGTTCCGCCAGCCAGCCAGCGCCGCCAGCAAAGGCAATCAGCGCCGTTAGCGCATGAACAGCCAATGGCTCGACGCCAATTTCGGGCGCAACAAAAACAAGCCCCGGCGTCATCTCTTGCGCATAGCGCTCAATCAACTCCGCCGCGCCATGACAACTTTCAAATCGCCGGGCCGCCGCCTCGCCCTGCACCCGTGAAAGCATCGCCCCATCCAGCGCAGTCTGCCGTACTGTTACCCGCTCGTATTTTTCATTGACGTTAGACGGGTCATCGATCCAGCCAATGCCGCGACCGTTAAGATAGTCGCGCAAGGCAGCGCGCCGCACTTTTAACAATGGTCGCACAAACCACACTGGCCCACCATCATGCAAATCATTGAACGCTAATGTACAAGGTGCGATTCCCGCTAGCCCTGCATTATCAATCGACCGATCCCGCGCCATCCTCATCGCCACTGTTTCAAGTTGGTCGTCAAAAGTGTGGCCGGTCAAAACCAGCGTCGCGCCAGCCCGCGCTGCCGCCTCGCTCAGCAGCGCATAGCGTGCATTTCGCGCCGCTGCTTGCACGCCGGTCCTAGGTTTTAAGCCCGACCAGACGCTCGTTACATGTTCGATACCATTTCGGGCGCACAGCGCACCCGCTTCGTGCGCTTCCCGAGCGCTCTCCGGACGCAGTCTGTGGTCAATTGTAATGGCAAAAATGCGCGGCGCGGCGGGCAGAAGTTTCAAATAATCTTGTAACAAAAATAACAGTGCCGTTGAATCACTCCCGCCCGAAATAGCGACCGCAACGGTGTTCAGATCACCAAAATCAATACCGCCAAAAAGATCATCCAGCGGCAATTGCATCGTCAAAATTCAGCAGCCGGCGTTGCGTTGCTCGGCAGAAACACGGTCCAAAAGCGCCGCGCTTGCCTTCGGATATTTCTTCACAACTTGTGCAAACGTTGCGCAAGCCACGTCCTTATTATCCAGCGCCGCCAAGGATACACCCAGTTTCAACAGCATATCAGGCGCTTTTTTAGCCTTTGGGAAATCCTTTTGTGCCGCCAACAAAACCTCAGCCGCCTCGCGATGGCGATCTTGCGACGCGAGCGATTCGCCTAGCCAATAACGGGCATCAGCGGTCTGCGGGTCAGTCGGGTATTGTTCAATATGCTGGCGAAACGTCTTTTCCGCCTCCGGATATTCCCCTGCTAAAACATGGTCATAGGCGGTTTTATACAGTTCCTTCGGGTCATTTGCATCGCCAAGCGAGGCTGTGTCCGCGCCATTTGCGGCGCCCTGTTCCACACTGCCAGCGACAGGGTTTCCATTGGCATCAAAGGTCACAGTGCCTAAATCTTTAGGGCCTTTGCCGTTTTTGTCGGCATCGGCATTTTGGTCATTGGCAATCGCACTACCAACCGGATCGCCGGGCGCTGCATCCGTGGCAACATCAGTGTCGCCCGACTTTTGCTTCACGCTACCTTGTTTGGACTTTTCCAATTCCTGAAAGCGGAATTCATTGTCCTCCTGCATCTTGCGGACTTGTTCCTGCATTTGCAGAACTTGGAAGTTTAGCTCTTCCACTTTGCCACTGAGCAGGCGAATTTGCTCTTCAAGCTGCTGTGAATCCGCATTTTGCGCCAAAAGTACCGGCGTCCCTACCTGCACATCTGCCTTGGGTATTGGAACAAACTGATCGCTTGTGACAGCAACTCCAAACTTCGGAACGCGGGCAGAATTATCCACCCCGCTTGCCACAACCCCGGCTGCGCTACTCAAAAGCAACGCCGTTGCCGCCAAAACTGTCTTCAAACGCATGTGATAATCCTAACTTCCCCAAGCTGCCACGTCGGCATCCCTAACTCATTCCTTTGGAGGACTAAACTAAAAATTCGTCCAAATTTGGATGAGTTTATAACAAAAAAGGCGGCCCTTGCAGACCGCCTTCAATTTTTTTCGCTTTAATTCTCTATAGTTAAGAACCAGCGCCGCCAAGAACTGTTACCGCTCGGCGGTTTTGGCTCCAGCAAGAAATATCATCGCAAACTGCAACAGGACGTTCCTTACCGTAGGAAATTGTCTTCATGCGACCAGCAGGCACACCGTTAGATGCCAAGAAATCGCGAGTTGCCGCAGCGCGGCGGGCGCCAAGCGCAATGTTATATTCGCGAGTGCCGCGCTCGTCGGCATGACCCTCAACTGTGACTGGATAGTTAGGATACTGCTGCAACCACTGTGCCTGCTTGGTCAAAGTTGCCTGCGCATCAGCGCGGATGACGGACGAATCGGTATCAAAGAAGATACGATCACCTACATTGACAGTGAAATCCTGCGTGGAGCCTGGCGCACCACCTGCACCATTAGCGCCGTTAAGCCCGAGATCACCGGCATTGTTTGGTAAATTTTTCTTTGTTGCACAGCCGGATACGGCGAGAATGGCGACCAGCGCGATGGCAATCGGGCTACGGGTCATGGATGCAAAACGGCTCATGCCGGTACTCCTTGCAATTTATATGTTTCGTTGGTCTTTCAGTAACCACATCGGGGTTAACCCTGCGCCAACAAACATAGTTAATAGTTTCTGAATGCACGTTCAGAGCATTTTCGAGTTTGATGGAACATCAAACGGTGAAAAATGCGGCAAGCGCTAACGCCCCTTGACCGTGGAATACGGCCAAAAGGCGGCAAACAGAAGTTTACTCAAGAATTGGCGACCAAGCAGGGTCAGAAGCACCACCAGGCGTCTTGATTTGCTGCTCATTATAGCCCGTCAAATCAATCGAATAGATTCCCGGCTCGCCGCCTTGGTTTGTACGATAAAACGCCAATACGCGGCCATTTGGCGCCCATGTTGGGCCTTCCATCAGATATCCGGTCGTCAACAGACGTTCGCCCGAACCATCCGGTTTCATCACGCCTATCGAGAACTGCCCGCCGGATTGCTTGGTAAAAGCGATATAGTCCCCGCGCGGCGACCACACTGGCGTGGAGTAGGAACCATCACCAAATGAAATACGCTGCGGCTCGGAACCGCCAGCGCTCATGAGGTAAATCTGTTGCTTGCCACCACGGTCGGATTCGAACGTAATCTGGCTACCGTCCGGCGAATACGATGCGGAGGTGTCGATAGCGGCAGAATTGGTAAGGCGCGTTACACTGCGACTGCGCAAATCCATGGTGTAAAGATTTGCGGAGCCATTATCCTGCAACAGGCTCAAAACCACTTTCTGACCATCCGGCGAGAAGCGCGGGGCAATTGTAATACCGGGGAAATTACCCACCTTTTCGCGCTGTCCGGTTTCAAGCTGCAAAAGATAAATCGACGGCACATCGCCATCGAAAGACATGTAGGTCACTTCTTGGTGGTTCGGCGAAAAGCGTGGCGTTAGTACCAAATCCTTGCCAGATGTCAGTGCGCGAACATTAGCGCCGTCTTGGTCCATAATCGCCAGTTTCTTAATGCGCTTGGTCTTTGGGCCAGATTCAGAAACAAACACAATACGGGTATCAAAATAGCCCTGTTCACCGGTCAGCCGTTTATATATCGCATCAGCAATCATATGCGCGATACGGCGCTGATTGCTCGCATCAGCAACAAACTGCTGACCTTCCAGCTGTTCACCGGCGAATGTATCCCACAGGCGAAATTCAGCACGAATTTTGCCGCCATCACTGGAAACCTTGCCGGTGACCAAGGCTTGCGCATTAATGACCTTCCAATCGTCAAAGCGCGGCGCAACATCTGGATTAGTGATCTTTTCGATGAAAGCACCCTTGTCAATCGGTGCAAACAGGCCAGACCGCTTCAAATCTGCGGCAACAATACCAGATATTTCAGGCCCAAGTTCGCCGGAGAGAAAGTCAGTGATCGCGATGGGCAAAGGCTCAGCATTGGGCTTATCCAAGCTCAGTTCCACAAGCGCAAACGCGGGGTTCGAGACCATGCCAATCGCCGCCGTGAATGCAAAAATCGCAACCGCGACATATCTCATCAGTTTTTTCATCGTACCTTGACCTCTCTAACGTCAATCGAACTTATACCGTTATTACCGCACACATATGTGACTGCGGGTCTATTCATTCATCATTGATCCAGCTTGCTCAGATCGAAGCTAACTTCGACTTCCGACCAAACATCGTATTTATCTGCCGGTAAATCGTAAGGCTGACACTTCATCACAGCGCGGCGAAGCGCCTCCACAGCCGCAACTTCCGCGCCTGAACCGCCACCATTGGAAGTAATTTTGGCAGTGCCATCCACTTCGCCAGATTGATTGAGATTAAACTTCACCTTCACAATCGACGCACCAACATCATTGATTCCGGGTGTGGAGCTAAAGCAACCCTGAATTTTGCCGCGCAGCGCGTCCATTTCACTCAGGGAGAGTTTAGAGCCGCCAGTGGTTTTCTTGCCACCAAGTGCGGCCTGATCTGTCGATTTCTTCGCGCCACCTGTAGCGCCTGTATCCTTATTGAGAAGCGCCTTGGCGATATCATCGTTCAGCTTGTTTTCTTCAGCCTTGGCCGCGGCAGCCGCCTTCTTAGCCTCGGCCTTCGCTAACTTCGCAGCGGCAGCTTTTGCGGCCTTAGCTTCAGCATTAGCAGCAGCTTTGGCCTCAGCGACCGCCGCATCTTTAGCGGCTTTAGCGTCTTCCGCAGCCTTGGCTTCTTCGGCAGCCTTTGCGTCCGCCGCAGCTTTGGCTTCGGCTTTGGTATCAGCCTTGGCTTTATCGGCTTCAGCCTTGGCTGCCTTGTCAGCAGCGGCTTTTTCTTCCAATGCTTTGGTGTCAACCTCGGCCTTCAGCAAAGCCTCAGCTTCAATTTTTGCGGCGGCTTCTGCCTTTGCATCAGCTTTTGCGGTTTCAGCTTTCGCCGCCGCATCGGCAGCTTGTGCTTCAGCAGCTTTGGCAGCCTTAGCATCTGCCGCTTTTGCCTCAGCGGCTTTCGCCTCGGCAGCTTTTGCGTCCGCCTGTTCTTTTGCAATTGCATCCGCAACCGGGTCAACCTTGGGCTCGTCCGGCTTGGTCTCTTCAGGCTTTACAACGGGCTTGTCCTGCGGCTTTGGCGGCGCGGCAGTCTCGACGGGCTTAGGCTTATCTGCCGGCACAGGTGGTGTGGGCAAATCCGCTTCATTGTCGCCAACATTTTTGGCATCCGGCTGCGTTTGCGGCTTGGTCGTCGGTTTCGGCGCTGCCTTATCAGCTTTCGGTGCTTTTTGGTCGCCCTGCTGAATTTGGGTTTCTTCCGTAATCATCGTCACGGCCACAGTTTCTCCGCCTGTCTCGAGCTTTTTGGTCGAAGACAGTGACACCAAACCCAGAATTAGCAGGATGATGTGGATAATCGTGGATGAGGCGACCGGACCCTTCATTGGCAATTAGCCACCCTGTTCCGGCAGGCTGACAAGCCCAAGGTTTTTATATCCGGAGGAAGAAATCTTCGCCATCACTTTAGCAACCGTGCCATAGTCAGCATCCTTGTCGCCGCGAATAAATATACGCTCTTCATAGCCTTGGGTGGCAATGGCTTTCAGCTTCGGTCCCAAGTCTTCAAGCGTAATTGGCGTTTCCTGAATGAAAATCTCACCCGTCGCATTAATAGAAACCGTAATAGGCTGCGTATCCACATTGAGTGATTTCGCCTGCGTATCCGGCAGTGTTACCGGCACACCAACCGTCATAAGCGGCGCTGCGACCATGAAAATAATCAGCAAAACGAGCATCACGTCAACCATTGGTGTCACGTTGATTTCGCTCATAACCCCGCCGCGACCGCGTCCGCGCCGCCGGCCTTTTCTGCCCTGATTTCCACCTGACGATGCCATGCCCATGCGTTGAGTCTCCGGTCCGGTTTTCTGACTTTACGCCTGCTTGCCAATCTTCTCGTCAATTTGACGCGAAAGTATGGCGGAAAATTCATCGGCAAAACCTTCCAAACGCGAGCCAATTTTGGCCACATCCGAGTTCAGCTTATTATAGGCAATAACCGCCGGAATTGCGGCAACCAGACCAATCGCCGTTGCCAGCAAAGCCTCCGCAATACCCGGCGCAACAACAGCAAGATTGGTATTTTTGGAAGCGGCAATCGCCATGAACGAGGTCATAATACCAATAACCGTGCCAAACAGCCCAACGAAGGGACCAGCGGAACCGATTGTAGCCAGTGATGTCAGGCGGCTTTCCAGCACTTCCATTTCGCGCGTCAGCGCCACATCCATGGATTTTTCAATACGCATTTGCAGCGCAATTGGCGTGCGCGCACCGCGCTCAAAGCTCTTCTTCCACTCACGCATAGCGGCGACGAAAATCGAACCCATGCCGATCGTGTTGCGATCCGCCAGCGTGCGGTAAAGTTCTTCGAGCGATTGTCCGGACCAGAAAACTTGCTCAAATCGGTCCAGTGCCGCACGCATTTTGCGGTAGAGAATGGTCTTTTCAATAATAAGCGCCCAGGTCCAGATGGATGCTCCAAGCAGCCCGATCATCACCAGTTTGACAATCCAGCCTGCTGAAGCAAACAAGCCCCATAGCGACATGTTCACTTCTGGTGCGACTAACGCGACTTGTTCCATTTTGTACCCTCGAATCCAAACGCCCGGCGAACTACCGGGCGGTTTTGATAGTGTCAGTTTGCGGTTGTGAGCCAGACTGACGTTAACCCTAACGCCTGGCACGGCTATCCCCGCACAATTTGGTGAAAGGAAGGCGAGGAAAGAACCACGACTGCCATTCATCGGCATTCATGGCTTGTTATGGTTAAGGATGGGTTATTTTATTCAAATTTTAGAAAACAAGACGCCGCTGGTGCTCGCTCAAAACTGTGCGAGCGATTACCAATTTCAGACGAAGTAGCTTTACAATAATTAAATTAAACGCATAAGTGGAAAATACGAATTTATCCTCCAAATGCTTCACCCCGGGCATATATCAGTAAACTGACAGGGACGCACCGGGGTGTTCAGGTATGGAGATACATTATTGAGCTTGATAAATCAATACATATCGAAGCTCAGTGATAAGCACGTTGACCAACTGATCGGAACAATAGGGCGCGAACGCCTGACCACATACTTTCACAATACTGCCACCGATCGCGAAGCGATGGCATTGTACGAACTGAACGCAGCAATCTCAAAACACGTCCATGAATTGATAAGTGGGTTTGAAGTCGCCCTCAGAAATGCGGTAGCGGAACGCGTTTCTGTACACTTTAGACGCAGTGATTGGTATCGACATCGAATATTCGTGATGCAACTCGCACCTGAGCGCCGAGCGAACGTGAGAGAGGTGCGCAGGCGAATTAAGCATGACGGGCGGACAGAACGTGAAGGTAGAATTATCGCAGGCCTAACATTCCATTTCTGGGTAGCAATGCACGAGAATAAATATCGTGATATAATCTGGACGCCGTTTTTACATAGACTTTGGCCCAAGGGAGAAAATCTTAAAATTCTTCACAAAGATCTATCAAGATTGCGCGACCTCCGTAACAGAATTGCACACCACGAACCAATATTTGAGGAAAAATGGTTTAGTCGAATTTCGACCATATGGTTACGATTTGAACAGTTATCGCCTGAAACCAAAGCATGGTTTCACCATCGTTTGTATAACAAAATATCAAGCTTGACCGCTTTGTGTCCGCCCTCAAGAGACTCACCACAATACCGCTAGCGGGGCTGAAATGCGGTCAACCACTCGCTAGGAAACCGCCGTGGCCGACCCTCGCCATTCACCAGTGCCGCTTCAACCCGCGCTACACAGAGCAATTTTCCCTCGCAGAAAATCTCCTGCCCCATCACAATCCGTGCACCGGAAATCTCCAGCGTCCGCGTTTCGATGGTCAAAATATCGTCGATTTTGGCAGGAGCCTTATAGTCAATTTCCAACCGCCGGATTATCCAAACCAGCTTTTCCGCTTGCGGGCCGGAATGCGCACCTGCCTCAAGTTCAGTGTGCGAAACACCGCTGATGCGCAGAAAATCTGTCCGCCCGCGTTCGAAAAAATGTAAATAGCGCGCGTGATAGACCACACCGGTAAAATCCGTATCCTCGTAGTAGACGCGCTGTTTAAGCCGATGACCGGCTTGCGTCAGCTCGCCAGCCAGTCCCGCATTTTCACCATGTTCGTGCATTCACGTTCCTTTAAGTCACAGCACACTTTATATGCGTGAAAAGTCAAAAGTATGAAAGCCGCGTATTTTATGAAAATCTTCCGCCTCGCCGCCATCCTTGCTGTCGTTTTTGCCCCTGCTGTTGAGGCTGCAACGTTCAAACCCAAGCGCGGTATATCGTTGGATATTTGGACAACATGGCCTCAGGAAGATCAGTGGTCCGATGCAAAAACCGTTCTGCCGTTCCCAGAATGGCGCAAAACAATGGGCGCAACTGAGCTCAAAGCACTGAAAGACGCCGGCTTTGATTTTGTGCGTATGCCCATAGACCCTTCCATTTTTCTATCCGATAAATCCGCTGCGCTGCATGACCAGCTTTACGATTCCGTTTTTCAATCGGCCAAAATGGCAGAAGACGCAGGGCTGAATGTCATCGTTGATCTGCACTGGTTGCCAGGCAGCGCCACCCGCCCTATCGGCACCATCGAGGTGCTCAAAGATGCAGCCATTTTCGAAAACTATCTGACATTTACCCGACGTATCGCCCAATCTATCGCCCGCGAAAATCCGCAGCGTGTTGCACTGGAGCCTTTCAACGAACCAACAATTGATTGCGACAGCGATGGCACAAATGACTGGCCAGAAAAGCAAAAACAAGTTTTTACCGCTGCCCGCGCCTCCGCACCCGACCTCACACTTATCTTAACAGGCGCTTGTTGGGGCGGGGCCGATGGCCTGACCAAACTGAACCCCGCTGATTATCCAGACGACAATCTCATGTGGTCGTTTCACTCCTACGACCCGTTTATCATCACCCACCAAGGCGCGACGTGGACGGGCGATTTCATGCCATATGTTTATGGTCTGCCCTTCCCGCTTTATGTCACGCCAAAGCCGGAACTTGATAAAATTCTCAATACAATAAGAGAGCGTATCAAGTCAGACGCGCCCGCTGACAAAGTCTCCGGCCACCTTGCTTATCTCGACGAACAAATAGCATTGATCGCCACCAAAGAAGGCCAAGAGGCGCAAATGGAACGCTCCTTCAGCATCGTTTCCGATTGGGCAATTAAAAATAACATTGATCCTTCAACCATCATGCTCGGCGAATTCGGGATCATCCGGCAGGAATATCAAAACCCGGTCGTCATCCCCGGACCTGTCCGCGCCTCATATTATAAAGCGCAAATGGAACGCGCCGAACGCTACGGCTTTGCATGGTCCCTGTGGAGCTACGGCGGCCCGTTCGGTGTGGTGGAAGAGTTTGACGGGAGAAAATCCGAGACAGATGTGATAGACATGGTGAAAGAATTGCCGCACTGATTGCGTCTTCACTTCAAAACGATTGCGCCTCAGCGCCCGTGACATTAAGACACCTACTGTGCAAACACGTTCAGGGTCAGCCATGCGCTTTTACGCCATTTTCCTTCACCTTGTTCTTTCAATCGCGCTCACGGCCTGCGCCACCAAGCCTACCATTGGGTTGGGCGTAGTTTCAAATGCGGCGGACGCAACAGCGGAACGTGTGTTTCTTGCCACCATGCGTGCACCCTCTGCGGACAAACAACAGATGTTTGACGGCGATCGCTCGGAAAATCTGCACTTCGCTGACTTCACTGTGTCTGTACCGAAAAACCGCGTGGCAGGGAGCATTGAGTTCCCGACAACCAAGCCGGATTTGAAAAAGCAATTTGCGGTAACAAGCGCTACACGTAGCGACGATGAGGCGGTGCTCGTCGCCAGCCTGCGTTCAGAGCTGGCATTGCTGCCGCCGGAAGAGCGCAACATATTCATCTTCGTCCACGGCTATAATGTCAGCTTTGCCGAGGGCCTGTTCGAGCAGGCGCAGCTGCGCCATGATTTTGATATCCCAGGCATATCATTGCATTTTTCGTGGCCGTCGGCGGCTAAGACCGCGCTCTATTTGTATGACCGTGACAGCGTCGAGTATTCCCGCGAGGGGTTATTAGAAACGCTGAAAATTGCCGCCGCCGCCAAACCTAAATCCGTAATTTTGCTTGCTCATTCTATGGGTACACTATTGACGATGGAAACCCTGCGCACGCTCGCTCTGCAAGGCGACAGCGCGCTGATTGGTATGATTGATCCGCTGATTTTGGCTGCGCCTGATATTGATATAGACGTATTTCGCACCCAATTGGCATCACTTAAAACGAGACCAAAAGGCATAGTGGTGCTCGTATCTGCGGAAGATAAGGCCCTGCGAATTTCCGGTGAATTGCGGGGCGGTAAGTCCCGCGTCGGTGCCGGTGCCAACAAGGACGAGCTGGTGGCTCAAGGCCTCACGGTGCTGGATTTAGCGTCAGTGCGTGCCACGGGTGATGGCTTAAGTCATTCCACCTTTGCCAATTCTCCAGCATTTATCGCCATGGTGAAAAGCCAGAATCTGCGTAACGGCCAGCGCCGAAAAAACGGAGACATTATCGGCCAAACACTCGGCATTGGCGGCGATCTTCTGTCATCAATTGTTTATCTACCCGCAAAATTGGCAGGGGCAAGATAGCGGTTACGTATCTGGTCATAACGAAAAATTAAAGCCCGGCATTGATTGCTCATGCCGGGCAATAACAGGCTGGCCCGAGGGTTGGGTCAGCCTGGTTTTCTTAGAGCATTTCCAAGCTTGATGGAACATCAAGCGTTTAAGGAAAATGCGACAAAACCGGGACTTAGAGCAAAGGTTTTGATTCTATCAAAACGCACTTTGCTCTAGTCCATGTGTTTCAGTTCAACTTCGCGCTTATTGTCTTTCACAAACAAGAGACCAATTACCAAAGTCATGGCCGCAATGATGATTGGATACCAAAGACCGTAATAGATATCACCTTTGGCAGCGCTCAACGCAAAGACTGTCGCAGGCAACAATCCGCCGAACCAACCGTTGCCGATATGGTAAGGCAGCGACATGCCGGTGTAGCGAATACGGGTCGGGAACATTTCAACCAGCCAAGCGGCAATCGGGCCATACACCATCGTTGCGTAGATAACGAGGATGGTCAAAATACCGATGATTTTTGTCCAGTTAACAGCGGCTGGATCAGCCACCATTTTGAATGCGCCAGCGCCCGGAACCGCATAAACGGTGACTTCAGCGTCGGTGATGGCTTTGGCTTCGTCTGCGCTCAGCAACTTGGCTGTCACAGCATCTGCCACTTTCATCATGGTCTTGTCACCGGCAGTCACTGCAGCCACATCAATCTTGGCTTCAGGGTTTGCCGCTGCCAATGCGTCCAGCTTGGTAGAAACCACCTTGGCCGCATCGCGAACCAGCGGATAACCGCCAGCTTGCATGGACAGGTTCATGGCCTTTTCAAATGCACCACCCATAGCCTTCGCCTTGTCGCCAGCGGCAACCGCATCATAAGACGGCACGACTGTTGCGCCGATTGCGACAGTGGCTGGCGTTCCAGCAGGAGCATTCACTTGGGCGTAAGGCACTGAATTCTTAGTCAAAAACGCAGTGGCGATATCGCATGAAGATGTGAACTTAATCGTATTTGTCGGATTGAACTGGAAATGGCAGTCCGCCGGATCGGCAGTTACTGTTGCAACGGAGCTTACCTGCGCTGTTGCAAGTGCGGGGTTGGCAGCCACTGTCAAAGCCTTAAACAGCGGGAAATAAGTGAGAATGGCAAGTGCCAGGCCCGCCATAATAATTGGTTTGCGACCGATCTTATCCGACAACCAGCCGAACAGAACGAAGAAACCGGTGCCGAGAATTAGCGAAACAGCGACCATCTTGTTCACTGCCGCAGCGTCGACTTTCAGAACATTCTGCAAGAAGAACAACGCATAGAACTGGCCGGTGTACCAAACAACAGCTTGACCGGCAGTGGCCCCAAACAACGCCAAAATAGCAATCTTAGCATTTTTCCATTGGCCAAACGCCTCCGACAACGGAGCCTTGGATTGAGTGCCTTCATCCTTCATCTGTTGGAAAACCGGAGATTCGCTCATTTGCAAGCGTATCCACACGGAAATGCCCAGCAAAATTGCCGAGAGCAGGAACGGAATGCGCCAGCCCCAGCCGGTAAAGGCTTCCTTCGACATGTTTGTCTGAAGAGTCAAAATGACCATGAGGGATAGGAAAAGCCCGAGCGTTGCCGTCGTTTGAATCCAAGAGGTATAGTAGCCCCGCTGACCCTTTGGCGCATGTTCAGCAACATAAGTTGCCGCGCCGCCATATTCGCCGCCAATTGCCAGACCTTGCAACATGCGCAACACCACCAGCAAAATCGGGGCGGCAATGCCAATTGAGGCAAAGCTTGGCAACAACCCGACCAGAAATGTCGACAGACCCATAATCACGATCGTAACAAGAAACGTATATTTACGGCCGACAAGATCCCCCAAACGCCCGAATACCAGAGCGCCGAACGGGCGCACCAAAAAGCCGGCGGCAAATGCCAATAACGCAAAAATATTGCGGGTTGCTTCTGATAGTTCCGGCGAAAAGAACGCGCCGCCTACGGATGCAACAAGCGTGCCGTAAAGATAAAAATCATACCATTCAAAAATGGTTCCCAGCGACGAAGCGAAGATAACTTTCTTCTGCTCGCGCGTCATGCTGGCGTTTTCTGCAATTGACGTTGTTGCCATTTCGTATTTCCTCCCCGGAAAGCGGCTGTAATTTTAGATCGCGCTCGCCCTCGAAAGGCGTTATCACATGGCGCATCTATGAAGAGGTTTGCCAGACTTTGGCCTCCAACGGCAGCTAGCCAATGGGCTTATGACTTTAGTCTAGCAAAACTGCATACACGCCAAATGCTTGACTCTCGCCCAAAACCGATTATGCAACGGCGGATAGTCAAGGAAACATGTTGATGAGCCATTTTGGCCTCGCCATTTCTGTAGATAAAGTAACGGCGCGTGCCGCCGTTGGCGTTTGTACAGTTTCCAAAATGACCACCACCAAAAAAACCACCAAACGGGTTTAATCACCTTTGCTCACCCGAAACTCCCCCGGGCTGGCGGGGGAGATGAACCCGCCGGGCGGGTTTAGTTTCAGGGGAGCCAAACAGGAATTCTTAAAATGAATAGTGCAGGTTTCAAAGTAGCGATTGTTGGTGCCACAGGTAACGTAGGCCGCGAAATGCTCAATATTCTGGAAGAGCGCGGCTTTCCGGTCTCCGAAGTTGTGGCGCTGGCGTCCCGCCGCTCGCTCGGCACGGAAGTGTCATTCGGCGATAAGCTTTTGAAGTGCAAAGTGCTGGAGCAATATGATTTCTCCGATACTGACATTTGCCTGATGTCGGCTGGCGGCAACATTTCCAAAGAATGGTCGCCAAAGATCGCCGCAAAAGGCTGTATCGTCATCGATAACTCGTCCGCATGGCGTTATGATGCCGCCGTGCCGCTGATCGTGCCGGAAGTGAACCCTGAGCACATCACGCAGTTCACCAAGCGCAACATCATTGCCAATCCAAACTGCTCTACGGCGCAAATGTTGGTAGCATTGAAGCCACTGCATGACGCTGCCAAGATCACGCGCATCGTGGTCTCGACCTACCAGTCCGTCTCCGGCGCTGGCAAGGAAGGCATGGACGAGTTGTTCACGCAGACCCGCGCCGTGTTCGTAGCTGATTCCATTGAAGCCAAAAAGTTCACCAAGCGCATCGCCTTTAACGTCATCCCGCACATCGATGTGTTCATGGAAGATGGCTACACGAAGGAAGAGTGGAAGATGGTCGCCGAGACCAAGAAAATGCTTGACCCCAAGATCAAGGTCACAGCGACATGCGTGCGCGTGCCGGTGTTTATCGGCCATTCCGAAAGCATCAACATTGAGTTTGAAAACCCGCTGTCCGCAGACGAAGCCCGCGAAATTCTGCGCAATGCGCCAGGATGTCTGGTTGTCGATAAGCTGGAAAATGGTGGCTACGCCACGCCAATCGATTGCGCCGGCGAAGACGCAACATACATTTCGCGCATCCGCGAGGACGCCACTGTTGAAAACGGCCTGAACATCTGGGTGGTTTCCGACAATTTGCGCAAGGGCGCAGCGCTTAACGCCATACAAATTGCTGAGTTGTTGGTGGCGAAGGGCTTGGTAACGCCGAAGGCTAAAAAGGCTGCCTGATTGACATTTCCCTCATTTGGTAGGAAACTTGCCTACCAAATGAAAAGGATCTGATTATGGCCAATGTCGAAAAAATCTCCGTCGCCCTTACGCCTGAAATGGCGGCAGATATGCGCAAGGCGGTTGAATCCGGCGAATATGCTTCCGCCAGCGAAGTGATGCGCGATGCCTTGCGGGAGTGGCGAACGCGCCGCGATGAGCGCGCCCGCGCCATGGAAGAACTCGGTCGCCTCTGGGATGAAGGCATCGCCAGCGGACCAATGGTGGATGGAGAAGCTGCGTTCGAGCGGATTTTTGCAGCTATCGACGCAGTGGCGCACTGATGTCCTACCGTCTGAGCAGTTCAGCTGAAAAGGACTTGCATGACGTAGCGGTTTACAT
>JAYSWX010000083.1:0-1515 GCA_043717855.1 Phyllobacterium sp.
TAAAGCGCAGCGACAGCTCCCGCTTGGCGCTGGTGCGGCCTTTTTTGACAATGATTTGCGCCGGAATATCGCGCCAAAAAACAATGATGAGATCAGCCATAAATAACTCCAATCGGGTTTGAAAGTGCAGGGGATAGCGGCGCGTGGCTTGTTGTGCCACGACGCCATTCAATCAAAATACGACGCCCGTATGCGACATGTCGCTTTGTTTGAAAAGTGCAAGAATATTTATCTAAAAATATTGCTCAAATGGTGGCTGGCAGCGCCCACGACTGTCGCGAACACGGCGAGAAATCCTGCGCCAATAGCCAAACCGGTCACGAGCAATAGTCCATCCCGTTCTGATAGCGACAGGCCCATCAGTACCATGGAAAATGCTGGCACCCAGTTTGCGCCGGGAATGGGTAAGATTACCAATATGGACAAAAGTGCGCAAAGCACGCCAACCAAGCGCTCGCCTATCATTGTCGAAAACGGCCAATAGCGCGGCCTGATGTACTGTTCCATTTTTCGCAAACGCGGTGTCACGTAACTCATGAGACTTTGAAAGCGTTCGGCAGAAATGGGTCGATCCAAAATGAACTTTGGCAGCCAGACTTTCTTTTGGCCAAGGATCATTTGTACAGCGATTATCAGCGGCGGTATTCCAAAAATCAGCGTTGTTCCCGGCGGTGTAATCGGAATAATGTTGATTGACGAAAACAATACCAGCAGAGCTGCAAACGCACGATCACCCAACGCATCGCGCAAATCGGCAAAATTGATATTGCCCGTTGCGCTGGCTGCAAATTCATCAAGAACTTGGGAGAGTGGTCTGTGCTTGGCCTTTGGTATGTTGTCGCTGGACAACGTGTCGTCAGTCATGAGCACTTTTCCGGATGTGGCTGAAATCTAAGAATCACTGTGCCAAAGGAATGTCACTTAAAGATGAATATTATGAGGCCTTCGGATCAGTAAATGAGGCACACACAAAAAATAGACTTCAAATTGCTTTCAACGCGTTCGTTAAGTCGCCATAGCCAGTGTAGCGATATTCATAATCCAGACCGAGATAATCCGCCGCCCATTTTGCCTTGGCTTGCAGTGCTTCATCATGTGTCTGTGCCAGATAAAGAATCTTGGTGTAGTTGCCGAACACCATTTTGATGAGCTCAGGATGCTCTTCAAATTTCATTGGTTCAATCACAAATGTCTCAAACTGGCGTGCCAATAGATCAGTCAGGTAAAAGGCCGTAAACTCATGTTCGGTATCCTTCAGGAACTTTTCCGTGCCTGTAAAAAATGCGTAGCAATGCGGCCCGCCAATGCGTTCGATGCCTTCGTCTTCACAAATCTTATCCAGTTCACCCTGCGTGCCGCACTCAGCGTAGCCGATAAAGATGCGCTTGAAGCCCTCAAGCTTGGCCTTGGCAATGGCATCGCGCATTCCTGGTGCTATCTTTTGCGGGTACACATGCCAAATTGCGGGCAAACACATCAGGTCAATATGTTCGAGCCTGTTAGCCGCGCATATTG
>JAYSWX010000084.1:0-1511 GCA_043717855.1 Phyllobacterium sp.
GCAAGCCGAAGGGCCATGATTTCATTATCGACCGCACGCATAACAAACCAGCCGTTTCTCGCCATATGAGTATGACGGGTGGGTAATCTGATCATGCGCAGCCTACTCTTCATATTCATGCTTTTTGCAGCAATTACAGGCACTTCACCCGCAATTGCGGCGAGTAAGACCTATGTTAACCCGCGTTTTGGCACGACAGTCTCATTTCCGGATGATGTTTTCACCAAGGCAGAACCAGCCCCGGAAAATGGCGATGGCATAACATTGCTTTCGGAGGACGGCGCAAGTCTGCGCATTTGGGGCCAGAACAACGCGCAGGATGACACGCCAAACAGCCTTGCAGATGTTGTGGCCACCGGACTTAAGGAAGTGACATATCGCAAGGTCGGGGCAAAATGGATGGTTATTTCAGGTTTTGATGGTACGGATATTATCTACCACCGCGCTGAATTTGGGAACCAAGGCGTCATTCATTCGTTTGAGCTGCGGTATCCGGCATCCATGAGCAAACATTATAACCGCCTGGCGGAGGCGATCGCCGATAGTCTTATCGGGCCTTAACGCGCATTATGAAATGTCGCATTTTCACGCGCAGCATCGAAGAAAAGGCGCTAAACCACTGAAATTACTATAAGGCAATTTAATTTGGCCCTCTCCCCCAATTTACGCGGCGCGCTGTTTATGGCCATTGCAATGGCTGGTTTTACCATCAATGACACGTTCACAAAGTCGGTTTCGGCGCATTTGAATGTCGGTCAAATAATGTTGGTACGCGGACTTATGGCGTCGGTTTTGATGTTTATTTACTGCTGGAAAACCAGCGCTCTGCGCCCGCCGATAATGCTTTTACGCCAAGCCGTTATCGGCCGCTCAATTGGCGAAATGCTTGGAACTGTTACGTTTTTAGTCGGGCTGCAACATATTCCACTGGGCAATGCGTCAGCAATTTTGCAAGCCTTGCCACTAGCGGTGACAATGGGCGCGGCGCTTTTTTTGAACGAAAAAGTTGGCTGGCGGCGCTGGCTGGCTATCTGCGTTGGCTTCATTGGTGTGATGATTATCGTGCGGCCCGGCGCCGTCGGCTTTAATTCTTGGTCGCTAATGATTGTGGTGTGTGTGGTTTTTTGCGTGTTCCGTGATCTCGTAACCCGCGCGGCACCGAAAGACATTCCCTCTGCTTTCCTTGCATTATCAACCAGTTGCATGATTACGCTGACAGGGTTGGTGCTCTATCTGCCGCTTGGCGGCTGGCAACCCATTAATGGAATTCTGCTCGCAAAACTCGCAGCTGCATCCGTCTGCTTGCTGTTTGGATACTTGTTCGTCATCCAAGCCATGCGGATCGGGGATATCGGCTTTGTTGCGCCGTTCCGCTATACGGGGTTGCTATGGGCACTGACTTTGGGATTTTTCACACTTGGTGAAGTGCCGGATTTGACAACGCTGATAGGCGCGGCAGTGGTTATTGGCAGCGGTGTTTATGCCTTCCACCGCGAACGCGTGCACTCGCG
>JAYSWX010000085.1:0-10093 GCA_043717855.1 Phyllobacterium sp.
ACTTCACCCAACTACTTGATTTCATTGATGAAGCCAAGATTGAACGCGCTGGTATCTTTAAATATGAAGCAGTCAAAGGCGCTAAATCAAATGATCTTGGTCTGGAGTTTGTGTCCGAAGAACTCAAAGATGTGCGCCATAAGCGCTTTATGGAGCGGCAGCAAAAAATCTCGACGGAGATTTTAAAGCGCAAAGTCGGCAAGCGCCTATCGGTGATTATCGATAGTTCAAACGGTACAACCGCCAAAGGCCGAAGCAAATATGATGCTCCGGAAATTGATGGCTCGGTACACGTTATATCCCGTCGCCCAGTGCGAGTTGGGGACATTATTAACGTCAGAATTGACTCAAGTGATGCCTACGATCTTCACGGCACGGCGGTCTAATCATGGTAACCAATTCGTTTAACTGCGTTGCATAAAAATCAATTGTGACACTTCAATTCGCGCTATTGTAGGCCTACTGACAGAAAGTAGGGCACCGATGAGCGAGACTGTGATAGTTGCCCCAGGCAAACAACGCATCGTACTTCTGGACGCATTGCGATTGCTAGCGGCTGTCACAGTGGTTTGTTTTCATTGGTTTTTTCGCGGTCCGGCAAGTGGCGAGCAGGTAACACAAATCCCAGTGCCCGAAAACATCGCCATGTATGGCTATATCGGGGTGGATTGGTTTTTCATAATTTCCGGCTTTGTTATTGCGTGGACTGCAGACGGCCGAACTGCGCTCCAATTCGCTATTGCTCGGTTCACCCGCATATATCCAGCATTTATAATCTGTATGAGTTTAACCTTCATGGGAACGCTCTACTTCCAGCCACATTTTGCGACAGTGAGCGTGAAAGATTGGATAGAAAATCTATTTATATTTGCCCCTTTGCTAGGTTCAAAGTTTATGGACGGTGCGTATTGGTCAATCGTCATAGAGCTAATTTTTTATGCTTGGGTCTTTATACTTTTGCTTGTCGGAGTATTTGAACGGCATCGGCTTGCAATCAGCATTACATGGCTAATCATAGCGTTACTCAATCAGCATCTCATACATTCCGCAGCACTACGTTTGATAGCGGCGACTGAGTTCGTACCATGGTTCATTATGGGTATGATGCTTCATGAGATATGGAAGAAATCAATAAGTATCAAGCCTTTACTCATCTTGGCCGCCGCATTTTATGCGTCTTGTCTAACACTTTTAGACCAACTTCCAATTTTTGTTAATCAATACGGAGAAGCTCCAAACCACGAAATTGTGCTGGCGTTGAATGTATTGGGGGTTGTGCTGGTTGTCTTATGTATCAATGCCGCTCCAACCAGCCGCATTTGCACAAAGTCGGCGGGCCTTGCGGGCGCCTTGAGTTATCCACTTTACTTATTGCACCAACATCTCGGGTACATGCTTATAGATTGGCTTGCGCCAATATTTGGAGGTGTCCCTGCGTTCCTTCTCACCTTTGTTACAATTGCGAGTGTTGCTGGTGCGATTGCATTCGTCATTGAACCAATAATACAGCGAAAGCTCACAATTTGCCTGATTGCGATAACTCATGGCAGTAAAATAGTGGCTCCGGTTGTATTCCGACCTTCAAGACTGCGATGAGCGTCGCCAGCATCCTTTAGCGCAAGCGTCTGATTTATATTGATATTTACAATTCCGCGTTTGACCACATCAAATAAACGATTTGCCGAAAGCTCAAGACTGGCACGGGTTGCGGTGTACGCGTTAAGACTTGGCCGCGCAGCATAAAGTGAACCTCGTTGCATCAAATGAGCCAGGGTAAATCCCTCTATTGCGCCGGAAGACTGGCCGAATGAAACAAACGTACCGAAGGGTTTTAAGCAGTCCAGCGAACCAAGCCAAGTCGTCTTCCCAACACTGTCATACACCACGTCAACGCCAATGCCACCGGTCAACTCACGGACTCTGCTGACAAAATTTTCTCTATTATAATCAATAACATGATCGTAACCATTAGCTAACGCCAGCATCACCTTCTCGGGTGAGCCGGCGGTGCCAATTACCGTTGCGCCAAGATGTTTTGCCCACTGTCCGGCCATAAGCCCGACACCGCCGGCCGCGGCCTGTATCAACACTGTTTGACCGCTTTTAACCCCGAAAGTGCGGCACAACAAGTATTCGGTGGTCATACCCTTGAGCATAATGGCGGCGGCGTGTTGGTCCGACACACCATCGGGAATTTTGACAACGCGGCCAGCGTCGATGTTCCTCGCCTCACTATATGAGCCCATTCCAGACGCATAAGCCACTCGATCACCAACAGCCAAGTCTTTGATATCACTGCCTAAAGCAACGATTACTCCCGCGCCTTCGTTACCAGGAATGAATGGCAATCCGCCTGGTACGGGATAAAGACCTGTACGAAAGTAGACGTCAATGAAGTTCAATCCAATGGCGGTGTGCCGAATTTGAACCTCGCCAACACCCGGGGGCAGCAGTTCCATTTGTTCAAATTTTAATACCTCTGGTCCGCCGTGATTACGAACGACAACGGCATTGACGAGCGTCATGATTCTATTCCCTGCACCGTTTTTCGCCCAAAATCTGGAAAATACTGCATGATTGCTCCGATACAGAACAAATAGGCGCTCGTAACGCCAATGCCAACTTTTAGCCAAAACGGCGCGTTCATCGCACTTGCAGGAGGCGATCCCCAAGACAAGAACAGAGCAATCCCGCCCAGAAGACACCAGATCAAAAATATTCCAAAGTTTAACGGACGAAGCCTTTGAACACGAACGGGATGAAGGAAATGTATTGGTACGAAGGTCAAAATAGCGGCTGCGACAACCACCGCAAATGCTAGATACTCACCTGGTTCGGCTATGAATAACGTGAATACGAGCATGTTCCATACCACAGGGAAACCTTTAAAGAAATTCTCTTTAGTTTTCATTCCCATATCAGCATAGTATATCGCACTCGAAATAACTATTATTGCAGCAGATAAGAAAGAAAGTCCTTCACCCATAAATCCGCGTTGATAGAGTGCAAATGCCGGTATAATAACATAAGTCATATAATCGATAATGTTATCAAGTGTATCGCCGCTCCAGTTTGGAAGCACCTGCTTTACCTGCAGTTTTCTTGCGATAGGACCGTCTATACCGTCAACAAAAAGTGCAAGACCCAGCCACCAAAACATCGCCGCCCAGCGTTGCTCGCTTGCAGCCACCACTGATAAGAACGCCAGAAAAGAGCCGGATGCTGTGAGAAGATGCACAGAGAAGGCTTTTGCTTGCGGCCAAGTGACTTTTTTCTTTTTGCGTGCCAATTGCCGACCTCCCCCGAGACTATTTAATATTTCTATGCCATGAACTTAGCTTTAAGGCAAAGTTACAAATTCGAATTACTGCGCCGTGCCAAAACGCGCAATTGAATGTTTTAGGCTTGGGCTCCACATTTCATTCTGTAAGAGATTTTGGGATATTCATATAATGGTTCATAAAATTCAAACTGATGCAGTGGTAGCTGGCAATGGACCGGTCGGTATGATCGCGGCCTTGGCTTTGGCGGATTTGGGCATAAAAACTACGATTATCAGCCCAAAAAAAGCAAATGTTGACAAGCGCACCACGGCTTTGATGATGCCTTCGATAAAAATATTGGAGAGAATTGGCGTTTGGAGTGTTATAAAGCCAAATGCTGCACCACTTAAAGTGATGCGTATTTTGGATGGTACCAGCCGGCTTATCCGTTCCCGTCCGGTGACATTTCAAGCTTCGGATATTGCAGAAGAAGCGTTTGGATGGAATATGCCAAACGCAATTCTGAACGCTGCGCTCACGGATGCGCTAAGGTCCCGGCCTAATATTGAACAGGTTAACGCTGCTATATCAGGCTATGAATTAGGCAGTCAGCAAGCGCTTGATGTACATCCAGAAACGATACGTAATGAGCACGGAGATGATACGGAAACCGTACGTGTGACGCTTGAGACGGGTGCGGTCATCGAGACGAAGCTCGTTGTCGGCGCTGATGGACGAAGTTCACTCGCACGCGACGCCGCTGGAATCAAAACCACCACTTGGTCATATCCACAGTCGGCGCTGGTCACGATATTCGCGCACACAAAATCCCATGAAAATTGCTCGACTGAATTCCATACAGAAACTGGTCCGTTTACGTTGGTGCCTTTGCCGGGCAACCGATCCAGCTTGGTATGGGTTTTAAATCCTGATACCGCAAACAACTATTTGAAGCTCGGCGCGGATGAACTATCCCGCCTGATGGAATCACGTATGCAATCAATGCTCGGCAAAGTGACCGTGGCAACGGAGCGCCAAGTCTACGCCTTGTCTGGACATTACCCTTCCCGCTTTTCCTGTAATCATATCTTCCTTGTCGGCGAAGCTGCACATCTCTTTCCGCCAATCGGTGCGCAGGGGCTGAACCTTGGCATAAGGGATGTCGAAAAATTATGTGACGTCGTAAGCCAAGATATATCAAGGCTCGGTAACGATAAACAGACGTCTGATTATGACCGGGGACGGCGACCAGATGTTATGGCTCGCACCGGCGCAGTGGATGCGCTCAACCGCTCTTTACTCACATCTTTCTTGCCTGCGCAGATAGTTCGCTCCCTCGGCCTTGCTACGCTAGACGTGGTGACGCCTTTGCGTGGATTTTTCATGCGAGAAGGAATGCGTCCGGGATCAGGATTTACAGCCATGCTCGCTAGCCTTAAGAAAGGGGTCAGAGGTTAGACAATGACAAAGTTCAAATCAGCGCATTTCAGCATTGGCCAAGTGGTGAAACATCGTATTTTTCCATTTCGCGGCTTAATCTTCGATGTTGATCCCCAGTTTGCCAATACGGATGAATGGTACGATTCTATACCTGCGGCAGTGCGCCCTCACAAAGATCAGCCATTTTACCATTTACTAGCGGAAAACGAATCTACGGAGTATGTCGCTTACGTTTCGGAGCAAAACCTGCTGCCGGATGATAACGATGAACCGTTGAGGCATCCAAAAATTGCTGAGCTCTTTGAGGCTTCGGAGCCCGGCATTTATGTGCGCCGGTCCCGCTCGATGAACTGAAGAGGTGAAATGGCGGATGTGACCCCCGCCATTTAGTGTTAAACCATCATTTTGCGGCCGCAACAGTAGCAATCATTTTTTGCATATCGGGGCCGTTGACCTTATCCACATCTGGAGTTGCCCACGACATCACGAGCATCATTTGAGTTTCGCTCATGACGACAACACCAAGCGTTACGACAGCTTCACCCTCTTTGTCTTTGCCATGCCATTCTCGAAAAACAACATCATATGCACCCATTTTGACATTGCCACTCTTCATAGTGCTGTCGTCAAGCGCCACTCCCTCGCCTTGTAGAAACTCAATCCCGGCAGTAACTGCCGCCTCCAAATCTGCCGCTTCGACCACTTCAGCGGACATGTACATGCCTTCAGGCGAACTGCCGGCCACACCGTTTGCGTACGCCTCCGGCTCCCAAGTATCCGGTACCTCAATTGAAGCAACCGGAGCATCGTCGCCTAGCATGAAAACTTTGGCATATGCGGCGGTAGGAATCGTTAGCGCCAAGAGCGCCGTGGCTAATAGTATTCGCATTTTTATCTCCATAAAACCCGCCAAACGACATGCATGGGCAGAATAGGCAAAGGCTATGCCTAAATTTAGCAATTGCAATAAAAAAGGCGACCTCAAGCCACCTTTCTCAATAATATCAATATATTAGAGCCGCCGAATAAAACCCGTTAGCCGCCGCTGGCAGCCTTTGCCTTATCCTGCTCATCCTTGAGCTTTTTAGCAAAATCTTCCTTTTTCTTGGTAATGGCGTCTTCCAACTTTTTATTCTGGTCTTCAAGTTCAGACTGCTTAATGCCAGGGCCATCATAGACCGGACCAAACCCATCCAATGAAATCTTAATCGGGTTTGGCTTATTTTGGAAGTTGACGGAAGTAAGCGTGACATCCTTGCCCTTTTTCAGAGCGGCGATGAATTCCGGCGTAAGTGGACCTTCAGCAATGCACCGATCCGGGAAACAAATAGCGTAGTCAACTTTTACAGGCTTGGACTGCCCGATTTGAAGGCCAATTCCAGCCTGAATTAACCGTCCCGTTGGAACGGAAATTTGAAAAAGCTTCTTCGTAACTTTTCCCTTTACCTCGATGAGGCTAACCGCTGTCAGCAATTGGCCGCTGTCGGCGGTTACAATGTTTTGCACGTTGCAAATATCATTATCTTCCTGCTTAGCGCAAACCTTAAACCAGCCTTGCGGCGCTGCCGCTGCTGCATCTTGGGCATAAGCCGGTGCGGCCGTGAGAGCCGTCAGGGCAAGCCCGCCGATAACTAGTGACTTGACCAGCGTTATTTCCATTTTAGACATCTTTTCAACTTCCCTATAAACGACCGCCTGACAACCGGTCAAAACTCTGAGAGGCTCTTTGTTGGCCAATTGAGGCGGCAGAAAGGCCTCTTACTGTGGCATCGCCAATACACCGCAACTCATGCCAAATCCAGCCCAAACTGTAATTGTTTGCCGCGTAAATTAGATTCTACTGCAAGCCAACAAAGTGTAATCCAAAATAATCAATGCTAGTATCTAATTGGATGAGCGCGAATCGTGAAACCGCCGATGAGGATTAGCTACCAGATTAACCGACCCCACGGGAGGACGCCTTTGAAGAGATTTTTGATAAGGCTAGCCCAGACAGTTGTCATAGGCTCACTTTTGGCCTGCCCGTCCATTGCTGAGCCTAAAAGTGGCATTGCAATGCTGGGTGATCCAAGCCTTCCTTCTGGCTTTGCTAACTTACCATACGCAAATCCCGACGCTCCGAAAGGCGGTCACATCGGCTATGGTGTTGTCGGCACATTCGATAATCTTAATCCCTTCATTTTGAAAAGTATGCGCACAACCGCGCGCGGGCCAGTTGATCCGGCATTTGGCAATCTTGTGTTTGAGCCGCTTATGCTGCGTACAGCTGATGAACCGTTCACCCTTTATGGACTATTAGCCGACAGTATAGATACTGATGGGGCCCGCACCTACGCCGAGTTTCAAATCAATCCCCTCGCCAAGTGGTCTGATGGTGTTCCCGTTACGCCGGAGGACGTCGTATTCACGTTCGAAACCTTTACCGCGAAAGGTCGCCCGCCCTACTCCAAGCGAATGGACAAAATTGCCAAGATAGAAAAAACCGGTGAGCGGGGCGTAAAGTTTATCTTTAATGAAAAGGCAGATCGTGAGTTTCCACTGATTATAGCGATGACGCCTATCATTCCCAAGCACTCGTCGAGCACAACATTTGACGAGCCCTCGCTCCTGCCAGCGATCGGTTCCGGTCCCTATATCATTGACAAGGTAGACCCCGGCACCCGAATAACGTTCAAGCGCAATCCCCACTATTGGGGCAAGGATTTACCCGTGAAGAAGGGCTTTGATAATTTTGATACTATCACAGTCGATTATTTCAAGGATGAAAATTCCCAGTTTGAAGGCTTCAAGAAAGGTCTTTTTGATATCTATCCAGAGGGCGATCCGGCAAAATGGGCGTCCAATTATGATTTCCCTGCTGTAAGCAATGGCGCAATTAAAAAGGAAGCGTTCACTGCGGGCACGCCTGCAAATATGTTTGCGTTCGTGTTCAACACGAGGCAACCGGTCTTTGCTGACCGGAAGGTTCGTAGTGCTCTTTCTATGCTTTATGATTTTGAATGGACTAACAAGAATTTGTTCGCAGGCAAATATGCGCGCCTAGGCTCGTTCTGGCAAAACTCCGAGCTTTCGGCTGTGGGGAAACCTACGTCTGCGCAAGAGAAGGCGCTGCTACAACCGTTCGCCGAAAAGCTTTCGCCAGAGGTGATGGACGGCACATGGAAACCGAGTGTGACCGATGGTTCCGGCCGCGACCGCGCCGTCATGCTAAAGGCAGTTCTCCTGCTTAAAGATGCAGGGTATGTCATAAGGGACGGATTAATGTCCGGTCTGGATGGCAAACCTCTCGCGTTTGAGATTTTATGCGCCAACTCTAGCGAAGAAAAGCTGGCCTTGGTCTATCAACGCACACTGGCCAAAGTTGGTATTGATGCACAAGTGCGCACTGTCGATGATGCGCAGTATCAACAGCGCCGCCAAGTGTGGGACTATGACATGGTGCTGGCTTCCTATTCAGCCTCGCTCTCGCCGGGCATCGAACAGGTTGGCCGTTGGGGCTCCTCCTCACGCGATGGAGATGGTACTTTCAATTATGCCGGAGTTGCCGAACCATCTATTGACGCTGTGATTGCTGCAATGGGCAAGGCAAAGACCCGCGCTGAGTTTGTTGACGATGTTCGCGCGCTCGACCGCCTGCTGATATCCGGCAACTATGTGGTGCCGTTACACTATCTGCCGGAACAATGGCTTGCATCGTGGACCCGCGTGCAGCATCCCGCAAAAATATCACTGTTCGGCTATCAATTGCCGACATGGTGGGCAAAGCAATAAAGGAAGTATGCCAATGACATCTATAAAGATTGACATAATTTCTGACGTTGTTTGCCCTTGGTGCTACCTTGGCAAGGCGAGGCTCGAACAGGCCTTAGCCGCGCTGCCAGGGGTAGAAGCTGAAATTCACTGGCGGCCCTATATGCTGGACCCAACAATTCCGCCGCTCGGCGTGGACCGCAAGACGTATATGGAAGCCAAGTTTGGCGCGGGACCGCGCTTGGGAGAAATCCACCAACAATTAGTCGCTTTAGGTAATCAAGTTGGTATTACCTACAATTTCGACGCCATCAAAATTGCACCTAATACGCTGGATGCCCATCGCATGATCCGCTGGGCAGCGCAGGCGGGACCGGGAAGACAAAACAAGCTGGTGGACCGCCTTTTCAGGCTCTATTTCACCGAAGGCAAAGACATTGGCGATCATCAAATATTGCTTGATGCGGGCAAAGAGGTCGGTATGGATGTTTCAGTATTGGAGGCCTTGATGCCAACTCACGCCGAAGAAGGCGGGGTCATTGAGGAAATTGCAACCGCCAAAAAGCTTGGCGTCACGGCCGTTCCCTGCTTTGTTATCAATCAAAAATATGCAGTGTCCGGCGCACAAACACCTGAGATTCTTTACGACGCCATTAAGAATGCGATAGCAGCGTAAGCTTGGCTTTGATAATCAAACAGAGATATTCATCCGCAGATAGCTTTGCGCATCTACGCGAC
Organism: Phyllobacterium sp.; assembly: GCA_043717855.1. Classification (GTDB taxonomy): domain Bacteria; phylum Pseudomonadota; class Alphaproteobacteria; order Rhizobiales; family Rhizobiaceae; genus JANMEX01. The sequence continues at coordinate 9,192 of JAYSWX010000085.1, forward strand.
CATCTTCGCCAGTTGGGTCATAAGCACCGCTGACCCCGAGAGGCGTTTGTCAGGCGTTGGCCAATCGCGGATGAAGACGATGGCTTGATCGGGGCGGATCTTAGCCAATATGCCCTGCTCACCGATGAATTTCACCAGTGCTACGGGATTGGCGAATTCCTTCTTGCGGAAGTGAATGACCACACCCTTCGGCCCCGCGTCAAGCTTCTCCACATTGGCTTTGCGGCACAACGTTTTGATGTACACAATCTTCAAAAGATGTTGCACCTCATCGGGCAATTCACCGAAGCGGTCGATCAACTCTGCGCCGAAAGAATCTATTTCACTCACTTCTGCAATATCCGCGAGGCGCTTATAGAGCCCCAAACGCAGCTGCAAATCCGGCACATAGTCTTCCGGAATCATTACCGCCGTGCCAACGGCAATCAGTGGTGACCATTGACCATTGTCAGCCTGCACTTGGCCCCGCTGCTCGGCCACGGCCTCTTCCAGCATTTGCTGATAGAGCTCAAAGCCAACTTCCTTAATATGGCCGGATTGCGCATCACCCAGCATATTGCCACCGCCACGCAGGTCTAAATCATGGCTGGCTAACTGGAACCCCGCACCTAAACTATCCAATGATTGCAATACTTTGAGGCGACGTTCTGCCGTTTGAGTTAAGGTGCGATTTGCTGGCAAAGTGAACAGCGCAAACGCACGCTGCTTGGAGCGACCCACGCGGCCGCGCAACTGATAAAGCTGCGCCAGCCCGAACATATCGGCACGATGCACAATCAGCGTATTGGCGCTCGGCACGTCTAAACCAGACTCCACAATGGTCGTTGAAAGCAGCACATCATATTGGCCTTCATAGAACGCGTTCATAATGTCATCAAGTTCGCCAGCCGGCATCTGGCCAT
>JAYSWX010000086.1:0-25509 GCA_043717855.1 Phyllobacterium sp.
CATCAGTCAACACAAATCGATCCATCGCAAACTCCTTTCGGAGCTTGAATCATATTTCAATCCAATTGGGAATCCTGAATCTCAACAATCCCTAGAGCGTTTCCAAGCTTGGTGGCACATCAAGCGCTTAAGGATAACGCGACAAAACAAAGAGTTAGAGCAAAGGTTTTGATCCTATCAAAACGCACTTTGCTCTAGTTTTTATTAGGCCCGATAGCCTGGCGCTTCCTCATCCAGCAACGTCCGCAAATCTGAAAAATGCCGCTCGGCTTGCGCCGGATAGCTTTCAATTTCGGCTGCTGTCTTCTCGGCAATGTCATTAGGAATAAGCCGCAGCTTTTGGCCCGTCCAGAGCGCCTTGATATAAGTCTCGGCTGCACGTTCGAAATAATACAGGCGGTTAAAGGCATCCGCTACATTCTCGCCCAAAATCAAAACGCCATGATTACCCATAATCATGACTTTGACTTTTGGATCAGTCAAAAGCTGAGAACAGCGCTCGCCCTCATCTTCAAATGCCAAGCCCCCATAATTCTCATCAATCACCACGCGGTTGAAAAACGTCGCGCAATTCTGGTCAATCGGCGGCAGGCGCGAATCGGCCAGCGAGGCCAAGACAGTCGCGTGCATAGAGTGCACATGCATCACGCATCTCGCATGTTTCACATTACGATGGATCGCTCCGTGCAGCCCCCAAGCTGTCGGGTCCGGTGCATCAGGCCGATCTATACTGGCTGGATCTTCTGCGTCCAGAAGAAGAAGGCTGCTCGCCGTGATGCGCGAGAAATGCATTTGGTTGGGGTTCATCAAAAACTGTGTGCCGCTATCATTCACGGCAAGCGAAAAGTGGTTCGACACCGCCTCATGCATATTCAGCTTCACCGTCCAGCGAAACGCGCAGGCCAAGTCCACCCGCTCGCTTTCAAAATTCATATTAGATTTGTGCAAAGGCGAAACGCTCATGGTGATCTCCTGAAGTAAGTTTTCACAACTGTCATGCAGCTCTCGCATATTTGCAACAATGATTAGCAACCCCACAATTTTGTCGCGTTACTCATTAACCAACTATGCCCGCCAAGCATGACAGAAGTTGAAATATTGCACTGCACAAATTTTCAAAAAGAATTATATTCGGCTTGTCTCCAAAAACTTTGAAAGCAAGACACCATGTTCAACATCGCGAATCTGTTCTTCACTCGCCAGCCCTTATCTCGCGAAAAAAGCTTTCGTGAAGCCAAGATTATGCTCGAAAACATGACCGCGCGTGATCGCGCAGATGCGGGCATCAAGCAGTCAGATATAGACCGCATTGCAGCCGAAATGGCTCGAGGTTAATTGTAACACTTAAATTTCAGGCGGACGCCGCCAGGATGGCGCTCGTACGGTTTGCGTATGATCTCGGTATCATTCCCGTGCGGTTTCCGTACGATACCCGGGCGTCCCCCGACCATATCCGGGCAAGATTTAGACAAGCGTTTCGCCCCTTTCCCAACAGCGTTTCATGCCTTATGTGTCTGCCGGAATAACGCGACGCTTGGGCAAATAAATTGACAAAAATTCATGAAAAATTGCGGCTTGGTTTTGATACGGGCGGCACTTACACCGACGCCGTTCTGTATAGTCCGGAACGCGGCGTCATCGCTTCAGCCAAATCGCTCACTACCCGCCACGATCTTTCCATAGGCATTTCCGGCGCAGCGCTGGCCGTTTTGGCAGCAGCAGATGCCAAGCCAGGCGACATCGGTCTCGTTTCCATGTCCACCACTTTGGCCACCAATGCGCTTGTAGAGGGGCAGGGCGGGCGCGTGGCGCTGGTCGGAATTGGCTTTGAACCCAAGGACTTAACCCGCGATGGCCTAGCCGAAGCGCTCGGCAAAGACCCGCTGATTACAATCCCCGGCGGGCACAATGCGCATGGCTCACCAAACGCGCTAGACCTTGATCTGCTCGAAGCCAAGATTAAAGAAATCCGCGATAGCATCACTGGCGTCGCCATTGCCGCGCTGTTTGCCGTGCGCAATCCCGCCCATGAAATCGCCGCCCGCGAGCTTGTGGTACGGCTCACCGGCCTTCCGGTCACAGTGTCGCACGAACTTTCCTCCAAACTAGGCGGCCCGCGCCGAGCCCTTACAACGCTCCTCAATGCCCGCCTTGTTGGCCTCATTGGCCGCTTAATCGAGGCAACACAGGGTTTTTTGAGCCAAAATGGCATCAATGCCCCGCTAATGGTGGTGCGCGGCGACGGTGCTTTGGTCTCGGCGGACTTCGCCAAAACCCGCCCCATTGAGACAATTCTCTCCGGCCCCGCCGCCAGTCTCGTCGGCGCGCGCTTTCTCACCGGCCTCGATAATGCCATCGTTTCTGATATTGGCGGCACTACTACGGACATCGCGCTCTTGTCCGACGGACGCCCACGCTTGGATGAAGACGGCGCCACCGTCGGCGGTTTCCGCACCATGGTAGAAGCTGTCGCCATGCGCACCCACGGGCTGGGCGGTGATAGCGAAGTCACCATTCCCGAAGGCGGACTGGAAGCCAAAATAGTGCTTGGGCCCCGCCGCGTTTTGCCGCTGGCACTCGCCGCAGCCGCGCATCCAAGTCTCGTCCAAGTGCTTGAAAAACAAGTGAAAGCCGATACGTGGAACCGCCTTGAAGGCCGCTTTGCCTTCCGCACTGGTCTGTCAGATCGCTTCGCGGCGGGCCTCTCGCCCTCCGAGCTTGCGCTTTACAACCGCCTCGCCATCCTACCAATTTCCCTGATTGATCTCATCCAATCCGCCTCGCAAATCACCTCGTTAAACCGGCTAGTCGTACGCGGCCTTGCCATGCTTTCTGGCTTTACCCCCACCGACGCCCAGCATGTTTTGGGCAATCAGACAACCGGAAACACCGAGGCCGCCAATCTCGGCGCCATACTGTTTGCCCGCAAGCGCGATGGTCGCGGCAAGCTCATTGCCGAAACTGCGGAAGATATTTCCGCCAGCACGGTCCATGCGTTGGAGCGCCGTTCCGCCGAACTGGTGCTGGAAGCGGCATTCAGCGAAGATGGTCTGGATGGCCCAAGTCTCTTAAAATTGCCGCTGGTGCAGCGTACCTTGGATGGCACTAAAAACGTCGCGCAGTTTAGTCTGGCGCTGGACCGCAGCATCATCGGCCTCGGTGCCTCCGCCCCGCTGATCTATCCGGCAGTTGGCAAACTATTGAATACAATCGCGATCATTCCAGAAAACGCCGGTGTCGCCAATGCCATTGGCGCGGTTGTCGGCGAAGTGCGGGTTAAAGTCGTTGCTCATATCAGCCAGCCGGAAGAGCAGCGCTTCCGCGTGATGGTGGGCGCACAAGTCAAAGACTTTACCACCGAAACCGACGCCATGAACTTTGCGGAAACCACGGCATCTGCACTGGCGATGACACAATCAACGGAAGCAGGCGCTAGCGACGCCCATGTTGATGTGAGCTATGACATCAAGACTGCGATTATCGAGGATACGCGCAAGTTCATTGAGGCGACAATTTCCGCAGTCGCACATGGCAGGCCACGCTTGGGCAGTTGATACCTTTGCCTCATTGACGGCTTGTGGTCAAAACTATTGAATAAGCCAAATTTAAAAGGAAGACCAATGCGCGAGCAAGTGACCATCAATGATTTAAAGATTGATCGCGAACTGCATGATTTTGTGGTGGGCGAGGCGCTGCCCGGCACTGGTATGGACGCGGCAACTTTTTGGTCTGGCTTCTCCAACATCGTCCACGATCTTGGCCCCAAGAACCGCGCCTTGCTGGCTAAACGGGACGCGTTGCAAAGCCAAATTGACGACTGGCATAAGGCCAAGCGCCCGACGGGCTACACAATGGCGGAGTATCGCGAGTTCCTCTCCTCCATCGGCTACCTGTTGCCGGAAGGCCCAAAGTTCGCAGTTTCCACCTCCAATGTTGATCCGGAAATTGCTGTTGTTGCCGGTCCGCAATTGGTCGTTCCCGTTATGAATGCGCGCTATGCGCTGAACGCCGCCAATGCCCGCTGGGGCTCACTTTATGATGCGCTTTATGGAACAGACGCGATCTCGGACGACGGGGGGGCTGAAAAAACCAAGGGTTATAATCCTATTCGTGGCGCGAAAGTTATCGCCTGGGCGCGGAATTTTCTCAATGATTCCGCGCCTTTAGCAGGCGGTGACTGGGGCAGTGTGAGCGAGTTGACAGCTGTCAACAATATGCTTTTTGTCACCAACTCCGCAGGCCAAACCGGCCTCACTGACCCGTCGCAATTCGTCGGCTACAAGGGCGATGCTGCTGCACCAACGTCAATTTTGCTGTTGCGCAACGGCCTGCACAGCGAGATTATTATCGACCGCAGCACACCTATTGGCACGTCTGATGCTGCCGGAATTTCTGATGTGATTTTGGAATCCGCACTCACCTCGATCATGGATTGCGAAGATTCCATCGCTGCTGTGGACGCTGAGGATAAGGTCGTGGTCTATCGCAATTGGCTCGGCCTGATGAAAGGCGACTTGGTTGAAGATGTTACCAAGGGCGATAAAATCATCACCCGCCGTCTCAATCGGGACCGCATTTATACTGCGCCTGATGGGTCACAGCTCGTCCTCAAAGGCCGCGCTTTGATGCTCATCCGCAACGTCGGCCACCTCATGACCAACCCCGCCATCACCGACCGCGATGGCCATGAAGTGCCGGAAGGCATCATGGATGCGATGGTGACGAGCCTGATCGCATTGCACGATGTCGGCACAAACGGACGCAGGGCAAATTCCGCAGAAGGCTCGATGTATGTCGTGAAACCCAAGATGCACGGGCCGGACGAAGTGGCCTTTGCTGACGAGATTTTCACCCGCGTCGAAGCCGTTATCGGGATGGCGCCCAACACCATTAAAATGGGCATTATGGATGAGGAGCGCCGCACCACGGTGAACCTCAAGGAGTGCATCCGCGCCGCGTCAAACCGCGTGGTGTTCATCAACACAGGCTTCCTAGATCGCACTGGCGATGAAATGCACACCTCAATGGAAGCAGGCCCGATGATCCGCAAGGGCGACATGAAACAAGCGCCATGGATATCAGCTTACGAGGCTTGGAACGTCGATATTGGCCTCGAATGCGGTCTGGCTGGTCATGCCCAAATCGGCAAAGGCATGTGGGCCATGCCGGACCTAATGGCAGCGATGTTGGAGCAGAAAATCGCCCATCCAAAAGCGGGTGCAAACACCGCTTGGGTTCCATCACCCACCGCCGCCACGCTGCACGCCACGCATTATCACAAGGTGAATGTGCATGATGTGCAGGCTGCCCTCGCAAGTCGCCCTCGTGCCAATCTTGAAGATATTCTCAACGTTCCCGTGGCAACCCGTCCGAACTGGACCAATGAGGACATTGTGCGCGAACTTGAAAATAACGCGCAAGGGATACTCGGCTATGTCGTGCGCTGGGTGGACCAAGGCGTTGGCTGCTCCAAAGTGCCGGATATCAACAATGTCGGCCTGATGGAAGACCGGGCTACCTTACGCATTTCCTCTCAACACATCGCCAATTGGCTGCACCATAAGGTAACAAGCGAGGCCCAAGTGCTGGAAGTGATGAAGCGCATGGCTGGCGTCGTGGATGGCCAAAATGCAGGCGACCCGCTCTACCACCCGATGGCGCCAAACTTCGTGGATTCAATCGCGTTTCAGGCGGCTTGTGATTTAGTGTTTAAGGGTCGCGAACAGCCCAATGGCTATACTGAGCCAGTGCTGCATCAGCGGCGGTTGGAGCTGAAGGCGCGGAAGTGATGGAGCGATAGCGCTTGCCCCTACATCTGCTTTTCGCTATCCAGCCCTATGCTTCTCGCCCTTGAAACATCAGACCGTCTCTGTGCCGCTTGTCTTTATGACGTAGCCACGCATAAGGTCTTGGCGTCCGAAACCTTGGATATTGGCAGAGGCCATGCCGAACTTTTGATGGGTGTGATTGATGATGTTTTGTTGCGTGCGGAGGCAAAGTTTAGCCAGCTTACCAGCATCGCCGCCTGCATCGGCCCCGGATCATTCACTGGCATTCGAGTCGGTGTTTCAGCGGCTATTGGTTTATCTATTGCTTTGAACATTCCCAAAATTGGTATCACAAGTCTGCAAGCTCTTGCCTCGCAAGCCGCGCAAGGTGTCGGTTCCAATGATATTTTAGTATTGATCGATGCCCATCGCGGCGATGTTTATGCGCAGCGGTTCTCGGCAAACGGTGAAGCGTTGACGGTTGCTGCGCAAATTTCTGTGACGGATTTAGCCGAACAGACAGATTTTAGCACGGTAACGCTTTGTGGTTCTGGCATCTCAGCATTAATGGCTTCGCACCGCGCAATAATTCTCAATGTTCAGCCTGAATTGATCTATCCATCTGTTGAGGCCCTCTCTTTAGCGGCATCAACCCCGGCATTTCAGCTACCCGTCAAACCGCTGTATTTGCGTCGCCCTGATGCCAAGCCGCAGGCGTCTTTTACCATTGCAAGGGCTGCCCGCTGATGCGTTCGCCTTTGGACTATTTCCGCAAGCCAACCTTTGTGATTGAAGGCCTGAAAAGCAGCCACGCCGCGTCAATCTCTAAACTCCATGGTGACGGATTTAACCGCCCCTGGAGCGATGGAGAATTCCATGCATTGCTGGTACAAGCGCCTGTATTCGGCTTTATCGCCAAGCCTGAAGGTAGGTCGAGCGCCGCACCCGGCGGCTTTGTGCTAGCGCGGCTCGCTGCTGGCGAAGCCGAAATTTTGACAATTGTGGTGTCAAAAAGCGCCCGCCGTTGCGGTTTGGGGCACTCTCTAATGGACACTGTGCTGCGCCATTTGCACCGTGCCCGGGCCGAGTATCTGATTTTGGAAGTCGATGAAACCAATCTGGCCGCGATCGGACTCTATAAGCGTTTTGGCTTTAAGGAAGTCGCGAGACGGCCTGCCTATTACGCTGCAAAAGACGGCAAAACCTCCGCGCTTGTCATGCGCCTTGATCTCCACTAATCCGGTTAATCAGGAACGGGAATAATCACGGCGTGACCTCACAGCTTGAAACACTTTGCACCGAAAAAGGTGTGCGCATGACTGGCCAGCGCCGCGTTATTGCGCGAGTGCTTGGTGCGTCTGCGGACCATCCCGATGTTGAGGAATTGCACCGCCGTGCAGTTGCGCTTGATCCGCATATTTCTGTCTCGACTGTCTATCGCACCGTTCGCTTGTTTGAGGATTTGGCAATCATTGAGCGCCATGAATTTCGCGATGGCCGCGCGCGATATGAGGCAATGCCCAATGAACATCATGACCATCTAATCGATCTGAAATCCGGCAAAGTGATTGAATTCACAGACCCCCGCATCGAAGCGTTGCAAGAAGAAATTTGCCGTGAGTTGGGCTTCAAACTGGTGGACCACCGACTGGAATTATATGCGGTTCCGGTTCGGTCTATTAAGACAAAGAAGTGTGACTAATGGCGGGCGTGATTCGTATAGTCTTGATGGTAGTCATGCTTGCTGTTGTGACAGTGTGTCTACTTCCGTTTCAAGCGTTTGCAGCATGGTTAAAGCGATTTTGGCACAAATCGTTACCAATGTTTTGGCAAGGGCTGGCGTGCAAACTTCTTGGATTTCGAGTGCATTCTACGGGCGAGATGGTCAATGACCGACCGCTATTGCTCGTGGCAAATCACAGTTCATGGTCAGATATTCTGGTGCTGGGCTCCCGTGGACGCATGTCATTTGTGGCGAAATCTGAGGTTAAGAACTGGCCGCTATTTGGAATGCTGGCGTATTTACAGAATACGATTTTTATCGAGCGACACGAAAAAAGTAAGGCCAAAGCGCAGGCCAAAGCCATCGCTGATCGTTTGAGGGACGGCGATGTTATGGTGCTGTTTCCGGAAGGCACGACATCCGACGGCAATCAGATTTTCCCGTTCAAATCGTCGCTTTTCGGAGCCGCAAAGGTAGCGCTGGGAAATGATCCGGAAGACTATGTTTTGGTGCAACCAGTCTCAATATCCTATACAAAACTTCACGGTATTGCGATGGGGAGATTTCACAGGCCAGTTGCCGGCTGGCCTGGCACAATAGGGCTCCTGCCACATTTGCGGGGCGTGCTTTTTGCAGGCGCCATTGACGTGGAGGTGAGGTTTGGCCAGCCTCAGCGTGTAACTAAAGCGACCAATAGAAAAGTGCTTGCGCGCAAGGTTGAAGCAGAGATTCGCGCGATGCATAGCGAAAGCCTTGCTGGAAACAACCCGTTACAAGTTTCGGCCAAGTCTTCTCAAAAGCCTTGAAACCAGCTAAAGCGCCTGCCATGAGCGAACTTATTACCAATATTGAAAATGCCCTCCGCCGCAAAGTCTTGGTGAAAACCTATGGCTGCCAGATGAACGCCTATGATTCCACCCGCATGGCGGATTCGTTGGCGGGCGAGGGTTATGACCAAACTGAGAGCTTGGACGAGGCTGACCTGATTCTCCTCAACACCTGCCATATTCGCGAAAAAGCGTCGGAAAAAGTTTATTCCGAACTAGGCAAGCTTCGCGAACTAAAAGCTGCCCGTAAAGCTGAAGGCCGTGCTCTCGCAGTCGGCGTTGCCGGATGCGTGGCGCAGGCTGAAGGTAAAGAGATTTTCCGCCGCGCTCACGCTGTTGATTTGATTGTCGGCCCGCAGACCTACCATCGCCTGCCGGAAATGCTTCGACGCGTTGATGCTGGCGAGCGTGTTTCCGATACGGAATATGCCATCGAAGATAAGTTCGCGCATTTGCCTGAGCCTACAAAAGCCAAGGTAGCCGCCCGTGGTATAACGGCGTTTCTCACTGTGCAGGAAGGTTGCGATAAGTTCTGCACGTTTTGCGTCGTGCCCTATACTCGCGGCAATGAGGTTTCGCGGCCCGTCTCGCAGATATTAAAGGAGGCAGAAAACCTCGCCGCTGCCGGTGTCCGTGAGGTCACGCTGCTGGGGCAAAACGTTAACGCTTGGGAAGGTGAGGCGCTGGACGGCACTAAATGGACGCTCGCCAAATTGCTCTATCGTTTGGCTGAAGTCGAAGGCTTTGATCGCCTGCGCTACATTACCAGCCATCCGCGAGACATGGGCGAAGACCTGATTGAAGCACATCGTAGTCTCCCGCAATTGATGCCCTATCTGCACTTGCCCGTTCAATCTGGTTCTGACCGTATTTTGAAGGCGATGAACCGTAAGCACACGGCGCAAGACTATTTGAAACTTATAGAGCGCATTCGCGCCGCCCGTCCGGATATTGCGCTGTCTGGCGATTTCATTGTTGGCTTCCCCGGTGAGACCGATGAGGATTTTGAGGCCACGCTCGAAATCGTGCGCAAAACCGCTTACGCCGCCGCCTATTCTTTCAAATATTCACCGCGCCCGGGAACTCCGGCAAGCGATATGGCCAATCATGTTCAACCAACTGTCATGAACGAGCGGCTACAAGTGCTGCAGGCGCTGATTCTTAAGCAGCAAAATGATTTTGCAGAAAGTATGTTTGGTAAACCCGTGTCCGTTCTAGTTGAAAAGGCCGGTCGTCATGACGGGCAAATGGTCGGGCGTTCACCTTACCTTCAACCCGTTATTCTTGACGACACGGCGGCACAAATCGGCCAGACTGTGGTTGTGCGAATCACCGGCGTTCGCGCCAATTGTTTATTGTCCGAACCGCTCTAAATTTTATTGCGGATCATGAAAAGGAGAGACGTTTGACTGCCAAGGAAAAGCTGAAACTAGGCCAGCCCATTCGCGCTGGTGCCGCGTCCGACATGGCCCAAATCGTCCTGACCTTTGACAATAACAAACACGCGACGGCACTTTTCGGGCAGTTTGACGAGAACCTTGCGCAGATTGAAAAGAAGCTTAGCGTTATCGCACGTTCACGTGGCAATGAGCTTTTTCTCGAAGGCGACCCCTCAGCTACGGAAAAAGCAAGCCGTGCGATAGAAGCGCTTTATACGATGATCCGCGCTGGCCGCTCCATTGATGGTTCTGATGTGGACGGCGCAATCCGCATGACGCTAGCTGCTGACGATCAGCCTATGCTGCCCACTCTCGAGAGGAAAACCCGGTTGTCCGTTGCCCATATTTCCACCCGCAAACGTACCATTCAAGCCCGTACACCCACGCAAGATGTTTATATGCGCGCGCTGGAGCGCTCAGAGATGGTGTTTGGTGTTGGCCCGGCTGGAACAGGTAAAACCTATTTGGCAGTCGCTCATGCTGCGATGCTGTTGGAACGAGGGGCTGTCGAGCGCATCATTCTTTCGCGCCCCGCCGTTGAAGCAGGCGAGCGTTTGGGCTTCCTCCCGGGTGATTTGAAGGAAAAGGTCGATCCTTATCTTCGTCCGCTTTACGATGCGCTATATGACATGATGCCCGCCGACAAGGTTGACCGCGCCATCACTGCAGGTGTCATTGAAATTGCACCACTTGCCTTCATGCGCGGGCGCACGCTGGCCCATGCCGCTGTGATTTTGGACGAAGCCCAGAACACCACTACCATGCAGATGAAAATGTTCCTGACCCGCTTAGGCGACGGTTCACGCATGATTATCACCGGCGACCCGAGCCAGATCGACTTGCCGATGGGGCAAAAATCCGGTCTGGTTGAGGCACTGGAAGTGCTGCACGAAGTTCCGGGCATCGTCACTGTGCGGTTCACACAAAAAGACGTGGTACGCCATCCGCTGGTCGGCGAAATTGTAGATGCTTATGATAAGGCAACGACACAAACACAGGCAGACCGCCCGCGCTCACGCCAATATGAAGCCGCCCCAAGGGCATGAGTGTAGCGATTTTAACCCCGGTCCTCTCGATTGAAGGTGGTGACTGGCAAGATGAAGCAGTGTTGCTGACTTTGGTGTCTAATGCACTAAACGCTGCCTGTGACGAGCTCGGTTTAGGTACTGGCAATTCATCCGAAGTGAGCCTTCTTTTCACAAACAATGTCACGATTAAAGAGTTGAATGCCCAATGGAGAGCTAAGGCAATGCCAACCAACGTATTGTCGTTCCCGGCATTTCCGTTGAAACCTGGAATGGCGCTGATGCCTTTGCTGGGAGACATTGTCTTAGCGTTTGAAACGGTGCGTGACGAGGCTCTCCGAGAGCACAAGCCGATTGACAATCATGTCAGCCATTTGGTGGTGCATGGACTGTTGCATCTCCTTGGATACGACCATGAGATTGATAATGAGGCAGATGTAATGGAGGATTTAGAGCGCAAAATATTGGCACGTCTTGCAATTCCAGACCCCTATGCGCTATCAAGCGAAAATAATGTCTGACATCCCGACGAAGTCCACCACCGTGCCCGACGCTAAGGCTGTTGCGAAACCGGCAACAACCACTAACGAGGCTGGTGAAAACCCCTCCCGAAGTAGCCGGTCTGAACCGGATCGCGGCTCGATCTTGCGCTGGATATCTCAGCGTTTTCGAGGCAAGTCGACAGCTGATTTTCGCGACGATTTAACTGATGCGTTGGCAGAAAACGATGCAGATGGCTCTAGCTTTTCAGCTGGCGAGCGCGAGATGCTGAACAATATTCTCACATTTCGAGAAGTCAGCGTTGAAGATGTGATGATCCCGCGCGCAGATGTTTTGGGTGTCGAGATTGATACCACGCTGGCCGTTTTGCTCGACTTGTTTGAGAGCTCTGGTCATTCGCGAATGCCGGTTTATTCCGGTGATTTAGATGATCCAAAAGGCATGGTGCATATTCGCGATGTCCTTGGCCATATCACTCGCTCAGCCCGTACCCGCAAGCCATCGCGTGCGAAATCGGCACAGACGCGCAAAGCCGCTGATGCATCTATTCCTGATCTTGCAAAAGTAGATTTGAACAAAACTATTGGCGAATTAAAGCTGATCCGCGAAGTTCTGTTTGTGCCGCATTCGATGCTCGCTGGCGATCTTCTTCAGCGCATGAAATCATCCCGCACCCAGATGGCTTTGGTGATCGACGAGTACGGCGGCACAGATGGTTTGGTCTCGATGGAAGATGTCGTGGAGATGGTGGTTGGTAATATCGAAGACGAGCATGACGACGAAGCGGTTCAAATCATTGAACAAGAACCGGGCGTATACATAGTCGATGGTGGCGCAGAGCTTGAAGACGTCACTGAGACAATCGGTTCGGATTTCGTCGTGGGGGAAGATGGTGATGATGTTGATACCGTTGGCGGCTTAGTAATTTCCGCTCTTGGTCGGTTGCCGCATAAGGGTGAGATGTTTATGGCCATTCCGGGGTTTGAGTTCAAAGTGCTGGAATCAAGCAACCGGCGTATTAAAAAGGTGCAAATTACGCGCGTCGTCACCTGATAAATCAGCCGCGTATAGTTCAATCGACAGGAAGCAAATTAGCCTTAGCCCCTGGGAAAGTTATGATTTCATTTGAACGCGGCACGCCAGGTTCTTGAAGTGCCTGTTCACTGCTAAACAAAGCGATTGATTCGCTTTGGGTGCATTAAATGTTCGAGATACTCGCAGGTAATATTATGTCGCTTTGGGGTTGGAAGCGCAATGCCCTCGCATTTTTCGCTGGCGCGATATTGACATTGGCACTGCCTCCGTTCGATTTTTTCGCAGTCGGCTTTATTTCCTTTCCAATTCTGCTTTGGTTGCTTGATGGAGCTGTTCCTTCACAGAATGCTCGCGGCACGCTTAGACTATATCCAGCCGCAGTCATCGGGTGGTTTTTCGGGTTTGGCTATTTTGTCTTTGGATTATGGTGGCTTGCGAACGCCATGGTCGCGCAGGGTAATGAATTTTTGTGGGCGCTTCCGCTCGCAGTTTTTGGGCTGCCAGCGTTGCTGGCGCTATTTTATGCCGGTGCGGCGATGATAAGCAAAAGCATTTGGGGTAATGGTGTCGGGGCGGCGGCCGCGTTAGCGTTCGGCTTTGGCATCGCTGAGTGGTTGCGGGCAAATATTTTCACCGGCTTTCCGTGGAATGGCATAGGCCTCACCGCGATGCCTTCCCCCCTCCTCATGCAAAGTGCTTCCGTTTTTGGCGTGACAGGGATGAATGCGCTTGCCGTATTTATGTTTGCTCTACCTTCAACGATCGGCCTTCATAAGCACAAACTGATGGGGCCATTCTTGGCTTTGTGCTTGCTCCTTGGCCATGGAGGCTACGGCTACTGGCGTCTTATCCACAATAATCCAATCAAGCAGCAAACCACCGGAAAGATTGTTCGCTTGGTGCAGCCTTCATACAAACAGTCCGAAAAGTGGGATGTAGCTGAGCGCGATAGGATTTTTGCAAATTACCTATCACTCTCAACTCAAGTTCCCGGGGCGCAGCAGCCGAAGCCTGATCTAATCATCTGGCCGGAAACTTCCGTCCCCTTCATATTTACCGATCGCCCGCAGGCACTATCGGCAATTGGCGCTGCGTTGGATGATAATCAGACGCTTCTGACGGGTGCAGTGCGACAGGAGGGGCAGCGCGATGCTGGTGATGCTGTCCGCTATTACAACAGTATGCTCGCGATAAATGGTAAGGGCGAAATCATTGATGCCGCCGATAAGGTGCATCTCGTTCCATTTGGCGAATATTTGCCTTTCGGCGATCTATTGCGTTCGCTTGGTGTGCAAGAGGTCGCGATGCCGGGCGGATTTAGTGCGGGCGGCGGTGAGCATATTTTCAAACTGCAAAACTTGCCAAAAATTTTACCTCTTATTTGCTATGAGATTATATTTCCGGGTGCAACCGCTCAAGAAAATAGCGAGGCCAAAATTGTAGTGAACATAACCAACGATGCATGGTACGGCAAAAGCCCCGGACCTTACCAACATTTCAGATTGGCTCAACTCCGCTCAGTTGAGTCTGGAATTCCCTTGATTCGTTCAGCCAACAATGGAATATCCGGTGAAGTTGATGGCTATGGTAGAGTGATAGCGGCACTGGCACTTGATGTAATTGGCATTTTAGACGTACCGATTGCTACCCCTTTAGAGCCAACAATATACAATCGGCACGGCCAACGCGTAATTTTTCTTCTGTTTGCTGCTCTCTTTGCAATCTCCAGTTTGACTAAATTGCGACGCAGGTACAGAATGAAAAAATCGGTCCAATAAATGTGAGCATACTAGGATCGATTGTGCGCATTGGCTGCGTGATAGTGATCCGATCATTAACCAGCTGCGAAGCAGCGTAAAAACAAGAAGCGAACCGCAATGACGGTTGAAAAGAAAATGATAGAAAACAAGAAAAAACCTAATCCGATTGATACACACGTTGGAAGTAGAGTTCGTTTGCGCCGCAATATGCTTGGCATGAGCCAGGAAAAACTTGGCGACGCACTTGGCATTACATTTCAGCAAATTCAGAAGTATGAAAAGGGCGCGAATCGCGTTGGTGCAAGCCGACTTCAGGCTATTGCCAATGTTCTTAGTGTTCCAGTTTCATTTTTCTTTGACGATGCACCAGGAGAGGCCGGCGCCGTAAACCGTGGTCTTGCTGAAGAAAACAGCACGACCTATGTTGTCGATTTTCTCAATAGTACCGAGGGCTTGCAGCTCAACCGTGCCTTTGTGAAAATTGCAGACGCAAAGGTACGCCGAAAAATTATTGATTTGGTGAAGTCCCTCAGCGATACCGCTGAAATCTAATTGAGCCTTATCAATAGCGATAGCTTGACCTGTCTAAGTGATTTCGTTTAACAGGCGCGCCATGGGATGGCGCGTCTGCGCCTTTTAAGTGAACAAGGCGGAATGAAGATGGCGCGTGCAAATTACGTATTTACAAGTGAATCAGTTGGCGAGGGCCACCCGGACAAAGTTTGTGACCGGATTTCCGATGAAGTTGTGGATCTATTTTTTCGTGAAGCAGCAAAATCGGGCATGAGTCCTTGGGATGTTCGCGTCGCGTGTGAAACGCTTGCCACAACCAACCGTGTTGTAATTGCAGGTGAAGTTCGTTGTTCGATGGACGAAAAGACCATGAAGTCCAAGGTTAAATCCGTTGCACGTAAAGCAATCAAGGCAATAGGCTACGAGCAAGATGGCTTTCACTGGAAGACTGCCAAAATTGATGTGCTTTTGCACCGTCAATCAGCAGATATTGCTCAGGGTGTTGACGCTGTAGGCAATAAAGATGAAGGCGCTGGCGACCAAGGAATCATGTTTGGTTATGCCTGTCGCGAAACACCGGATTTGATGCCTGCTCCCATCTATTACGCTCACAAAATTCTTGAACTTATGAATAAAGCCCGCAAGAGCGGGACTGGCGATGCAGCAAAGCTCGGCCCTGATGCTAAGAGCCAAGTCACAGTACAATATGCCGATGGTAAGCCGCATTCGGTAACGCAGATCGTGGTTTCAACGCAGCATTTAGACGAAACATGGTCTTCGGCCAAGGTTCGCGAAGTTGTTGAGCCCTACGTTCGTGAGGCACTTGGCGAACTGTCAATTGCCAAAGATTGCGTCTGGCACATTAACCCGACCGGCAAGTTTGTTATCGGCGGACCGGACGGCGATGCGGGCCTCACAGGTCGCAAAATTATTGTGGACACTTACGGCGGTGCGGCCCCTCACGGCGGCGGTGCATTCTCAGGCAAAGATTCCACAAAAGTTGACCGCTCTGCCGCCTATGCCGCCCGATATTTGGCAAAGAACGTGGTTGCTGCAAAGCTTGCAGAGCGTTGCACGATTCAGCTTTCTTACGCGATTGGCGTTGCCGAGCCATTATCAATCTATGTTGATTTGCATGACACAGGCAAGGTTGATGAAGCAAAGCTGGAAATCGCGTTGCGTCAGGTGATGGATTTGACCCCGCGCGGTATTCGCAAACATTTGGACCTCAATAAGCCTATTTATGCAAAGTCTGCCGCTTACGGTCATTTCGGTCGCAAGCCGGGCAAAGACGGCTCGTTCTCATGGGAAAAGACTGATCTGACCGCTGCCTTAAAGCAGGCCGTCGGAGCTTAATTCTGGGCATCGACACAGGAAAACGTCGTGCTGGCGGGGCCTTCTTTGGCCGCCGCCACGGCAAATCATTGCGTGCGCTTCAAACTGGGCTGATGGAAACACTGCTTCCCGGTCTCAAATTGGACCTGACAGTGCCCCCACCCGCAGATTTGAAATCATTGTTTTCTACGCCCGTCGAAACCATGCGCATGGAAATCGGCTTCGGCGGAGGCGAGCATTTGCTTCATGAGGCAAAGCGTTTTCCCGACACTGGCTTTATCGGCGTGGAGCCATTCGTCAACGGCTTGGCCAAAATGGTCACTTATTTGCACGAAGAACCGATGGGCTCGCTGCGTCTTTATGATGAGGATGCCGGCTTGGTGCTGGATTGGCTGCCAGCCAACTCACTGTCGGGAATAGATCTCTTCTATCCTGATCCGTGGCACAAATCCCGTCACCATAAGCGCCGTTTTGTCAGCCCTGAAAACTTGGTTCGCATGGTGCGTGTGCTAAAACCCGGCAGCCTGTTCCGCTTTGCCTCCGATATTGAGCATTATGTGAACTGGACGCTTTTGCACGTTGAAGAAAATGGATCCTTTGAGTTTGCGGCAACGAGCGCGGATGACTGGCGCAAACCTTTTGAGGCTTGGCCTGGCACCCGCTATGAGGCGAAGGCCTATCGTGAAGGCAGAATACCTGCCTATTTAACGTTCAAAAAACGCTGAATCAGAGTATCGGGCAAAATAGTGTGTTCAATTTTTTGATAAAATGATCCAAAAAACTACGGGTAGAAGCAGCGAATGCGGGGGTATTTAAGCAACCAGTAATCCTTCTATCCTTCGCACTCCTTCATAACACTTGCGCTGCGCCCTAATCCACGCTAAACGAACTTCAAATTCTTGATCGACAGATGAAGAGTGGGCCCTACCGGACCCGCTCTTTTTTATTGGCCGATCATTCTTAATCGGAGTTACCAATCGCGTGAGCGAAGAAACCATATATGACAGCAAGCCGACATACGCGGGCGATGATCGTTTGATCCGTGAATCCGGCACTGAAGGCCAGGTTGCGGCGATTATTTTGCCGACAATGGAATCGCTTGGCTTCAAGCTGGTGCGCGTGCATCTATCCGGCGTCAATGGCTATACGTTGCAGATCATGGCGGAGCGCGCCGATGGCACGATGTCTGTTGAGGACTGTGAAGGGTTGTCGAAGGCGATTTCGCCTGTGTTGGATGCGGATGATCCGATCACCCGCGCATATCATTTAGAAGTGTCATCGCCCGGCATTGAGCGTCAGCTTGTGCGCAAGTCGGATTTTCTGCGCTGGCACGGCTATTCGATGAAGCTGGAAACCAATGTGATGATCGGCGGCAAGCGCCGCTTTAAGGGCAAACTCGCCGAGTCCGACGATACTGGATTTACTTTCGTCAATGATACGGCAGCTTATGGCGAAGATCCGACATTTCGAGTGTCGTATGATACAATTTCGGACGCGCGGCTTATTATGACGGAAGAGCTGATCCGCGAAGCTCTGAAGCGTGATAAGGCACTTCGCGAGGCGCAAGGCGACACTGTTATCGATGACGATACAGTTGAAGACGAAACAGGCGGCGACGCCTAAAATTTGACATGCGGAACTAAAAAACAGTTCTGTTGATTGGGAGATAAACATGGCAGTCAGTGCAAACCGGCTTGAACTTTTACAGATCGCTGATGCGGTTGCGCGTGAAAAGTCCATCGACAAAGAAATCGTGCTTGCCGCGATGGCTGATGCCATACAAAAGGCCGCGCGCTCGCGCTACGGTCAGGAAACCAACATTCGTGCCGACATCAACTCCCGCACTGGCGAGATCAAGCTCCAGCGCTTGCTCGAAGTTGTCGATAAGGTTGAAGACAACGGTATTCAGATTGATATGGCCCGCGCCCGTGAGCGCAATCCTGATGCGCAGCCGGGCGATTTTATTGCCGAGCAATTGCCACCGATGGATTTCGGCCGCATCGCCGCCCAGTCCGCCAAGCAGGTCATCGTGCAAAAAGTGCGCGAAGCTGAACGTGATCGTATGTTTGACGATTACAAAGACCGCGTCGGCGAAATCATAAACGGCACTGTTAAGCGCGTTGAATATGGCAATGTCATTGTCGATATCGGCAAGGGCGAAGGCATTATCCGCCGCGATGAAGTAATCCCGCGCGAAAACTTCCGCTATGGTGATCGCGTTCGTGCCTATGTGTACGATGTGCGCCGCGAGCAGCGCGGTCCACAGATTTTCCTCTCGCGTACCCACCCGATGTTCATGGCAAAATTGTTCACCATGGAAGTGCCGGAAATTTACGACGGTATCATCGAAATCAAGTCGGTTGCCCGTGATCCGGGTTCCCGCGCCAAGATTGCCGTGACTTCGCGCGATTCTTCGATTGATCCGGTCGGCGCCTGCGTCGGTATGCGTGGCTCACGCGTTCAGGCGGTTGTGGCCGAATTGCAGGGCGAAAAAGTAGATATCATTCCATGGTCACCCGATGCCGCCACATTCCTCGTGAACGCGCTTCAGCCTGCCGAAGTGACCAAAGTTGTTTTGGATGAAGATGCAGAGCGCATCGAAGTAGTGGTTCCCGACGATCAATTGTCGCTGGCCATTGGCCGTCGCGGCCAAAACGTTCGTTTGGCTTCGCAGCTTACAGGTTGGGATATCGATATTCTCACCGAAGCAGAAGAGTCCGAGCGCCGCCAGAAGGAATTTGCCGAGCGTTCAGCGCTGTTCATGGAAGCATTGAACGTGGACGAAATGGTCGGCCAAGTTCTGGCTTCAGAAGGCTTCTCGTCTGTTGAGGAAGTCGCTTTTGTTGATGCTAAGGACATTGCAAATATTGACGGCTTTGACGAAGATACCGCAACGGAAATTCAAACCCGCGCCAATGATTATCTCAACCGCATCGAAGGCGAGCTGGATGCTGAGCGTAACGCGCTCGGCGTTGCTGATGAATTACGCGAAATTGACGGCATTACCACCAAGATGATGGTTGCGTTCGGCAAAGACAGCGTCAAGACAATTGAAGATTTTGCAGGCTATTCCGCCGACGATTTGGTCGGCTGGAAAGAGCGTAAAGATGGAGAAACAAAGACATTTGATGGCATTCTCACCGGCTTTGACATCTCCCGCACGGATGCGGAACAGATGATTATTGCAGCTCGTTTGAAGGCAGGCTGGATTACCGAGGCGGATATTGAAGCCCAGCAAGCAGCCTTGGCTGAAAACGCAGAGGTAGAAGCCTGACGCCATGATGGGCATCAGGCGGAGCCACCATGCGGAAAGAAATCGACCGCACTTGTATTGTTACACGGAACGCCGGCACTGCCGATGAGTTGATCCGTTTTGTCGCCGCGCCGGATGGCGCGGTGGTGGCGGATCTGCGCCAAAAATTGCCCGGCCGTGGTTGCTGGGTCACTGCTACCCGTGAGGCTGTCGATGAGGCGGTTAAGCGCAAGCTGTTCGGGCGCAATCTTAAAGAAGATGTGACAGTATCGCCCACCCTTGGCACAGACGTTGACCAGTTGATGGTTAAACATTTTTTAGGTACATTAGGCCTTGCCCGTAAGGCGGGACAGCTCCTCACCGGGGCTGCAAAAGTTGAAAGTGCATTGCGCGGCGCAGAGGCAATTCTCGTGCTCCACGCGTTTGAGGCAGCCGACGACGGGGTCCGTAAGATGGACCAAGCACGAAAAGCTGTTGCAATGACCGGCGGACCTGTTATCCCCGCCTTCAAACTGCTAACCAGCGTCGAAATGGATTTGGCATTGGGCGGCGGAAATGTAATACATGCAGCCGTCTTAAGGGGATCAGCGGGCTCAGGCCTCGCCAAAAGGGCTATTGCCCTTGCCCGTTACCGCGGACTGGAAGACGACAGAGAGGCGCTCAAAATTGATCGCGCCGCGAAGGAAACCGAATGAGCGATACTAAATCTGGCGACGACAAGACACTCAGTGTCAACGCAGCACCAAAAATGACCCTGACCCTGAAGCGGCCGGGCGTCGAACAAAGTTCTGTGCGCCAAAATTTCAGCCACGGCCGTACCAAGCAAGTGGTTGTTGAGACGAAAAAAAGCAAATTTTCGCGGCCTGATGATAAGGCCAAGGGGCTGTTCAACATACCGCCCGCGCCCGTTGCGCCACCCGCGCCAGTGGCTGCAGCTCCGGCTCCTGTTGTTGCCGCGCCCGCTCCCGCTCCCGCGCCTGTTGTAGAAGCGCCAAAGGTCGAAGCGCCTGTTGTTACGGCTCCGGTCGTTGCCGCGCCCGTTGTTGTCGCGCCAACACCTGCACCAGTAGCTGTTGCGCCGCGCGCACCGGCGCCGGCTGCCCCGACAACCGCGGCCCGCCCGCAAGGTGCCGCTCCGTCGCGCCCGCAACAAGCACCGTCGAACAATCAGTATCAGCAACGTCGCCCTGAAATGCGCCAACTGCCTTCGCGTGGCAATTCAGGCATGGTTCTGAATGTACTGTCCAATGATGAAATGGCTGCCCGTCGCCGTGCGCTTGAAGGCGCGCAGGTTCGCGATGCCGCAGACCGCATTAAAGCTGTTGAAGACTCCCGCCGCCGCGCGGAAGATGAAGTACGCCGCGCCCGCGAAAATGCAGAATCAGCCCGTCGCCAGTTGGATGAAGAAGTCCGGTTGAAGAACGAGGCAGAATCGCGCCGTCGTTCAGAAGATGAAGCAAAGCGCCGTGCACCTGTCGCGGAAGCTGAAGCGCGTCCGGGCGCAGTTGTCGCGCGTCCCGGTGTCCGCCGCCCGGGTGGTGCGGAAGAAGATGACCGTCGTGGCACTCCCGTGCGGCGCACAGCGTTCCCGGTTGGCAACAAGACACCGGTTAAGGTGGAGGCCCGCCCGACCAAGGCTAAGGTCGAAGTTGATAACCGCCACAAGCTGACAGTTACCAGCGTCACCAGCACGGAAGACGGCGATAGCCAGCGCGGTCGTTCAATTGCCTCGATGCGTCGTCGCCAAGAAAAATTCAAACGCAGCCAAATGCAGGAAGTGCGCGAGAAGATTATACGTGAGGTCGTGCTGCCGGAAACAATTTCCATCCAAGATCTCGCTCAGCGTATGGCCGAGCGTGCGGTGGATGTTATCAAATATCTGATGAAGCAAGGCCAGATGTTTAAGTCTGCCGATATCATCGATGCTGATATGGCCGAGCTTATTGCCGCTGACTTTGGTCACACGGTAAAACGCGTCGCTGATAGCGATGTGGAAGATGGCTTCTTTGGCGTTTCCGATACGGTTGCTGACCAGCAGTCCCGTCCACCGGTTATCACCATCATGGGTCACGTTGACCATGGTAAGACATCGCTTCTGGATGCCATCCGCAAAACCAATGTAGTGTCAGGCGAAGCGGGCGGTATCACTCAGCATATCGGGGCATACCAAATCGATTATAACGGCCATAAGCTGACATTCATTGATACACCCGGCCATGCCGCGTTCTCCGCAATGCGTGCCCGTGGCGCGCAGGCTACCGATATCGTCATCCTCGTGGTGGCGGCAGACGATAGCGTGATGCCGCAAACCATTGAATCCATCGCTCAGGCAAAAGCTGCCAATGTGCCGATTATTGTTGCCATCAACAAGATCGACAAGCCGGATGCAGATGCGCAAAAGGTTCGCAATGGCCTCTTGCAATACGAAGTGTTCGTGGAAACAATGGGCGGCGAGACCATGGATGTTGAGGTCTCCGCCAAGACTGGCAAGGGCCTCGATAAGCTCCTCGAAACAATCCTGTTGCAGTCTGAAGTTCTTGAACTGAAGGCGAATTCGGATCGTACAGCTGAAGGCGTCGTCATCGAAGCCAAGCTTGATAAGGGTCGCGGTCCGGTTGCCACGGTTCTGGTTCAGGCAGGCACCTTGAAGCCGGGCGATATCGTTGTTGCCGGTTCCGAGTGGGGCCGCGTTCGTGCGCTGGTTAATGATCTTGGTGTGCAAATTAAAATCGCAACCCCATCCATGCCGGTAGAAATTCTCGGCCTTCAAGGCACTCCATCTGCTGGTGATCGTTTCGCCGTCGTCGATAGTGAAGCCAAGGCACGCGAAATCTCCAGCTATCGTCAAAACAAGGCTCGCGACAAGCAGGCCGCCAAGCAGGCCGGTATGCGCGGCTCGCTAGAGCAGATGATGACGCAAATGCAAACCTCCGGCTTGCAAAACTTCCCGCTGGTTATCAAGGGCGACGTGCAGGGCTCGATCGAAGCCATTGCCGGTGCGCTGGATAAGATTTCTACTGACGAAGTGCGGGCCCGCATCATCCATTCGGGTGCAGGCGCGATTACCGAGTCTGATATTGCTCTGGCCAATACATCCGGTGCCGCTATCATTGGCTTTAACGTGCGCGCCAATGTGCAAGCCCGCGCCGCCGCTGCCCGCGATGGCATCGAAATCCGCTACTACTCAATCATCTACGATCTCGTTGATGATGTGAAATCCGCCATGTCCGGCATGTTGTCGCCAGAGCGCCGCGAAACCTTCCTCGGCAACGCGGAAATCCGCGAAGTGTTCAACATTACCAAAACTGGTAAGGTTGCGGGCTGTATGGTCACCGACGGCCATGTCGAACGCGGCGCAGGCGTACGCTTGCTGCGCGATGGCGTGGTTATCCACGAAGGTAAACTCAAGACCCTCAAGCGCTTCAAGGACGAAGTGTCCGAGGTTCAGGTTTCCCAAGAGTGCGGTATGGCCTTCGAAAACTACGAAGACATCCGCGCCGGAGACACCATCGAGTGCTTCCGCGTCGAAAGCATCAAGCGCTCGCTGTAAGCGTGGTGTAGTGATTATTGAGAAGGCCGGATGTAAAGTCCGGCCTTTTTTATGACGAGTCCAAGAAACACCTGTTCAAAACCCTAAGTCGCAATTGACTTGTGGTTGCGTGCATCAATAACCTCTCATTAAATCTGGGGTTATTATGCGTTTATTGTTATTCATTACGATGCTCTTGCTCACGATGCTTCCAAGCATTGCGGCGACTTTTGAAAACAAGCAGCTTGAAGCCCAGATTGAAGCGCTGTTTGCGCAGGGGCGTGACCCGCTGGATATCAAAATCGCCATTGACCAAATGGCGGGCGGCGCGGCTGGCAATACCAAAGCCGAAGTTGAGCACATGGCGCAATCACTTCTCACCATGACTACGGGAGCGCAAACCGAGCGTGAAAAACTCGATGCCCTCAAGCACTTCACTTATGTGGCGGGGCCGTGGAATGGCGGGCGGGCATTTATCTATGACCATGCCGACCCTCTCGGCAAAAATCCAGCCAATCGGCTTCTATCGCACTATATTGAAACGCGGCAGGGCAATTGCGTGACAATGCCGGTGCTGTTCGTGATTCTGGGCAAGCGCATCGGGCTGAATATGACGCTGGCCGCCGCACCGCTTCATGTGCTGGTGAAATATACCGATGACACTGGCGCGGTGTGGAACCTTGAACCGACCAGCGGCGGCGGCTTCACGCGCAATGAGTGGTATCGCAAAGTACTGCCAATGAGCGACGAGGCGGTGGCCAATGGCATTTATCTACGCGCCTTAAGCGATGATGAAAGCGTCGCATTGATGGCGACCAACATCGTCGAACATTTCTTGAAAAGCGGCAGACCCGAGGATGCTATCGTTACGGCGGATGTGCTGCTGCGCCACAACCCGCGTGATGCCTTCTTAATGGCCAAGCGCGGTTCCGGATTTTACCTCATTCTCAAGCGCGATGTAATTGAGCGCTATCCACATCAAAGCGATCTCACACCGGAAATCAAAGCCTATGGCGATGAAATTTATGCAGAAAATCAAGCCGCGTTCGCCGCTGCCGAAGCCTTGGGCTGGCGGCAAAGCGACGGGCAGCAATGACACCCGATAGAAAAAGGACGAGAAACAGCACATGATTTCAAACCTTAAATCCCTGTTCACCAAGGCCATCAGCCTCCTCATCATTTGCGCCATGGTGACAGTCTCGCTCAGCAACGTCGCCAACGCGCGGTTTATCTCACCAGATAATTGGGACCCGACCATGCCCGGCGTCGGCACAAACCGCTACGCCTATGCAGGCAATGATCCAGTGAATAAGAGTGATCCGAACGGGCATTTTTGGGGCGTAGCTATAGGCATTATCGGAGGTATAATAGGCTCACTTTTGGGTGGTACAACTCCGGCAAATGCACCGGGACCAAATGATAAGGCACAGTCTCTCAGCGGAGGGCAGCAATTAGCAGGTATGGCGGCTGGCGCTGCCGCAGGTCTGAAAACAGGCAAGCTGGTAGGTGATGTTGTTGGTGCGTATGCCAAGAAGAAGAGCAAGGAAGAAGAAAAGTCAATAACTACCGAGACTTCAAAAGTCGTCAATACACAAAAGCTATCAATTGACCGAAATTTGGAGCCTGGAGATCTTGGGATTAAGGGAAAGATTGAAAGCCTAAAGGGCACAGTAAAGGTCAAAGACGGTATCGTAACCGTACGTATTGATCTTGTAAAAGGGAAAATCGATAACCCATTGGAAGTAATGAATAATCTAACAAAAATGGCAAAGGATTATGGCGCAAATACACTCAACATCGAGGGGACTTTTGCTAACAGCCGTTTAATGGATGTTGTTGGACGGCGCTATGGAATGGTGACAGATGGGGCTAATGATGTGGTATCGATTTTTTTGAAATAAGAGAATGAAATGAACGCCAAAATTCGAGCGCATAGAATACTTCGGCATTTGAAAAACTACGAGGCCGCTGCCTCTGATAGCCTGCTTTCGGCGGAAGTAAGCAGTTTGGGGCAGATTATCGGGGTATATCACAATCTAAGCGGAATAAATGTATTCATTTATGTGGACGGAATAAGCTGGAAAAATAACAGTTTGACCAATCAAATTCGTTATCTACAGATTGATGCGATTAAGCTGCCCGATGGTTTGAGAAGCAAAAGTTTGAATGTTTGTCTGGTCGATGGCACTTCGTATCAAGTTCCTTTTGATGGAAATGATGGAAAAACGTTCGACTCACTTGAAGTGCTACGTTTTCTTGAACGTGTAAGGTGTGACATCCAAGATTTTCCAAGTGTGCAGATGTAATCCCCTAATCTAACGCCAATACATGGCGTTGCGGCCCCCACTTTCCCTATGGCCTTTGCACAACCAGCCCAAAAGGGTACAATCAACCACCAGAGCGAACTCAAAGCTGGATAGAAGTTTGGGGCAAGGTCAGCCTCCTCGTCATTTGCGCCATGCTGACAGTCTCGCTCAGCAACGTCGCCAATGCGCGGTTTATCTCACCAGATAATTGGGACCCGACCATGCCCGGCGTCGGCACAAATCGCTACACCTATGCGGGCAATGATCCGGTGAATAAGAGCGATCCGAACGGTCATTTCGCTTTCTTGGCTGCATTGGGCTGTATTGGCGGTGGTTGTGAAGCAGCCATCTCTGCGATTGCCGGTGCAGCATTCGGCCTCGCGCTAGCATTTGGGTTAATGAAGTCAAACGAACCCGAAAATCAAATAACCAAATCGCCTGAAAAAACGATGAATCCAGCGCAGGAAAAAGTTGAAGCGGCTGCTAAACAAAGAA
>JAYSWX010000087.1:0-10037 GCA_043717855.1 Phyllobacterium sp.
ATCATCATCTGCTCGATCGAAAATCTTGACCCGATGGGCGTGCATACCGGCGATTCGATCACCATCGCGCCGGCGCTCACACTGACCGACAAGGAATACCAGATCATGCGCGACGCCTCGCTGCGCATCATCCGCGAGATCAAGATCGAAGCGGGCGGCTGCAACCTCCAGTTCGCCGTGCATCCCGGCACCGGCGAGATGATCGTCATCGAGATGAACCCGCGCGTCTCACGCTCCTCGGCGCTCGCCTCCAAGGCGACAGGCTTCCCGATTGCCAAGGTCGCGGCCAAGCTCGCCGTCGGCTACACGCTCGACGAGATCGCCAATGACATCACCGGCGGCGCGACACCGGCGTCGTTCGAGCCGACCATCGATTATGTTGTCACCAAGATCCCGCGCTTTGCCTTCGAGAAATTCCCGGGTTCGGAACCTACCCTCACCACCGCGATGAAATCGGTTGGCGAGGCCATGGCGATTGGCCGGACCTTCCAGGAATCGTTGCAAAAATGCCTGCGCTCGCTGGAGACGGGCTTGGATGGCCTCGACGAGATCGAAATCGAGGGCCTTGGTCAGGGCGATGACAAGAACGCTATCCGCGCCGCCATTTCCACGCCAACACCGGACCGCATTCTCATGGTCGGCCAAGCGCTGCGGCTCGGCTTCACCGACGAGCAGATCTTCGAAGCCTGCTTCATCGATCCGTGGTTCATCGCCCAGATGCGCGGCATCGTCGACATGGAAAACAAGGTCCGCGCCCATGGCCTGCCAACCACGCCCGGCGCATTCCGCCAGCTGAAAAGCATGGGTTTTTCCGACAAGCGCCTCGCCGCACTGACCAACATGGTCGAGGCGGACGTCAAGGCTGCCCGCAGCGCGCTGAAAGTGCGCCCGGTTTTCAAGCGCATCGACACCTGCGCCGCCGAATTCGCCTCCCCTACCGCTTATATGTATTCGACATACGAAACACCGTTTATCGGCGAAACCCGCTCCGAAGCGCAAATTACGGACAGAAAAAAAGTCGTAATCCTAGGCGGTGGCCCCAACAGGATTGGCCAAGGCATTGAGTTCGATTATTGCTGCTGCCATGCCTCATTTGCGCTGCGCGATGCTGGCTATGAAAGCATCATGATTAACTGTAATCCGGAAACAGTTTCAACGGATTACGACACATCAGACCGCCTCTATTTCGAGCCGTTGACAGCCGAAGATGTTATCGAAATTCTCCGCGCCGAACAAACCAACGGCACGCTGCACGGCGTCATCGTTCAGTTCGGCGGGCAAACCCCGCTGAAACTCGCCCACGCTTTGGAAAACGCAGGCATCCCGATTTTGGGCACTACGCCAGACGCAATCGATTTGGCCGAAGACCGCGACCGCTTCCAAAAGCTGCTCACACGCTTGGATCTCACCCAACCGGAAAACGGCATCGCCTACTCTGTTGAGCAAGCGCGTATAATCGCCAGCGAGCTGGATTTCCCTCTCGTCGTGCGCCCGTCTTATGTGCTCGGCGGCCGCGCCATGCAGGTCATTCGCTCAGAGTCCGCTCTACAATCTTACCTCTTGGACACAGTGCCGGAACTGGTGCCGGAAAGCATCAAGATAAAATATCCAAACGACAAGACCGGCCAGATCAACACTCTGCTCGGCAAAAACCCGCTGCTGTTCGACCGCTATTTGAGCAATGCCACAGAAGTGGACGTGGACTGCCTGTGCGATGGCAAAAACGTCTATATCTCTGGAATCCTTGAACATATTGAAGAGGCAGGCATCCATTCCGGCGACAGCGCCTGCTCGCTACCGGTCCATACGCTTTCGAACGAAATCGTCGATGAACTCGAACGCCAAACCGCCGAAATGGCACTGGCGCTCAATGTTGTCGGCCTCATGAACGTGCAATTCGCCATTAAAGACGGCGTCGTCTACGTGCTGGAAGTCAACCCGCGTGCGTCGCGCACCGTGCCATTCGTCGCCAAAACCATCGGCCTTCCCATCGCCAAAATCGCCGCCCGCATCATGGCTGGCGAGACATTGGACGAGGCCGTCGCCCATTACGGCCCGCGCGTGAACTCGCGCGAGCTGAAACACATCGCCGTCAAAGAAGCTGTGTTCCCCTTCGCCCGCTTCCCCGGCGTCGATACGTTGCTGGGACCGGAAATGCGCTCAACCGGCGAAGTCATGGGCTTGGACCGCAATTTCGCCATCGCGTTTGCCAAGTCGCAGCTAGGCGCAGGCGTGGAACTGCCGCGCTCAGGTACTGTATTTGTCTCAGTCAAAGACGAGGACAAAATCAGCGTTCTGCCAGCCGTAAAACTTTTAGCCGATCAGGGCTTCAAAGTGCTGGCCACCAGCGGCACTGCTAACTTCCTCAAAGAAAATGGCATCCCGACCGAGAAGATCAACAAGGTCCAAGAAGGCCGTCCGCACATCGAAGACGCCATCCGCAACCGCCGCGTCCAGCTTGTGTTTAACACCACGGACGGCGCAAAGGCTGAGTCCGATTCAAAGTCGCTACGCCGGGCAGCCCTCATGCAAAAAGTGCCTTACACGACGACAATCGCAGGCTCCCTCTCCACCGCGCAAGCAATTGGCGCGCTGAAAGACGGCAGCTTCGAAGTGAGGCCGCTGCAGGACTATTTTTAAGCAAACAACTGGTCAGTTTTCGGATTGACCAGATTTCTTTTGCCATTTATTAAACCATTTAATTAATTAACTATTCGGTTTATTAAATGAGTCTTGACCCATTATCCGCCACCTTGTCCGCCCTCGCAGACCCAACACGTCGGGCCATTCTGGCGCGGCTGTCAAAGGGCGAGGCTGGTGTCAACGAGTTGGCCGAGCCATTTGCCATGAGCCTGCCCGCCATTTCAAAGCACCTAAAAGTTCTAGAAAAAGCCCAGCTCATTTCGCGCACCCGCAATGCGCAGTGGCGTCCCTGCAAGCTAGAACCTGCACCCTTGCAAAAGTTGGACGGCTGGCTGGATGAATATCGCCAGCTCTGGGAGGGCAGCCTCGATCGGCTGGAAGATTATTTGAAAACCATTCAGAGCAGGGATGCGTGAAATGACGACAACGCAAACCGCACAACAACAAACCCCAATCATGGAAATCATCACCACGCGCGAGTTCAACGCCTCGCCGCAAACACTTTTCGCAGCCTTCTCCAATCCAGAACATCTTGCCATTTGGTGGGGGCCGGATGGCTTTTCAAACGAGATGCACATTTTCGAATTTCGTGAGGGCGGCACATGGGATTTCACCATGCGCACCGATGGCTTCGCAGATTTCCATAACCAATCACGCTTCCTGAAAATCAACGAACCGCACCACATCAGCTTCCTGCACCTCGGGCCCATCCATGTTTTCACGATGCTGATGGACTACGAGCCAACATCAAATGGCACGTGCTTGACATGGACCATGCAGATGGAAGACACGCCGCAAAACCAAGACATCAGACATTTCATCGAAGCCGCCAACGAACAAAATTTTGATCGTCTGGCGCAGTTCATCAGCCAATAATAGGAGGGAAAAAATCATGGGCATTCACTCAGATATCGCCGCCCGCACCATTGAAATTTCGCGGCTCATTGATGCCCCGCGCGCGCTGGTCTTCCAGATGTTTAACGACCCAAAGCACCTTGATGCTTGGTGGGGGCCTAATGGCTTTCGCAATGAAACTCACTCCATGAAGTTTGAGCAAGGTGGTCTCTGGCACTACACAATGCACGGCCCCGATGGCAAGGATTGGCCAAACTGGATTAAGTACAACACCATCATTCCCAATGAAAAATTGACCTACGATCACGGCGGCGAGCTGAACGAACCAGCGCATTTCTCAGGCGAAATTCGCTTCGCAGACGAAGCCGGAAAGACCCGCGTCACGCTATGCCTTCTCCTGCCATCGGTCGAAGACAAAGAGGCCAAGGTGAAATTCGGCGCGGTCGAAGGCGGCGAGCAAACACTCGGCCGCTTGGACGCTTATGTAACATCCATGAAGGCGGCTTAGTCGCAGACACATTAGAAAAATCTACTACAGTTGATTCTAAATATGAACTCCAACACAGTGACTCAAATTCTCAACGCCAAAGGCTAAGTGATTCAAATGACTGACAAACCTTTCATCATTACCCGCACATTTAATGCACCGCGCGAACTGGTTTTTGCCTGCTTCACAGAGTCCAAGCATCTGAAGCACTGGACAGGACCAACAGGTTCTTCTGTCGTTCATACAGATATGGACCTGCGCCCCGGAGGCTCAAACCATTATGCATTGAAGACGCCGGACGGCTCCCTGATGTGGGGAATACAAAATTTCATCGAAGTCGAACCGCCCGTGAAGCTGGTTTACACCCAGTCATTTTTCGATGAAAATCGCGGCATCACCACCCACCCGATGGCCCCCACATGGCCACTTGTTATGCACACGATCGTCAACTTTGATGACCTTGGCGACGAGACAAAAATCACGCTCACATGGAAAACCATCGACAGCGCCACTGAAGTCGAGCGCCAGACTTTCAATTTCGCTCACGACGGCATGACGATGGGCTGGGGCGGGTCATTTGACAAGCTGGATGAATACTTGAAAACAGCGTAAGCTCTCAAAAACCCAATGCCGCCAGCAGCCTTGCCGGCGGCCAATTTCCGGAAGCACATCATGTTTTGGACATTGTCAGAAGTGCTCGCCCTCGTCATCTTGGCACTGCTTGTCTATGCCTATTTCAAGCCAAATTCGTTCCGCATTGAGCGCTCACTTACCGTCAACGCCGCGCCGGAAACCGTCCACGCGCATCTGGCGGATTTTCACAAATGGATGGCATGGTCGCCTTGGGAAGGCATGGACCCTGACATGAAGCGTAGTTATTCCGGCGCTGCCTCAGGTATTGGCGCGGCCTATGCATGGGTTGGCAAAAAGGCTGGCTCCGGCGATATGCTCATCACCAAGTCAGACCCCAAATCCGGCATCGCGCTGGACCTGAATTTTACCAAGCCAATGAAGGCGAATAATAAGACCGAAATCACGCTCACCCCGGAGGCGGGCGGCACGCGTATCAACTGGGCCATGTTCGGGCCGCAGCCCTTTGTTGGCCGCCTGATGACAACTTTTTTCAGCATGGATAAAATGATAGGCAAGGATTTCGAAAAAGGCCTGATGAGCTTGAAGCCCTGTCCGAAAAATAACACTCGCGGCGTCTAAACGCCGTCGTCGTAACGTCACTAAAATGGAATAGTCCAAGCGACAAATTTCGGAGCTAGATTTTGCATTCCACAACATCCTCACCAGATGGCGCGCTCGCCACGCGCCGCGAATGGCTCGGCCTTGGCGTCATCACCATCGCCTGCATGATCTATTCCATGGACCTGTCAGTGCTGTTTCTAGCCGTGCCCAGCATCGTTTTAGACCTGCACCCATCGCCCACACAACTACTCTGGATTAACGACATTTATGGCTTCATGGTCGCCGGCTTTCTCGTCACCATGGGCTCGCTGGGAGACCGCATCGGACGGCGTAAAGTGCTGCTCATTGGCGCTGCTGCATTCGGCGCAACCTCCTGTTTGGCGGCCTTTTCCACCAGCCCCAATATGCTGATCCTCGCCCGCGCGCTGCAAGGTATTGCAGGCGCTACCATCGCCCCCTCCACTTTGTCGCTGGTATTCTCCATGTTTCCTAACGAAGCCGAGAAAAACCGCGCAATGGGCGTTTGGGGCACAGGCTTTGCCGTCGGCGGGCTAGTGGGTCCGGTCATTGGCGGCGTTTTGTTGCAATATTTTGGCTGGGGCTCAGTATTTCTTATCAACGTGCCAATCATGGCAGCCCTGCTTATTGTCGCGCCCTATTTGCTCCCCGAATATAAATCTCAAAACGGCGGCAAGCTGGATTTGGTCAGCGTCGGCCTTTCGCTTGGCACAATATTGCCGATTATTTTCGGGCTGAAGCAACTAGCAGCCTATGGCGTGGCCGCAGCTCCTTTTGGTGTCATAGTGCTGGGACTTGTTTTTGGCTATCAATTCATCCGCCGCCAGAAAATACTCGCCGACCCGATGATTGACCTCGCCCTGTTCAAGGTTCCGGCGTTCAACACCGCACTGCTGGTCAATTTGGCAGGCATTTTCTTCGTCTTTGCGGTCTTCCTCTATCAAAACCAATATTTGCAATTGGTATTGGACCTCTCGCCATTGGCGGCGGGCCTCTGGTCTATCATCCCCTCGCTCATTTTCACCTTCATGTCGCTCTACAGTCATAAGTTCATCAGCCGCTTTGGTGCCAGCCAAGCCGTCATAGGCGGGCTTCTCATCAATGCCATCGCCTTTGGCGCAATGGCAGTGGCTGCAATGAGCGCAAACCTCTACGGTATACTGGGCGCAGCAATGCTCATAGGTTTGGGCTTCGTGCCCGTCATCTTAACCACCATGAACATGATCGTCTCCTCCGCCCCGATTGAACGCGCAGGCGCAGCCTCCGCCATATCAGAAACCAGCGCCGAGCTCGGCGGCGCTCTCGGCATCGCCCTCATGGGCAGCCTTGCCACATTGGTGTATCGTTATGGCATGGCAGACGTGAACATGACGGGCGTGGCGCCTGAAGCCGCCACCGCCGCCCTCGCCACGCTGGCAGGCGCAGTAGAAAGCGCCATTCCTTACGCGGGCGACCATATTCCTTGGCTTGATGTCGCAAAGGATTCATTCTCCGCATCATTCGCCATGATTTGTATCGCAGGCACGCTTTCATTCCTTGCGTTGGCATGGCTGGTCCACATAGTGTTTGACAAGGCCGCAACGAATGGGACGATAACGCGGCCATAAACCCGCAACCAAGAGCCCTGCGTGACAAACGAAGTATTGAATTTCACAAACGCGCTACGCCAAACCCAATGGTTCAGTGCGGAAGAAATTTTGGATTTACAAATACCGCAGCTAGAGCGGCTGGTACGCCATGCGGTTGCCCAGACTGACGGATATGCCGCGCGGCTTGCTCCCGCGTTCAACGGCGACGCATTTAACTTTGACCGCTGGCAGGAAATTCCCATTCTCACGCGCGTTGACATTCAAGACAACCAGCCCCGCTACCGCGCACGCGAAGTGCCCGGGCCAAGCGGGGCAATTATCAAACATGCGACCTCCGGCTCAACGGGCAGACCGCTGGAATTTATCAAAAGCGAGCTGATGGTACGAGGTTCGCACGCCATGATGGAGCGCATGTATGACTGGGCAGGCTGCGATCGCGATTTGTCCTTCTTTGCGCTAGTGCCGGATGCGGCCAATTCCCCCATTGACCCGCTAGCGCACTACCGCACCGGATGGTCAGCCATAGGCGGCACCGGCGCTCGCACACAGATGGACGCGCGCAACCCTGTCAACCTGTTTATACACGAGCTACAAAAATCAGCGCCGCACTATTTGCAAGGCATGCCCAATATAATTGCTGCCATCATCCGCGAAACCACGGATTTTTCATGGGCGAGAAATCTCAAAGCGATATTCTGCTATTCAGAAGCCGTGCGCGAGGATTTTGAGCAACTCGTCGCTGAAAAACTCGCCGTTCCTGTGTTTGATAATTATGCCAGCGAGGAATCCGGGGGCATTGCCGTTCGCTGTCCGGCCTCACACCACCATCACATAGCAGCGGAAATGACATATGTTGAGGTGCTGCGCCACGACGGCGCACCTTGTTTGCCCGGTGAAACCGGACGAGTTATTGTCACCCCGCTTTATAATCTCGCTCTGCCTCTAATCCGCTATGACCAAGGCGACATGGTCACCTTGCCGCTTCGAGCATGCCCCTGCGGGCGCGGCCTGCCCTCCTTCAGCAGGATCATCGGGCGGCAGCGCGATATGTTTGTCACGCCAAGCGGCAGCCGCGTCATCGCCCGCTTGCCGATCTCAGAAATCCTGCCGTATATCGCCGCCTCCCAATGGCAAATGGTGCAACACAATATCCATGATATTGAATTCAAATATGTTCCGCTTGACCCGCAGCTTTTGCCGGATGTCGCGGGTCTGGAGGCAAGGTTGGCCGCCAGCCTCGGCTTTGCGATAAATCTCACCGTCACAGCCGTAACCGACATCGCCAAAACGGCAAGCGGCAAATTCCGCGAAACCGTTTGCCTGATCGACACGGTTGCCTGATGCACCATCGATCGCCCGCAAACCAAAAAGGACTGCCACAACAGTGACAGTCCTTGTCAAAAGTAAACTCACATTAAATCTGAACCGCTTGCGGCATACGAAGACACAAAGCACTATCGCCCATGGTCAGATGAAGTTGGCCGTCAACGGTGTCAGCCTTAATCCAGCACTTCACAGCCAACTGCAGCTGCAGCTTTAATTTGTTTATTTGATGCGAATTCACATTCCGGCGGCGGCGTTACCGTGCCGCCAGCTGGCGTCAAACCACTGATGGCATACAAGTCAAACAAACGCGCTTTTGGATCATCTTCGCGATGGCGGGCCTTTAGCGACTTGCCGCTTTCGCCGAAGTAAATGCGAATGCCCGTGCTCACCTTGGTGATCTGGTTGCCAAACGCGCCATCGGCATAAAGCGCAACATTGTTAGCCACCATCGGCAGCATCGCTTCCATGCCCAGCTTGCCGAGTGTCTTGTCAAACGAATGCGAAACGCCAGCCTGAACGCGGAAATTATCCGTGAAATAGTAGGCCGCAGTGAAATCTAAGCTGGCCTTGGTTGTTCTTGTGCCGCCGCTGAAGCGCGTCACATCCGCGCCCGCAAAGCCTTCCAACGACACTTGGTCGAGATAGAGTTCAGCTTCCGCACCAATGCGAACATTGCTGAGCGATGAGCCACCGCCGGAAAGGCGTACATAGTGTCCGTAAGCACCAATCAAACCAGCGTCAGGGTTGCGCCAAAACAAATGAGAGCCAACGCCAGCGGCATTTGCCGAGCCGCCGCTGTTGCTCAAGCGGCCGATGCCCGCATCAAACTGCACACCAAAGCTCTGGCCGAGCGGCGCGGAAAGCGAGGCGATTCCCGTTACAGAATTGAAATGCGGTGTCGTTCCGCCCAAATCCAAATAGGTGTAGCCCAAATCCAGCTTGCCGTTAAAACCGGAAACCGCGGGCTTACCCCCTTCAAATCGTTCAGCAAAATCCGCAGCCAGAACCGTTCCGCTAATCGAAACCGAAATCACACTTGCCGCAACTAATGTCTTTATCATGTAAGTCATCGAATAACCCTTTACGCGCCCGACATTAGCCTAGCGTGTTTAAGGCGCGCGCGCGATAGAAATTTAACGTTTGGTTAATAATTGATACATGACTGTTACAGTAAAACCACAAGCAACAACCGCAGATATTATATATTTTTGCTAATTTACTTGCAGGGCGCAACACAGTGCACAGTATATGTGCGGGTGCTTATTTGGCGGGCAGTGCCTCTATCGCGCAATAGTAAAGCTGACCGGACTTGGCATCAGCCAAGCCTTAGCCGCCAACAATCTCCCATGACTTCGTCATTCCGGACAAGCGAAGCGCAGATCCGGAATCCATTCCGCTGGCCTTGAAGATTAGCCAAAACAATGGCAGATTACACGCATGACGGGCTATACTTACATGTTGGCAAGCAAGAAGGGCGGCACGATATACACGGGCGTCACAGGCTCGCTCGCCCGTCGCATTCCCCAGCATAAGGAAGGCACCGGCTCCAAATTCGCTGCACGTTATGGTGTTCAAAGGCTCGTTTGGTACGAGGAGTTTTTCGATGTGCGCGATGCGATAGATCGCGAAAAGCAATTGAAAAAATGGCGGCGCGAATGGAAGATTGCGTTGATAGAAGCGCAAAACCCAGACTGGAACGAATTATTTCGCGGTACTGGTTGGGACTAAATCTGCTCCCGATTTGATTCATAACCGTCAACGGAATGGATTCCGGATCGGCACTGCGCTTGTCCGGAATGACGAAGGGATGGGTAGTTTTTGCTAATCACCAAAGGTAGAGTTTGCCACCAATCTCCCATAATTTCGTCATTCCGGACAAGCGCAGTGCCGATCCGGAATCCATTCCGTTGACGGTTATGAATCAA
>JAYSWX010000088.1:0-9848 GCA_043717855.1 Phyllobacterium sp.
CGGCGTTGGCAACAAGGTTGATGTGACCGAACCGGTGTTGCCGATAGTGCCTGCATCCATGTCGCTTTGCGTCACCGTGTAAGTGCCTGATAAGACACAGGTTCCCGATGGCGCAAGGCTGGCGCAGGTGATCGAGCCTGGCGTGATTTTGCTGTCAGAAACAGTGACACTGCTTTGGCTGACAGTGCCGTCATTGGTCGCGGTGACAACATAAGTCAGCGTGTCATTGAGCGAGAGCGTACCCGAGCCATCGGCATCATCATTAGCCGTCTGTGCCTTGGCAATGCCCAATGAACTCACTTGTGCGGAACCTGCGGTGTTCACCGAAGCATTGGCCGATATCGTTGCGCCGCTTGGCGCTTTGGCACTGCTGGTCGCGTTGTTGATGATATAGCCGCGATCCACATCCGCTTGGGTGATAAGATGGCTGTTGCCGGTGCATGTTTGGGTGACTGTAAGGCCGGGTGCAATGGGGCCGGATGTGCAGGACAGAGATGGTAATAGCGGATCGACGACCGTGCTATTGGTGAGCGTCACGTTGCCAGTATTTTCAATCGAAAAACTATAGGCCAGAGAAGATCCTACCGCGCCAAACTGGGTTGGAGTGGCTGTCTTGGTAAGCACCATTGAGGACGCGGCTGCAGGTCCGGTGATTGTCAGACTATCCGAGACTGAACCCAGTGAACCTGCTTGAGGCGTCCCTAAAGCGGTAGCATTGTTAGTAATTAAGCCTGCGTCAATGTTAGCTTGAGTAATAGTATAAGTCTTCGAGCAATTTGTAACGCCAGTCGGTCCCGCAACGGGGTATATTATGGTTGGACTACATGTCACCGCACCAATTTTATCATCAGAGACTGACAGATTATCTATGTATACCGAGCCAATATTTGTGACGAGGTAATTATAGGTGATAATATCACCAACTGCGGCATATGTCCCTGAACTTGCGGTTTTATTGATGCTGAACCCCGGTGCAACTGTTAGCGGCACGGTGGATGTATCTGCATCAGAACCTCGTGTGAAATCCCAATAATTATCATTCGGGTCCGCGTCGTAGACGGTCGATATCAAAGACCCGGTGGCCAGAATATTACTCATTAAGGCCGGATCAGTTGACTGAAACCAGCCGGTATCAAACGTATTATTACCGAACCCGGTGTTAGACGAGATCACGGTTGTTCCCGTTAAATTCGTATTTTGTGTGGCCACCGGCGACCAGTTGCCGACGTCAATACCGTTAAGGCGTAGCGTGAGATCATTAAAATCAAACATGCCCGCTTGGCTGTCGCCGTCATAGGCCGTGAAGCGGATGCTGACGCGTGTAATGCCACCGCCAAGGTATGACGAGCAAGTTGAAATACCGCAATTCAGGGCGACCACCGGCGCTATTTGGAACGGATTGCCGTTAAACGCGGCGGGCGTGCCGGAGTTTTGGTAGCCAATAAACATGGTTGAGGGATTGGCAAACTGATAATAGATATTGCCGTTTGTGCCCTCCAAAACAACCACGATGCCCCCGGACTGAGGATAGGTAGTGGGAATAATAATTGATGTACCTGGCACTGTGGTCGTGAAGGGACTTGCCAGAGCTGCAACTGTCAAAGACATCAGCCAAATTATGTTTGTGGTTAGAAATTTTACAAATTGATGCCGCAACTTGGATGATCGCATTGTCATGCTATTTTCTCGAATCAATTAAAACGTGTTAAATTTATTAATTTATTAACTTTAAATTGAACAACTTTTTTTACTCAAAATTATCCCTTATAGGTTGTTTGCTGTTGCATTGATTGGTCAAAATCATGGTTGTATAATAGCGACAGGTAGATTCACCGTCAAAATTGATAGGCTCTATCTACATGATAAAACTGCCTAAATAGCACTTTCAGTGATTTAATTCACTATTTCGTGATAGGGACGCAATACAGCTGGCGCACGCAGTGTTGTCACATGAAATTATACAGGATTTGAGTTTTCAGGCCAGTTTTATAAAACTTTGGTTGTAATTTCTTAGTCTGACGACCATAAAAACGGCGTCGGTGCTTGAGCATGTCGACCGCGTGCAGATTTTCATTTGTCGCATTGCCATGATCGGCTAAGTTTGCGAAACGGGTAGTGATAAGACATAGACATGTACCGCCGAGTGATTGGGATTAAGATGCACGCAGCAATTTCCGAAAACAGCCATATCAATGCCAATTTTGTTTCAGTGCCAAAATGGTCGACAGAGGTAGCTTTGGGTTTGTATGACGCGCCGTTCAATGATTTGCTGTTTCGGGCGCAAACTGTTCACCGTGCCAATTTTGACCCAAATAAAGTGCAGTTAAGCCGTCTTTTGAGCATTAAGACCGGTGGCTGCGCGGAAGATTGCGGCTATTGCAGCCAGTCGGCGCATCACAGCACCGGACTAAAGGCCTCCAAACTCATGGAGGTTAATCGCGTACTGGCGGAGGCTCGCAAAGCCAAAGACGGCGGTGCGACGCGCTATTGCATGGGCGCCGCGTGGCGCTCCCCGAAAGACCGCGATATGGATATGATCGTGGCGATGGTTGAAGGTGTGCGTGATCTCGGTATGGAAACCTGCATGACGCTGGGTATGCTCTCCCCGCACGATACCATCCGTCTGAAGGACGCCGGGCTCGACTATTACAATCATAATATTGACACCTCCGAGCGCTATTACAAAGAGGTCATCACTACCCGCACCTTTGCAGATCGATTAGATACGCTTGCTAATGTCCGCGAAGCGGGCATCAAAGTTTGCTCCGGTGGCATCGTTGGTATGGGCGAGGAAAAGCGCGACCGCGTGGACATGCTGGTAACGCTGGCCAATCTTCCGGAAGCGCCGGAAAGTGTGCCGATTAATATGCTCATTCCCGTTGAAGGGACGCCGCTTGGCAATTCAGAACCAATCAACCCGATAGATTTCGTGCGCACCATCGCGCTTGCCCGCATTATGATGCCGACGTCTCATGTCCGTCTTTCAGCCGGACGCACGGCAATGAGCGATGAAATGCAGGCGCTTTGCTTCTTTGCAGGTGCCAACTCCATCTTTGTCGGCGAAACATTACTGACCCGCGATAACCCCGGCGAAGACAAGGACACCGCTCTGTTCAATCGCCTCGGCATCACACCGATGGACCTTCCGGCGGCTTGATGAACGGCACACTTTCAGCCCGTCATGAGGCGACATTGCGCGGGCTGGAGCGAAAGAGCCGGCTGCGCACGCTTGCTCCTCGCGCGGGCTTTGACTTTGCTTCCAATGATTATTTGGGGTTAGCCTCCAGCAAACGTTTGAAACAGGTGGTTTTGACGGCTATCGAAAACGGCACGCCCGTTGGTGCTGCCGGGTCGCGTTTGCTGCGCGGCAATGCACCCGAGCACGAAGCGCTGGAAAGCCAAGCTGCCGCATTCTTCGGTTCTGAACGTGCGCTTTATTTCGGCGGTGGCTATATCGCTAACTTTGCGGTTCTTACGACGCTGCCGCAAAAGGGCGATTTGCTGGTTTTGGACTCGCTTGCCCATGCTTCAATGTATGAAGGCGCTGAGGCGGGCCGTGCGGCCTTTGTCATCGCCGCGCACAATGATGTTGCGGCGTTTGAGCAGGAGATTGTCAGTTGGCGCAAGAGCGGCGGCGCAGGCCGCGTTTGGATTGCGGTTGAAAGCCTATACAGCATGGATGGTGATTTTGCGCCGCTTGATGCATTAGTGACGCTGGCTGACAAGCACGATGCGTTTCTCTACGTCGATGAGGCCCACGCCACAGGCATTCACGGGCCAGAAGGCAAGGGTCTGAGCGCCGCTTTCGAGGGCCGCGAGAATATTTTAAGCTTGCATACGTGCGGCAAGGCGCTTGGCGCATCAGGTGCGCTGGTTACGCTTTCCAAGACACTGTCCGATTACCTCATCAATCGCGCGCGCCCGTTTATTTATGCCACTGCGCCTTCGCCGCTCATGGCGGTTGCGGTCAGCGAGGCATTGAACATCATCCGTGATGAGCCGGAGCGGCGTCAACGCCTCAAATCTTTGATTGCCTTTGCAGGGCGCGAACTCACCGCTCGCAGCAATGATTTGACACCGAACAGCTCGCAAATCATGCCGGTAATTATCGGCGATAATGGCCGCACCATGAACATTGCCTCCGGTTTACAAGTTCGTGGCTTTGATGTACGCGGCATCCGCCCGCCAACAGTTCCAGAAGGCAAGGCGCGTCTTCGCATATCGTTGACGCTGAATGTTGATGAGGCCACCATCAGTGCGATGCTGGATGCACTCGCTGACGAAATGGGAAACCATACTTCATGAGCCAGCTAATCCTTATCACGGGTACTGACACTGGCATCGGCAAGACAGTGTTTTCTGCCGGGCTTTGCGCCCTGCTTGGCGCGTCTTATTGGAAGCCGATCCAATCCGGCTTAGAAGAAGAAACCGACAGTCAGCTGGTTGCGCGGCTTGGCGACATCCCTGCATCAAGAATTTTACCGGAAGCCTATCGCCTCAATGCACCGCTGTCGCCGCATCGCTCGGCTGAACTTGATGGTGTGAAAATACATCCTGCCAGCCTTATGATCCCCCGCGCGGACGGGCCGCTGATTATCGAAGGCGCCGGCGGGTTGATGGTTCCGCTCACTCGCAATGATTTGTTTATCGACGTTTTTGCCCGCTGGAATATACCAACCGTGCTGTGCGCCCGCACTGGTCTGGGAACAATCAATCATACACTGCTATCACTCGAGGCGTTACGGACACGAAACATTCCTGTGCTTGGTGTCGCCTTCATCGGCGCTGAGATGGCGGATACGCAAAGGACAATCGCTGAAATCGGAAAGGTGCGCATTCTGGGTAGATTGCCAATGCTGGAGGCGCTACAACCGCATTCACTTCTCGCCGCGATGCAACACAATTTTAATCCGGCTCATTTTATCGGATAGTTCCACATGACCAACAACACGCCAGTCTGGCATCCGTTCACCCAGCACGGCATCGAGCCGCAAATGCCGCTCGTAACCCGCACGGAAGGTGCTTATTTATACACCGCAGACGGCAATAAAATTCTCGATGCGATCTCATCCTGGTGGGTGATTACGCACGGCCATCGCTACCCAAAAATCGTCGATGCTATCATCGAAACCACACAAACACTCGATCAAGTCATCTTCGCCGGGTTCACCCATCAGCCCGCCGAAGACTTGGCAGTTGCATTGGTAGAAATGGCTCCCAAAGGTCTCACGCGGGTGTTCTATTCTGATAGCGGATCTACCGCCGTTGAAGTGGCGCTGAAGATGGTCCTCGGCCATTTCAAACATTTGGGCGAGGCCCGCTCGCGGCTTATCGTGATGGAGCATTCCTACCACGGCGATACCATCGGCACGATGAGTGTTGGCGAGCGCGGCGTGTTTAATTCGCCCTACGCACCGCTGCTGTTTGATGTCGACACTATCCCCTTTCCTCACGCGGGCAAAGAGCAAGCGACGCTTAATGCGCTGGAAGCACTCACCTCATCCCGCCACGCGGCGGCGCTAATCGTAGAGCCACTGGTGCTTGGTGCAGGCGGCATGTTGATGTATCCGGCGTGGGTGCTGGCAGAAATGCGCCGCATTACGACGCAGAGCGGCACACTGCTGATTGCCGACGAAGTGATGACCGGCTGGGGTCGCACACGGACGATGTTTGCCTGCGAGCAGGCAGGTATGACACCTGATATTTTATGTACCTCAAAAGGCATTACCGGTGGCCTCCTGCCCTTGGCAGCGACGCTTGCCAGCGAAGCCATATACCAGTCGCATTACTCGACTGATCGTGCCCGCACTTTCTTCCACTCCAGTTCATACACCGCCAATCCAATCGCCTGCGCCGCCGCGCTGGCGAACGTCAAAATTTGGCGCGATGAGCCAGTAATGGAACGCGTCACTTCGATTTCCAGGTCACACGAAAATCAACTTAAACGCTTTGAGAGCAACCCGCATTTTGAAAACATCCGCGTCTGCGGCACGATTGCCGCGCTGGATTTGCGTGTATCAGCCACCGGATATCTAGCCGATGTCGGCCCAAAAATGCATGCCTTTTTCATGTCACGCGGCATTCTTATACGCCCGCTCGGCAATGTGCTTTATCTCATGCCGCCCTATTGCGTAACGCCGGATGAGCTCATACGAATTTATGATACCATTGAGGAAGCCGGACAGATTTTTGGCAACGCTGATGCATAGCGGCGCCCAAATCTTAGGTCTCGGCCACCATGTTCCCGCACGCAAAGTGATGAATGCGGAAATCGAAGCGGGGCTGGGTCTTGATGCCGGCTGGATTGAACAGCGCACAGGAATCCGCTCGCGCTTCTGGGCGTTGCCGGAGGATACGCTATCGGACCTTGCCCGCGCCGCTGGCGAGCAAGCGCTGGGTTACGCGAAGATCCACCGTGCTGAAATTGGTCTGCTGGTGCTCGCCACCTCCACACCCGATCATTTGCTACCGCCCAGCGCGCCACTTGTTGCCCACAAACTCGGCCTCACCCGCGCCGGAGCTGTGGATATGGCTGGCGCCTGTGCCGGCTTCATCCACGCCTTGGCCTATGCGGACGGCTTTGTGCGCCTGCATAAAAAGCCAGCGCTGGTTATTGCAGCCAATATATTAAGCCGCCGCATCAACCGCGATGAGCGTGCCAGCGCCATCCTCTTTGCTGATGCCGCAGGCGCAATCCTGCTGGCTCCTTCGGACAATGCGAACCAAGGCATATTGGGACTGTCACTTGCCTCAGCCGGTTCAAGTTATGATCTTATCAAAATCCCGGGCGGCGGCGGCAACAAGCCGTTCGATGAATTAATGGATATAAGCGAAACCCGCATGACTATTACTGACGGGCGCGAGGTGTTTGTCAAAGCTGTCGATATGATGACCAATTGCTCACGTGAAGCGCTTCAACTTGCTGGGGTTGATCTAACAGCTATCACTCGTTTCATACCGCATCAAGCTAACATACGCATGATGAATGCGGTGGCCACAAATCTGAAAATCGACGATCAAAAAATCGTCTCAACAGTCGC
Organism: Phyllobacterium sp.; assembly: GCA_043717855.1. Classification (GTDB taxonomy): domain Bacteria; phylum Pseudomonadota; class Alphaproteobacteria; order Rhizobiales; family Rhizobiaceae; genus JANMEX01. Next base: position 7,041 of record JAYSWX010000088.1, read on the forward strand.
CGAATTCGGTAACTCATCTGCAGCGACAATCGCGCTGTCAGTGTCGTTCGCCAGCCAAATCAATCAGTTCCAACCTGGCGAAAAACTCCTGCTGGCAGCCGCAGGCGCTGGATTAACTGGCGGGGCACTGGTGTTTGGATTCTAAAGTACATAAAAAGTTGGCTTTTGAACTGGCAAATTAGCGGAACAATTATTACCGTTAACGCCCACACTTAAGGCGCAGCTGGTTAGCGCCATTCAAATCCCCCAAAACTGCGACATCTCAGTAAGCATTTGCCACGAACGCTCCGCTATCTAACGTAAAGTTGCTCATGGCCACTGCGTAAAAAGCTAAGCAGGGCAGAGTTGACCTCTTTAGCGAACTTACAGGTAGATGGAAACTCGGAAACATAGCCCATGTTACGCAGCTGTTCTGATTGCAAAACCAGTGTCCCGTAAAAAATTGACTTTTAGCGGAAGTTTCCGATTAACGGTAGGTTTGGTGGAGCCAAGCGGGATCGAACCGCTGACCTCTTGCATGCCATTTAGAAGGACATAGGTACTTACATCTCACAATATGTCACAATTAGTCACGAAACCGCTATTTATTGACGCAAAATGTGCTATCCGAATCTCTAGTTATCACTGTTAATCAGGCGTCGGTGCTTCCCCCGTGCTTCCCTAGACAGTGATTTGCAACGGATTGGCGGCAATGTCGAAGATTAGAATTACGAAAAAACTTATCGACGCGCTGGAGGTTTCCGACAGTGAATACCTTGTATGGGATAGCGAATTGACGGGCTTCGGCGTTCGCGTCCGTTCAAGTGGCCACATGACATATGTTCTACAATATCGTGCCGGGTCGGGGAGGAGCGCACCGACGAAGAAGCTGACAATCGGGGCCGTAGGCAAACTTACGCCGGACGAAGCCCGCACGTTGGCAAAGCGTGGCCTTGGCGCAATTATGAGCGGCGAAGACCCGGCCTTAGATAAGGCCAACCGTCGAACCTCTCCGACAATCAATGAACTGGTTGCCGACTTTTTGGCAGATCATGTCAAAACTAAACGGAAGCCGAAAACTTATGCACTTTATGAGACGCTATTGCGGCTTTACGTGTCCCCTGCAATCGGCGCAAAAAAAGCGTTGGCCGTGACTGTTTCCGACATTGCGAAAATTCATAAGGATTTGAGAGACAAGCCGACGACAGCGAACCGCGTGGTAAATACCATTGCGGCGATGTACGGCTGGGCGTGCGACCATGAAAGAGTTGACGCGGGCACAAACCCTTGCCGCAAGGTCGAGCGTTATCACGAAGAAGGCCGTGAACGATATTTGACTACGGACGAATATCGACGACTGTGCGATGCGCTGGAGTTGGCAGAAACCGACGGTCTCGCTTGGTCGCCAGCGACCGAGAGTAAGCACACCCCGAAAGACGTCCTATCTCGAACCGTGCGCTTTGACCCGTCAGTCATTGCAGCGATACGGCTGTTTCTGTTCACAGGGGCTCGGCTTCGCGAAATCCTGCATATGCGGTGGGAGGACTTCGACAGGGATCGCGGGATCGTTCTCGTTCCGGATAGTAAGACAGGCAAGAAAACCATTGTTCTAAGCGACGCGGCGGTCGCGGTTATCGACGATTTGTCCCGCGCCGGGGATTACATTATTGCAGGCCAATCGCCAAACAAACCGCGTTCAGACCTAAAGCGCCCGTGGGGGCGAATTAGGGAAGCCGCCGCAATTGGTGACGTACGGTTGCATGACTTGCGGCGTAGCTTCGCCAGCGTAGGCGTGGGCGGCGGTTACGGCCTTCCAATCATGGGCAAGTTGCTCGGACACACGCAGGCCAAGACAACGCAAAAATACGCCCACTTAGACGCTGAACCCATGCGCCGCGTTACCAATGAAATTGGGCGGCGTATTGCGTCGGCTATGAAAGACGGTTCGGCGTCAAAAGCGTTCACGAATGACGGCGAAGCCGATTTTCGCAACAAAGGAAAACAATCATGAACGATAACCCCTTGCTTGATTTCCTTTACGCCTTCGCTCGGCAATCTGGTTTGAATGTAACACAAATACAGGATGAGCTAAAAGGATCGTCTGAACTAGCGAAACTCTTGCGGGTAATGCTTGATGCGCAGAACCTCGCGAGGGTGAGAGGCCGTCCACGTAAGAAAGACGAGGAGTTTTTTTGGATTACCTATTTGATCCAACGACGTCGCACGGAAAAGGGTGAAACAACCGAAAAGGCGATGCTTGCCGTAGCAAAGGAACTTTCTCTCACGGAAGCAAATGTCGGAAAAATTCATCAGCGGGGCTTACGAAATTGGCCAGAGTTAAAAGATCGGCTGTACACACAGCGTCTTTATGAGCTGACCGATCTAGCGGCGTTGTTCGTCAATCCGGGATTAACCCGGACGCCGTAGTTCAGCTCTTTTTAGCCATTGTCGTTTTTGACACAAGACAGTGCCCGACAAAACTAAATAGAATTTTGTCCATAGTATCCAATGGGGTCGCACAGCTACTCACGGGCAGTTTCAACCGTGAGAAATCGAAATGGGTATTTCAGTCCACGCCCCCGATCTGGACGCGCTCCCCGCAGCTGCAGCTTGTAGTACTGCGCAGGTTTCGAAAGTGAGCGGTTTCGCCGTGGGCACTTTGAAAAAGTGGCGGCGCACGGGCGGCGGTCCAAAAGTCACAATCATCGAAGGGCGTCCCCGCTACCTAGGGATTGTTGAGATTCAGGATTCCCAATTGGATTGAAATATGATTCAAGCTCCGAAAGGAGTTTGCGATGGATCGATTTGTGTTGACTGATGCCCAATGGG
>JAYSWX010000089.1:0-9774 GCA_043717855.1 Phyllobacterium sp.
TATTCTTGGCTAGGCTCAAGCATCGGGAATTTACGGATTTCGTCGAGATAGCGCGAAAGACCGGCTTCTCCAGACATAATTGCAGGCATTGTTCCACGGGCCATTTTAGCACCCTTTCCTCATTGCAGTCGAAATCCCCATTATGGCGAATTTCAGGCCATCGACCCGCTTTTGGCGCGCGATAGACAGGGATGCATGTAATAATGAATTTGTAGATTACAGCAGGGATGGAAAATTATATTTGAGCCGCCATGTGGAATAGAATTCTCTTAAGGGGCGCTATAATCGGCTTACTTCATAGCGCGAAACGCGTCCACTAGCTCCGCCATATCTTGAGGCAAGTCGGTGCTGAACTCTTCCAACTCATGGGTTGCTGGATGTTCAAATGCCAGAAAGAAGGCGTGCAGCGCTTGGCGCGGGAAGGCGCGGACCACGCTTGCCAGCGGTTCCGGCAGCGTGTTGGCCTTGGTCTTGAACGACATGCCGTACTCAACATCTCCTATCAGCGGATGACCGACATGAGCCATGTGGACGCGGATTTGGTGCGTGCGGCCCGTTTCTAAACGGCATTCTACCAGCGAGGCGACCGCTGTTCCATCGGGTTTGAGGCCAAAGCGCTCAATCACGGTGAAATGCGTGACGGCGTGGCGGGCATCCGCGCGGTCGGCACGCACGACGGCTTGCTTGGTGCGGTCGCGCTCTGAGCGGCCAAGATGGGCCTCAACTCTGCCGATTTGCCGGTCTGGTGTGCCCCAAACCAGCGCCATGTAAACCCGCTCTAGATCGCCGGTAAGACCATGATCGGCAAAGGCTTCGGACAAAATGCGGTGTGCCTTATCGTTCTTGGCCACCACCATCACGCCACTGGTATCCTTATCCAAGCGATGTACAATGCCGGGACGCTTGACGCCGCCGATACCCGATAGCGTGTCGCCGCAATGCTGAATGAGTGCATTGACGAGCGTTCCGGTCCAGTTTCCAGCACCGGGGTGAACGACGAGACCCGCAGGCTTATCAATAACGATGAGATCATCGTCCTCGTGCAAAATAGTTAGCGCGATATCCTCGCCTTCCGGTTCGGCAGGCTCCGGCTCAGGCATGACTAGAGTATATGTTTCGCCGTCTTTGATCTTGCGTTTGGCTTCAGTTATCAGCTTGTCATTAAGCGTCACCGCTCCGCCTTCGATCAGCGCCTTGATACGGCTGCGCGACAGATCCGGTGAGCATTGCTCCGCCATCCATTGGTCCAAGCGACGACCGGCAGCCATGTCCTGCACAGTAAGGGCTTTCGTTAGCGCGAACTCTTCGCTATCAGCAGGGCTAAGATTTTCAGGAAGCATATGAAACCATGAGTGTAATTGACGGAAATGAAGCTATCGAAAAGCCATTGGACCCCGCAATGGAAAAAGTGCGGCGCAAGATGGTGCGGCTTCTTGTTGTTTCGGTAGGCATCATGATGGCTGGCCTTATGGCTGTGCTTTACACGCTTGTCCACAAAATCTCGGACAGGCCGATTATGGCTACCGCGCCCGTTGTCGGCGAGGCAGGGTTCGCCGCGCTTCCGGCTAGGGAAATAACTGGCACGATTGCACTGCCTGTGGGCGCGCAAATCAACAATCAAAGCCTCTCTGGATCACGTGTCTTGATGGATCTGACGCTGTCTGATGGCAAGCGCCAGAGCGTTATTTATGATGTTATCGAGCAGCGTATTATCGCGCGGTTTGATGTGACGAACGTACGGTGACCGTGAAGTGTGCGGCATCGACTACCAATTTTGTTTATTAAGAAACATGATGGGCAGATAAATCTAAAATTAACAGTAATAAAATTCAATTTTATCGCAATTGTGATAAATATTATCTCGGATTTAACAGGAAATTTAAATGACGATACACAATAAAAATAATATGTTTGATAATCCGATTGAGGTTGTAAAGCCTTTTTCTGCATATTTATCTATGTTTGTCGGAATGGGGTTGATTTCTGGCTCAATTGTACATGCCGGCCAGAAAGAGTTATTCGAACAAGCGATTGTATTAATATTAGTAGGGATGATACTTTTTGCAGTTGGCTCGTATATTAATGAAGCTATTTATAAAACCGGCAATATCGAGAAAGAAGGAATCGTACGCTATATTATATTGTCGCTTTTCCTAGCTATGGGTGTTGGCATGATTAGCGGCTCAACCCAGCATTTTTTTGATACTCCAGTTTATGCGAGTTATCTTATGCCTGCCGGGGTTTTTATTGCATCTTTGGCCTTTGCTTTACGCAACAATTACGAACTCAGCAAAAAAACATGGACAAAATTATTGGTTGCCGGGGTTGTTTTTGCAGCAGTGTTGTTTGCCATACTCAATAGTTACGCTAAAAGTATTCCTACAAGCGAAGTTCATGGACATGGTGCGGCTAGTATAGTGTCTGATCAAAAATCGCACGCAGAACCGGATACTCATCATGGAGACAGCCATGAAAGTACGGAATGAAAACACAAAGCGGCGATTTTTAGGCGTTTGCTAACGGTGCGCCAAGGACTCAACCACTACTAAAAAATCAATCGGGTTGCTACGCGTCTAGCTTGAATTTCCAATATTCTGCTAACCTACTTAGGGATAATGTGTCTTCATTTGCTACAATACTGCGTGAAATCGTCATCATAACGCGCTTGTCACTTGACATAGAATCAGTTGCGTTTACGAAATTCATGTTGCGTCATGCGCAACCCTTTGGCTTCCGGTCATTTGACTGGACGGGTGCGTTGCGGTGCTACCGCTTTGTTATGCCTGCTTTGCGTGCCCCGGGAATAGACGCGGATAATTGATGAATCAGCATTTTCCAGAGCTCAGCCATTCGGTGTCTGAACTCCAAGTTATTGCCCGCCGTATTCACCGCCATTGTATGCATTATCGCGGTGCTGATGTAAGACGTAGCGTATTCCAAGTGGTTAACTCAGTGCTGCCGCTTGGCGCAATGATGGTAACGATGGGCCTGCTGGCTACGAACTATTACTGGGCGAGCCTTTTGCTTGCCATTCCCGCAGCCGGGTTTTTGCTGCGTACTTTTATCATTCAGCATGACTGCGGCCATGGGTCATTTTTAGATACCCGTGCGCAGAACGACCGCCTTGGCGCGGTGTTGAGTGTTCTCACGCTCACGCCCTACGATCATTGGAAGCGCAACCATGCAGCTCACCATGCAGGTAGTGGTAATCTGGACAAGCGCGGTCAAGGCGATATTGAAACTCTAACGGTTGAGGAGTATCGGGCGCTTTCATCATTTGCAAAGATCAAATACCAGATTTACCGCAATTTGCTGGTGCAGCTGGTCGTTGGTGCGCCGCTTAATTTTTTCATTTTGCAACGTATTCCATCGCTTTATGCGCTGAAAGACAAGGCCGCATGGCGCAGTGTTGTCTTGCTCAACTTAGCGATTGTCGCGTTTTACGGTGTGCTTGCGTTTGCATTTGGCCCAATGTTGATTTTCAAAATCTTCTTTCCTGTTATCACGCTTGCAGCATGGACTGGCGGGTGGCTGTTTTATGTCCAGCATCAATTTGAAGACAGTGTGTGGGACAAGGCCGACAATTGGGACTATCACGTCGCCTCGCTCCTTGGTTCATCGCATTATGTGCTGCCTAAGATTTTGCAATGGTTCACCGGCAATATTGGTCTGCACCATATCCATCATCTGTGCGCGGGTATTCCAAACTATCGTTTGCAAGAGTGCCTGAACGCCAGCGAAGAGCTACAAAAAGTCAGCGTGAAGCTGACTATTTGGGAAAGCCTCAAGAGCATTCCGTTGGTTTTATGGGATGAAGGCCAGCGCCGGATGATTAGTTTCCGCGAGTTCAGAATGCAGTCTATTACTGCCTGAGAGCATATATAACGCGTCAACGACTGCAAATAATGAAAAAGGCCAGCTATTTAGCTGGCCATTTTGTTTGTGGGCCTATGACTTCATTAGCCATTGATGTTCCGGCGCGTTGTGGAATTTCCATGTGCGGATAGGACCAGCCATTACGTTCAGGTAATAGAGATCATAGCCATGACAAGCGGCGCAAGTGTGGTAGCCTTTGGGAACCAGTGTTACGTCGCCGTCCTCAATGACAATTGCCACGTCAAGTTCGCGAGTGCCGTCCTCTCGCCTATCAGTATAGACGCGCTGAAACGCAAAGCCCTGAGGCGGGTTAAGACGGTGATAGTAAGTTTCCTCCAAAAACGACTGCTGTGGCAGATCATCCTCATCATGACGGTGCGGCGGATAGCTCGAGGTGTGCCCACCCGGCGTGATGACTTCGACAACCAGCAGCGAATCCGCCGGTTCGCCTTCCGGCAAAATATTGGTAACGTAGCGAGTGTTATTGCCTTTGCCGCGTGTTTCCCGACTCAAGCTATCCGGCGAAATGATGCGCACCGGGAGTTTATTGCCAATGGCAGGCGCGGTGCAGACGGCAAGCTCGACGTTGGTTGTAGCGGTGACAGTCCATTTCACACCAGCCGGCAGATAGACCGACCATGGTTTGCCTTCAAACGGCGACATGCGCGAGCCTAGTTCGCCTAAATCGCCGCCAACGTCCACGCGACCTTTGCCAGTGACGAACACCAGGCAGGTTTCGCGATCCTCCGAGTTGTCCGAGGCGGCTTCGCCAGCGGTGAGCTTATACAAATCAAAGCCGACATAGGTCCAGCCAGCGCTGTGCGGCGTGACATGAACCACACGGCCATTACCGGGCGTTTGGCTGACTTTAAGGTTTGACATCGGGTTCATCGCTTTTCAGTGGCTCTTCGGGCGGCACTTTGTAGGTATAAATCAGCTCGTAGAACGCTAACCCCGCCATTGTAGTGGCAATTAGCGCCCATAACGGATCGTTAATTGTCCACTCCATCACTGCCCAAGATGTAGCAACCACCACAGTGATAATACGGCGATAGGCCGGACGGAAGAAGGGATGCTCGGGCTGTATGATATTCATCGTGTGCCTTACGGATTAGGAAAACCCAGTGTCTCAACAGTATAACCCGCATCGTTCATAACGCGCATCAGCTCTTTATGGCCGACTTGCGCCATTTTAAGTGGTGGATTTTTCTTTGGATCCTGCTCGGCTTCCACGACAAACCAGCCTTCATAGCCATAGCGGGCGAAGCGCTTCACAATCGCGCCGAAATCCAGCGAACCATCGCCCGGTACGGTGAACGCGCCCAGGGCGACAGCATCGAGGAACGACTGTTTGCCCCAATCCAATTCGTTGATGACAGCCATACGAACGTCCTTGACGTGAACATGGCTAATGCGGGCATGGTGACTATCAATTGCCCGCAGCACATCACCCCCTGCAAATGCAAGATGCCCCGCATCGAGCAGCAGCGGAATGCCTGCACCCGAATATTTCATAAAGGCGTCAAGCTCATGTTCAAATTGTACGACGGCCGCCATATGGTGATGGTAGGATAGCCGCATTCCTTCGCTGGCACACCATTCGCCAAATTCCGTGACCTTGCGGGCGTAGGCCTTCATCTCTTCGTCACTTAGCACAGGCTTGGTTACCAGTGGCTTGGATCGGTCTCCCTGGATCGAGCGCCCGACTTCGCCATAAACAATACACGGTGCGTTGACGGCCTTGAACAGCTCAATCATCGGGCGGATGCGGGCTTTGTTAGTGTCTAAATCTTCGAACGTCAGTGTCCCTGAAAACCAGCCACCGCATAGCGTCACGTCAGCGGCTTTGAGGATCGGCAACATCTCTTCGGGATTATTAGGGAAGCTGCGGCCTTGTTCCATGCCGGTGAAGCCAGCCGAGCGGGACTGACGCAAGCACTCTTCCAGCGACACATCATCGCTTAATTCTGCAAGATCATCATTCCACCACGCGATGGGCGACATGCCTAGTTTGGCTTTCACTCGGTGACTCCAAAAATTCTTAGTTGGCCGCTGCGCGCAGCTTAATCGCCTGCTCGTATGCCTTGCGGGCCTGGTTGACAGATTTGCGGGTGGATACTTCCGGCACTGACACATCCCACCACGAGCCACCGGCATTCGTGGTTATCAATGCATCTGTATCGATGACAACAACGCTGGTGCGTTTATCATTGCGCGCTTTGGCCAAAGTAGTTTCAAGATCACCGATTGATGACACCTTGTAAGCCACCGCGCCAAGACTTTCGGCGTGGGCACGAAAGTCGATATCGGGCAAGATTTCGTGGTGCGTGTCTTTAAGCAAATTGTTAAAATTTGCGCCGCCGGTCGCCATTTGCAGGCGGTTGATGCAACCGAAGCCGCGATTATCCAGTACCACTATGTTCAGCTTTGCGCCCAGCATGATTGAGGATGCGATTTCGGAATTCATCATCAAATAGGAGCCGTCGCCGACCATAACAACCACATCATCTTTCGGCTTGGCAAGTTTAACGCCAAGCGCGCCCGCAATTTCATAGCCCATGCAGGAGAAGCCGTACTCCATGTGGTAGGAGCCTGGAGCGCCCTGTTGCCAAAGTTTTTGTAACTCGCCGGGAAGCCCGCCTGCGGCACCGACCAACGTCGCCTTTGAACCGAATACACGCTGCACAGCGCCGATCACTTGCGCATCCGAAGGCAATGCCGAGTTCGTAGTCGCGGTTTCATGCGCCGAAACTTTTACCCAGGCTTGCAGGCCGTCCATTGCTTTCTTTATCCACGCTTTTGGTGCGGTGTAAGTTTCCAGCCTGGCACTTAATTCTTCAAGGCCTGCCTTTGCATCTGCCACCAGTGGAAGGGCATTATGCTTGCTCGCGTCAAATACTTGGGTGTTAAGGCCAATTATGGTTTTTGCCGGTCCTTGGAAAATTGACCAAGAGCCAGTAACAAAGTCTTGCAGCCGCGTACCAACAGCGAGGATCACATCACACTCAGCAGCCAGTTCGTTACTGATCGTTGAACCATGAACGCCAGTGGAGCCCATGTTCAGCGGATGGATGTATGGTAGTGCAGATTTGCCGGCATAGGTTTCGCATACAGGTATCTGATGCTTTTCTACAAATGCTTTCAAAGTGTCACTGGCTTGCGAATAAAGCGTGCCGCCACCGGAAATAATAAGCGGCTTTTTGGCTTTGGAGAGAGCTTTTATCGCTGCCTGCATCTCGTCTATGGAGGCACGGGCGCGGCGCGGGAGCCAGATTTTTTCGGCGAAAAAGCTTTCTGGATAATCCCATGCTTCGCTCTGCACATCCTGGCAAAGCGAGAGCGTTACGGGTCCGCATTCGGCGGGGTCAGTCAGCACCTGCATCGCGCGGTTAAGTGCTGGCATGATCTGTTCCGGGCGCACGATGCGGTCAAAATAGCGCGAGACTGGCTTGAAGCAATCATTCACACTCATGATGCCGTCACCGAAATTTTCAATCTGCTGCAAGACCGGATCAGGAACGCGGCTGGCAAACACATCGCCGGGCAACAAAAGCATAGGTATACGGTTGACGTGCGCAACACCGGCAGCGGTGACCATGTTTAATGCACCGGGTCCGATGGACGTGGTACAGACTTGAAACCGGCGGCGGAAACTTGCCTTGCCATAGGCCACAGCGGCCAGCGCCATGCTTTGTTCATTATGTCCGCGAAACGTTGGAAGTTCGTGTTTGATGCCGTGCAGTGCCTCACCAATACCTGAAACATTGCCATGGCCGAATATCGCCCAAACCCCACCGAAAATATTGATTTTTTTGCCACCAATGATGGTCTTTTGAACTGTTAAAAAGCGGGCCAAGGCTTGCGCCATCGTTAGGCGGATCGTGCTCATATCGTTGGTCTCCGTAAATTAATTCAGCTTGCGGGCGCGACGCCATGCATTGGTCAGTTTTTCAAACTTGTATGCCATACCTTCAACTGCGTCACTGTCGGAAATGAGACCAGCAAACCAGTTTTGCGCAGCCTCTGCAAATATTGTGCGGCCAATTGCAAAGCCTTTGACGACTGCAATATCTGCGACGACCTCAAACGCGGCCTCCAACTCATCAAGCGGCGCTTCGAGGCCGAGCAGAACAACGCCCCGACAATGCGGATCGCGGGCATTAATTGCCGCTTCGATATTGTACCACGCTGCCTTGTTAGCTTGCGGCTCCAGCTTCCACCAATCGGGATGGATGCCAAAGTCATATAGTTCGAAAAGAGCCCGTTCAATCGTGTGGTCGTCAAGTTTTCCATGCTTACCTGCGATTATCTCTACCAGCAGTTCGCGACCGACTTTTCGCGAGGCGTCAAACAATGCGCGCAGCTTTTCTTGTTGTTCAATTTTTATCGCTTGCGGATCGTCCGGGTGATAGAAGCAAAGGCATTTGATGGTGTGAGAAACCGGCCAGTCAATTAGTTCCGATCCAATATCCTGACTGAATTCAAAGCGTAGCGGTCGTATGCCGGGGCGTTCCACCGGACGGCCAATCCAATCGAAATTCTGCTTGGCGGCTTCATACAATGCCAGACGGCCGTACTTATCGTCCAGCAGCATACCGTAGCCCTTGCGCCCTGCTGACACCTTTGATGCGGCTTTCACAGCTAGAACCTTGAATTCTGAAATCTTGGAAAAATCTGCGCCGGCTTTCTTAGCAAAATATTCAAGCTGCGAGCGATGGTCTATAGCCAGTGCCATCAAGCTCGGGATTTCGCCGCTCCGTGTGGTCGCCCAATGAATTTGGTTGATGTCTTCGTCTTTTCGCAATGCCTGATGCTTTGAGCCGTGTTTCAGGAAGTAATTCAGCTCCTCCCAGGTGGCATATTCCGGCGAGCAAAGCAGGCGCGAGACAGCAAACGCGCCGCAAGCGTTTGCCCAAGTTGCCGATGTTTTATGGCTTTCGCCGCGCAGCCAACCACGCAGGAAACCCGACATAAACGCATCACCGGCGCCCAGGACATTATAGACTTCAATAGGAAAGCCATCACCGACAATGCCGTCCTCCAGATTGTCAGAAATGGCGCTGTCATAGACGATACATCCCTTTGCGCCGCGTTTTAGAACAATTGTTCCGTTTGAAAGTGAGCGAATGGTCTTAAGGGCGGTGAGCAAGTCGCTTTCACCGGACGCTATCAGTACCTCTTCTTCGGTGCCGACTATGAGGTCGCAATCGGCTAAAACAGTTTTTAAGCGGTTGGATACGTCATCGGATTTGACATAGCGCTCGAAGCCAGCATCAAGGCCTGCAAGGCCCCAAAGGTTCGGGCGGTAGTCGATATCAAAGATAACTTTGCCGCCATTTTCCTTGGCGATGCGCATGGCTTTTCGCTGGGCCGTATCGGTGTTTTGATTTGAGAAATGTGTGCCGGAGACCAAGACTGAGCGGGATGATTTTATGAAATCCTCGTTCACGTCGCTCTCGTCAATCGCCATGTCCGCGCAGTCCTGACGGTAGAAAATCATCGGCGAAACACCTTCGTCTTCCACTGCAAGCAGCACAAGTGCGGTTAAACGCTCCGAATCGACCTTAATTCCGTCTGTCACCACACCTTCGCGGGCACACTGTTCAATGATGAAACGACCCATTTGCTCTTTGCCGACGCCGGTGATGAGACCAGATTTGAGACCGAGCCGCGCGGTACCGATGGCGATGTTGGCAGGGCAGCCGCCAACGGATTTTGAGAAGGTTACGATGTCTTCAAGTCTGGAACCAATTTGCTGGCCGTAGAGGTCAACCGATGACCGCCCGATAGAAATCATATCAAGTGTGTATCTTGGTTTGATAGACATGAAAGTTTCTTTCATATTTGTTGGCAGTCAAAGCTGTTGTCACTGGACGGGGCGCACTGCATTCGGCTATT
>JAYSWX010000090.1:0-24606 GCA_043717855.1 Phyllobacterium sp.
GGCACTTGCCACGAATGAATCAAAGTCATCATGGTCGTGCATTTCGCCGCCTTCATGCTCAACTTCATGATGCGACCTGCGGCTGGAAATCAAATCTTCCGTCCCCGCCCCAATGCCAAGCAGCACAGAAATAGGCAGATTGCCATTTTGTGCTTCAATCATTTTGACAGGGCGCGACGTCGCATCTTGCACGATGGTGCGTACGTCTTCCATTGCATCGGCATTCACTAAATCGCTCTTGTTGAGGATCACCAAATCCGCCGCGATAATCTGATCTTCAAACACTTCTTCCAGCGGGTTGTCATGGTCCAATGTCTCATCAGCGGCGCGCTGCTCGGCTACAGCATCCTCGTCATCAGCAAACCGTCCTGCCGCAACAGCGGCACTATCCACCACCGTTATCACGCCATCCACCGTTACGCGGGTCTTTATGCCGGGCCAATTGAACGCCTGCACCAACGGCTGCGGCAGCGCCAAACCGGACGTTTCAATGATGATATGATCGATATTGCGATCACTCTCAATCAGCTTTTCCATGGTTGGAATAAAGTCATCCGCCACAGTGCAGCAGATGCAGCCGTTCGTCAGCTCCACAATATCGTCCGCGCTGCACGCATCCGCGCCGCAGCTTTTTAGCAAATCACCATCAACACCAAGATCGCCGAACTCATTGATAATCAATGCAATTTTGCGCCCTCCCGCATTCATCAATAGATTGCGAATGAGCGTGGTTTTACCGGAACCGAGAAATCCGGTAATGACCGTAGCTGGAATTTTGTTCCCATTCATAGCGGTTCAACCTTTTAATTTTTGCGGCAAACCCGCCGTTACAAAATAGACTTCATCAGCAATCGCAGCGATCTTCTGGTGTAGCAATCCGGCATAGTCACGAAACGCCCGTGCCATAGCATTGTCTGGCACTATCCCCTGCCCGACTTCATTGGACACGAAGATAACAGTGCCCGACAGGCTCGGCAGGGTGCTAGCCAGCATGTCGCATTCAGACAAGATATCGCGCTCTGCCATCATGAGATTTGTGACCCATAACGTCAGGCAATCCACCAAAACGGTCGACTTTTCACCACAGACCTGATGAAGCGCCGCACCAATTTCCACAGGCTCTTCGTGCAATTTCCACTCCGGCCCACGGCGGGTTTGATGAGTTCCCACCCGCCGTTTCATCTCATCGTCAAATATTTGACCCGTTGCCAAATAGAACTTCGCAAGACCAGTCTCGTCAACCAAGCGTTCTGCAAACGCAGACTTGCCCGACCGCGCGCCACCGAGCACGAGAATGATTTTAGCGTTAGCCATGCTTTTCGGCGCGCTCCATAAACCAGCCCATAGCGAGACCCAAAACCAGCCAGAAAAACAGCGTGGTTGAAAGCGCGGCCATCACAAACTCAGCAGCCAAATAGGCAGGCACAGACGCCGAAATATCCACCGGTTGCGGCGCGCCATAAATGTGCGGAGCAACCAGAAGCACGATGCCTGTGATGCGGGCCAGCGTTTCTTTACGGCTGAACAACAGCAGCATTCCCGCAATCGCCATGCCCACAGTTGCCACCCACCAGATCTGCCGCGCTTGCAAATCCACTTCAGGAAAACCCGGCAATTCCGGTGGCAGGCCAAGACTTGGAAGGAACTGAAAGGCCATCCAACCAGCCACGCCCCAGATCACGCCGTTACGAAAGTTGATAGGCATTCCAGAGAGCAACGCCACCCCGCCCAACAGTAAGCCAAAGCCCGCACCTGATACTAAATTTGCAAAAACGGTATTCCAAAAACGACCCAGCAACAGTGGCTGTTCGTCGCCCTTTTCCGCTGCCGCGTGGTCGTGGGCCTCAACTGGTAGCGCCGCTGTCGCCTTTTCAGCTGCGGGAGCCACTTTTTCAACTGTTTCATGGCTCATCCCAGCCATTTCATGGTGATTTTCAACACCCTCAAACTCTTCAGCATGAAGAATTATCGGCACGATTCTAGCCATTTGAACCGGTGTCATCAAAATACCGGCAAGGAGCCCGGCAGCAAGCGCCGCAAGCAAAAATCGAACGGTCATAATTTAGTTTCCTTGAATATTTTCATATCTTTGCTTCCAATATTTAGGAGCAAATACGACCAAATTTCCAAATTATAGCATCGCCTTGTGACCAATTGCGTCGAACAAAACTATGCACAAGCACAATATCCATCCGAATAAAGCTAAGTAATCAAGGTGATATAGATTTGTAATTTGAACTTAGTGGCAAGGAAACCCATATGAGTGCCGCGTATCATGCGCCGCATCATGCAATGTTTGCGAGTTGGCAAGACCAACGCCCCAAATAAAGAAAACACCAAGGAAAAGCGCGGCAAAGCCTGCGGTTAGACGCGAGGAAACGGTTTTAGAACCGGAAATAGAAATCGAACTTGCAGCCATGACAACCTCCGTGTTGGGCCAAGGGGAGATTTCCCCAGAGAAAGCGGGCGATATTGCCCTAACGTCCGGCAGGTCTCCTGGCTCGCGGGTCATAAGAACTTTTCCGCCTTCCCAAGGTTTCCCTCAGTGGCATGTTAGAAAAGCCCTCACCGCTCTACAGTCGCGGGGTCGGCTGTGATAAAGATGCCCTATTGGGTACATCCGTCACATTCCCTTTGAATTCCTTGTCGGCTTTCGCCTTTTGGAAACCAAACGTATCCCCCTGTTTAGGCGGGCGAACGATATGAAGTCAATCGAACCTGCGACATGAAATGGTAATTTGGCGTTATTCTTTCGCGGACCATACTTACGTCGCAGAAGTTATAATACGGCCAAGCCCCAGCGCGTCCAAAGCAATTGCAATTGAGTCGAGCGCGTCTTCCACGCCCGCGCGGTAATTTTGCATTCCCGCAGTGATGCCGATATGTGCCAGATAGCGCGCGCGGAATGCGTCCGACGAAAAGATGCCGTGAAGGTAAGTGCCCATCACGCGGCCATCCTTGGAGATTGCGCCGTCTCGCCTGCCGTCAATTATAGCGAAAGCACGCGCGCAATCCTGGCCTATTGTTTGACCAAGGTGGATTTCATAACCCGATAGTGGAAGGTTAAGCAGCGCCGATACTGCCATTGTATTGCGCACTGTCTTCTCCGGCGCCATCACCGTTTCAACATCAAGCAGCCCAAGCGCCGCTACCTTTTGTGCCTGACCTTCAATGCCAAGCGGGTCTGCCACACTGTTACCCAGCATCTGGTAACCGCCGCAAATGCCCAACACATAGCCGCCGCGTTGCACATGCGCGGCCAATTGCCCATCCCAGCCATTCACCCGCAACCGCGCCAAATCAGCAATCGTCGATTTTGAGCCGGGAATAATCACTAGCGCTGCATTAGCAGGAATGGCCTCGCCACTCTTTATATAAACAAGCCCGACATTCGGCTCGGCCGCCAACGGGTCGAGATCATCAAAGTTGGCAATACGGTCCAGCACCAGCACCGCGATAATCGCAGCGCCCGTGCCCAGCCGCACCCGCCGCTCCAGCACCACTGAATCCTCCGGTGGCAGTAAGGCGGCTTCCTTCAGCCAAGGCACTACGCCAAAACAATCCCAGCCGGTAAAGTTTTTGATGGATTTTAGCCCGTCGTCGAACAGCGAAACATCACCACGAAATTTGTTAATGACGTAACCCACAATCATCGCACGGTCTTCATCGCTAAGGATGGTATGCGTGCCCACCAGCGAAGCGATCACCCCGCCTCTGTCAATATCACCTACCAGCATCACCGGTACCTTGGCCCGCGTGGCAAAGCCCATATTGGCAATATCGCCAGCCCGCAGGTTGATCTCTGCCGGAGACCCTGCCCCTTCAACAATTACAAGATCAGCATCTTCACTAACCTTTGCAAAAGAACCCATCACCGCACTTATCAATTTTGGCTTTAGTGCCTGATAGTCTCTGCCTTTAGCCTGCCCCCAAACTTTGCCCTGAACAATGATCTGCGACCCAAATTCGGACTGCGGCTTGAGTAGCACCGGATTCATATGAACAGACGAAGGCACGCCGCAGGCCAGCGCTTGCAGCCATTGCGCCCGGCCAATCTCGCCGCCATCGTCAGAAACGGCAGCATTGTTCGACATATTCTGCGGTTTAAACGGTTTCACCCGCAGCCCCTTCATCTTTGCCAAACGGCAAAGCCCGGCCACCAGCACTGTTTTGCCGACATCAGAACCCGTCCCTTGCAACATAATTGCTTTTGCCATTCGCTCTGGCTATCGCAGGAAAGGCCCGATTACCAGCCAACTTGCGACACATCGCACAAAATTGACATCATTCAGAAAACCCAGGTGGTGACAATTGCCCCAGTTGGGTCATAGTAAGTTGAAATGCGGAAGGACATATCATGGCAACGATTGCATTCATCGGCCTTGGCAACATGGGCAACCCGATAGCGGCAAATTTAGTGAAGGCGGGACACCGCGTTATAGGCTTCGACCTCATTGATAAAAACCGCGAAATTGCCAAATCCAATGGGATAGAAATTTCGCACAGCGGAGCGGAGGCTCTCGCTCATGCCAAGATCATTGTTACGATGTTGGGTACAGGAACGCAGGTGCTGAATATTTACAGTGAGCTTGCGCCAATGGCGTCAGAAGGCTGCCTGTTTATCGATTGCTCGACAATTGATGTCATCGCCTCGCGCAGCGCTCATTCAATTGCCGATGATTATGGCCACTTCTCAGTCGATGCGCCGGTAAATGGCAATGTGGCGTTAGCAAAGTCGGGCAGTCTCACAAGCATGGTTGGCGGCGCGCCTGAATCTATTGCTAGAGCCAGGCCAATCTTGGCACATATTGCGTCCACCATCATTGAATGCGGTGCGGGCGGCAATGGCCAGTCGGCAAAAATCTGCAACAATATGATTTTGGGTATTTCCATGATCGGCGTTGCAGAAGCCTTTGTGCTTGCCAGCCATCTTGGCCTGTCGCCAGAGGCATTATATGACGTTGCCTCAGCCTCTTCCGGCCAGTGCTGGAGCCTTGCAAACCATTGCCCCGTTCCCGGACCCGCACCATCATCACCTGCCAATGATGATTTTAATGCCGTGTTCCCGGCGCACATAATGTTGAAAGACTTAAAACTGGCACAAGAAACCGCGCTACAAACCGGCGCTATCACCCCCATGGCAGCGCAGGCCGCGCAACTCTACGCCATGCTTAATCGTGCAGGACATGCAGCAAAAGATTTCTCATCCGTTATCAAGATGATAGAAAAATCATCAAACCCCACATAAATAATTTTTAGTTTGTGCCGAAAAATGCAGCGATTCATCATTGCTTAAGCTCTTGCTAACCGTGTGGTAACGATGTGCAGTTAGAAATATCACATGGCGGCGATTAAAAGCTGCTGGATGCTCCGGATCAGGTATTGCGTACCGGAGCAAGTAACCTTCGCAAATGTGTTGCGTCGCGAAGGGCCAAGCGTATTGATGGCAAGCCGCGTTTCTTCTTGAATGAAGAGCGCGGTTTTCGCTTTATGCCCCCCGCAATACCTCCCGCAGGAAATTGCAACAAATTGAATCTGATTCAGTATTTGTTGGTAATTTCCCGTTAACGATAGAACTTCGTGTCGGGCGTGTTTTGTCTGGCAACGTGGTTCCTTTGTTGTTTTGAGTACAGGTTCACATGCGTATTTCGATTATTTGCTCGTCGTTAGCATTGCTTGCGCTTAGCGCCTGCACCTCCACATCCGGCTCAGGATTGGAAACCACAGCCGACGGCTTGAAAATTCCGCGCCCGTCCCTTGAAACAACCGCCTCCATTCGCCGCCTTCCCGCGCCAGTGCCACTGACGGTTGAAGAAGAGCAACAAGTGCAGGTACTTGGTCAACAGACAGAAAATAGCGGGAATTTTGAACCGGCTGACGTTGTTGAAATTCAGCCAAAGGCAATCAAGCGTTCGCAAAAAGCTACACTTGTCCAAGTCGCTATGGTCGTACCGGCACCAAAAATGCGAGATCAGGACGTCAAGAATATTATAGAGCAGAATCAGCCCGAACCGGAAATCGCGGCAAAGCCTGTAGTCGCGGCTATTCCCTACGCACGCAACACCGTTCACGGTCCGAAATTCCGCGATGCAAAGCCAATAAGTTTCGGGCGCGCGTCACCCAAGCCGTTTCCCGTGCATGGAGTTGATATTTCGCGCTGGCAGGGCAATATCAATTGGGCAAAGCTGCGCAGCCAGGGCGCAAACTTTGTCTATATCAAATCAACCGACGGCGGCGATCACATTGATCCGATGTTCCGTACAAACTGGAAAAAAGCTAACGATGCGGGCTTGCGTCGCGGGGCTTACCACTTCTTCTATTGGTGTCGCGGCGGCGCGGAGCAGGCGGACTGGTTCATAAGAAATGTACCAAAAGCCGCTAATGCCCTGCCGCCGGTTATTGATGTGGAGTGGAACCACACATCAAGCTGCAAGAAGCGTCCCAATAAGGCGACGGTGTTGAAAAAGATGAAGACCTTTATGGACAAACTGGAAGCCCATTACGGCCAGCGCCCGATCATCTACACCGCGCCGGATTTCTACGAAGACAATTTACAAAATGCGTTTGCCGATTATCCCTTCTGGCTGCGCTCAGTTGCCGCTCATCCAAGCAAAACTTACCCCGGCCGCAATTGGGTATTCTGGCAATATTCCGGCACAGGCCTATCAAAAGGCGTTTCCGGCCATATTGACCTGAACGTCTTCAACGGCAGCGAGAAAGCGTGGAGCGGTTGGTTGGCAAGGCAGGCGGGGTAGAACCTCATCAACTCAATGAATTTACAGAAGAAATCCCCTCTCCGGTCCTTCGGACCACCTCTCCCCGCAAGCGGGGCGAGGTTAAAAGCGCGGCTGGTTTAACCTCGCCCCATTTATGGGGAGAGGTGTCGCGGGCGAAGCCCGTGACGGAGAGGGGACCTCTTCGCCTTACTTAAATAAAAATGCCAAGTGCTTTAGGTCAACGCCCGCAGCTCCACTTCCGCCAAATCAAGCGCCTTCATAATGCGCGTGACGGCCAAATCCACGGTCTCATTGTTCCACATCAATGGCGGCGACAAGATCATCGTGTCGTGAACCGCCCGCATCATCATGCCATTGGCAACCGCGTGATTACGCACCGTGCTACCAGCCACCCAGCCCGGAAAGCGCTCGCGGGTTTCTTTGTTCTTCACAATCTCAATCGCGCCCATTAATCCAAACGAACGCGCCTCGCCAACAATCGGATGATGCGCAATGGTATCAGCGAGACGTTTGGCAAAATAAGGACCAACGCCTGAGCGCACATTTTCAATCATGCCCTCGCGCTCTATAATCTCAAGATTCTTCAGCGCCACTGCACACGCCACCGGATGTCCCGCATAAGTATAGCCATGATTAAACTCGCCGCCCTTTTCCACCAGCACCGACGATATCCGGTCTGAAACCAGCAGTGCAGAAAGCGGAATGTAGCCAGATGTCAGCGCCTTGGCGGTGGTAATCGTATCAGCCTCAATGCCCATGGTCTGCGCGGCAAACCACTCGCCCGTGCGGCCAAAGCCTGAAATCACTTCATCCAACATCAACAGCACATCGTATTTTTTGCAAATGCGCTGCACTTCGGGCCAATAGCTTTGCGGTGGGATTTTCACACCGCCCGCGCCCATAATCGGCTCGCCGATAAACGCGGCAACGTTTTCTGCGCCCGCTTCGAGAATGGCAATCTCCACCGCCCGCGCCGCGCGCAGACCAAAATCATGCTCGCTTTCGCCCTTTTCCTGAAGTTCGAAAGCATAAGGCGCCATCACATGCACAATGTTCGGCACCGCGCCATAAAGCTGCTCATGCATACCCGACATACCACCCAGCGAAGCGCCGGTAATTGTCGAGCCATGGTAGGCCATGTTGCGCGAGATAATGCGGTTCTTCTTCGGCTGGCCCATCAGTGCCCAATAGTGGCGCACCAGACGCACTGCCGTATCATTGGATTCCGAACCTGATGATCCGTACATAACCTGATTAATATTCTTCGGCGCAATCTGCGCGAGGCGCTGCGAGAGAAACACCGGCGATGGCGTGGCACAACGAAAGAAGGAATTGTAATATGGCAATTCGTTCATTTGGCTCGCGGCAACTTCCGCCAATTCCTTGCGGCCATAGCCAATGTTGACGCACCAAAGACCCGCCATCCCGTCAAGGATTTCATTGCCCTCGCTGTCATAAATAAACGCGCCATTAGCGCGGGTAATTATCCGCGCGCCTGCGCTCCGCAGGTCTTTGTGATCGGTAAATGGGTGCAAATAATGCGCGTTATCAATGGCGCGGATTTGTTCTAGGGAATGGTTCTGATAAGACATCGCTGCCTCCTGTTTTGTTCAAAAAAATAAGCGAATTTCAAACAGCTAAAACAGGCGGGCTATAGCCGATACGTGCGCACAAGATCAGCAACTGAGCACGGCGCGTGAGCACCGTCTCCATGACAGTGAAACGGTCGCCACGCATAATATATGTCAACTTGCTCATGGTAACACTCTAGCGCGGCACAAAACTTAAGCAAGCCCACCTCAAAAAAGAGGCGGGGCTGCCGCACACTATCCAAAAAAGAGGCGGGGCTGCCGCCCCCGCAGCACCCCGCCCTTTTCAAGTCACAGCTTTTACAAGCGGACAGGAACCATTAACGATCAAAATCGTTGCATTTGTCTCAAATTGAAGCAAATTTGTTAAGAATTGGAAAATTTCCTGCACATTTTGCTGGTAATTTGTCCAATTAGACAAAAGTTCAAGAAATTCATTTTTTCTCATACGTCGTCGCAACAGCGGGATTAGTCGGTCCGGCGGTTGACTATTGCTTCCTGTTGGCCGCAAGTCTTAGCCACAATCGCGCTGGAGTTCCCCATGTCCACATCCCGCACCCTGCCCGGCCTTGCCGAAGAACTTGAGGCAATTAAAAGCGCGTCCCTTTGGAAAACTGAACGCCCTATCACCAGCCCGCAATCCGCCCATATTCAGGTCGGCAACGCCCGCGAAATGCTCAATTTCTGTGCCAATAATTACCTCGGCCTTGCCGATCATCCCGCCCTCATCGAAGCCGCAAAGAATGCGCTGGATAGCCACGGCCTCGGCATGGCCTCTGTCCGCTTCATCTGCGGCACAAACGATCTGCACCAAGCGCTGGAAGCCAAAATAGCGGCCTATCTGGGCATGAAAGACTGCATCACGTTTGCCGCCTGTTTTGATGCCAACGGCGCGGTGTTCGAGCCGCTGTTCGGCGATAAGGACGCCATCATTTCAGACAGCCTCAACCACGCCTCGATCATCGACGGCATCCGCCTGTCCAAAGCCGCCCGATACCGCTTTGCCAACGGCGATATGGCTGACTTAGAGGCCCAGTTAAAAGCCGCCCGCGCCGCCAATGCCCGCCGCGTTGTCATCGTCACAGATGGCGTGTTTTCCATGGATGGTTACTTCGCCGATCTCGTTTCCATCCGCGCGCTGGCAGATAAATACGACGCGCTCATCATGGTCGATGATTGCCACGCCACCGGCTTTATCGGCCCCAAAGGGGCAGGCACGCCTGCCCGTGCAGGTGTGAAAGTGGATATCCTCACCGGCACACTCGGCAAGGCGCTGGGCGGCTCCATGGGTGGCTATATCGCCGCTTCTCATGACATCGTCGCCCTCATGCGCCAGCGCGCCAGACCCTATCTTTTTTCCAACGCGCTTGCCCCCGCCATTACAGCCGCAGGCATCAAAGCCATCGAACTGGCGAGCCAAGGCGACGCCCTGCGCGACACGCTTTTCGCCAATGCCGCCCGCTTCCGCACCGGCATGGCCGCCGCTGGCTTCACGCTCTTACCCGGCGAGCACCCCATCATTCCCGTCATGCTGAGCGAAGCAAAGCTGGCACAGGAAATGGCATCACGCTTAGCCGAACTCGGCATTTTCGTCACAGGCTTTTTCTTCCCCGTCGTGCCGCAAAGCAAGGCCCGCATCCGCACACAAATGTCCGCCGCACACACCAGCGCCGATATTGATAAAGCCATAGCCGCCTTCACTGTGGCGGGACGGGAGTTGCAATTAATTTGATAGCAACAGATTTGATGCAAGCAAGGGCTTTAATTGAATCCAAGCAGCAAGGCAGCATACAGTGTTTGAAAAATTGCGAAATACTATTTTTTGGAATGAGAATTTCGACACCCGTTGGCGGCATAACGCCATGTATATAAAACTCAACGAACTCGACTGGCGCTGGAGTAAGCGCATAGAGGAAAAGCGAGAATATTGGCGCGAACACGGTCGGAACTATAAACTTACCCCCGATGAAGCAGCATACAACGCGCTAGAGGACTTAGCAAACACGGTCTATGTCGATCATTCTGGAAAAGATACAATGGATTCCACTTGGGTGGAACTCGCTCAAGCGCTTTACTATGCAAGCCCACTAATAACTTCAGACGGCAAATATGTTCCACCGAAGGAGAGACTTCAGGAGCGCTGGCGACCTTACTATGAAAAGTACCGCTTAAACCAAGACGCCATTAAACGTGACAAAGAGAGCAGAGCTAACGAAATACAATCACATAGGTTCGATCAAGACCTGCTGAATGAGGCTTGGAATAAGCTCATTATCGGAGAAGTGTCGGGCGAAGTTTGCGCCATTTGGCGTTGCTCTGGAGCACCACGTAAAACCGGGCACCAAATTGCCACGGCGGCAGGAGTCACTTTAAGAGATTTCGTATTTTGGATGGTCGTTTTTCGCACACACGGTTGGATGACGGAGGAGGTTGTTATGGATGAACACTTGTACTGTAATCAGCAGCGCTTTCTCATAGGTCGCGAAAACTTAAATGAGTCCATGACGAAATTGTTGGAAACTCTTGCGGGTAAATAGAAGATATTACGGAAAAGAACTCGGAGTTATCTAATGCGCGCACTTGTTAAAACCGAACGCACCGAAGGCCTCACCATGCGCGATGAACCCGTCCCGCAAATTGGCGCGGACGAAATCCTCATCAAGGTCAACAAAACCGGCATTTGCGGCACGGATTTGCACATCTGGAAATGGGATGCATGGGCGCAGAAAACCATCCCCGTCCCTATGATTGTCGGCCACGAATATGCCGGCGTCGTCGCCGAAATCGGCAGCCATGTGCGCACAGTTAAAGTCGGAGACCGTGTTTCGGGCGAGGGCCATCTCATCGGTATGAAAAGCCGCATGGCCCGCGCAGGACACTTCCACCTAGATCCCGAAACCCAAGGCGTCGGCGTCAATGTGCCAGGCGCTTTTGCCGAATTTGTCAAAATCCCCGCGTTTAACGCCATCCATTTGCCACCAGAAATCGATGACGAAATAGGCGCCATCCTAGACCCGCTCGGCAATGCCGTTCACACAGCGCTGTCGTTTGATCTGGTCGGCGAAGATGTGTTGATAACCGGCGCTGGTCCCATCGGCATTATGGCCGCAGCGGTCTGCCGCCACGTCGGCGCCAGAAATATCGTCATTACGGATGTGAACGATTACCGCCTCGAACTCTGCAACCAAGTCTGCGACGCCGTCACCGTCAATGTCGCCTCTGAAGACTTGAGCGACGTCATGCACCGCATCGGTATGCGCGAGGGCTTCGACATCGGCCTCGAAATGTCCGGCGCACCTAAAGCCTTCGACCAAATGGTGGACCGCATGATTATGGGCGGCAAAATCGCCATGCTAGGCATCCCCGCGGTCCCCGTCCCCGTAGATTGGAACCGCGTCATCTTCAAAAGCCTGACCATAAAAGGCATTTACGGGCGCGAAATGTTCGAAACCTGGTACAAAATGATCGCCATGCTTCAGTCAGGCTTGGACGTAAGGAAGGTGATTACCCACCGGATGAAGGCAGCGGACTATGCCACGGGGTTTGAGCTGATGAAGCAAGGGAGCTGCGGGAAAGTTGTGCTGGATTGGGGGTGACGTGGGAGAAATATGGATTAGCGACCAATCGATACCAATTGTTAATTCGAGCAGACCGAAAACTTGGGTAAAAATGGCATTAAAACATCACAGCTAATGATTAGCCAAGCGTACATCTTTCCCCTTATTCAAGCCTTCTAAGAATGCGATTCGAGCCGCAGTGTCTTGTTTATATGCCCATGTCTCCAACTCTTTGATTAAGTCTGTTTTTGCCCGTTTACCAAACCACTTGCCAATACGTTCAATTGAGTATGCTTCCAGCCAGTCAGATTTTTCCCAGCGCGTAACGTAATCAGTTACAGCCAAGAAAGCAGCGTTACTCCCATTTGGTAACTTAAGTGTGCGCTCAATCTCGGCTCTATCACTTATACGAAAGCTATAGAGGCACTGTGATAAGTCTTTAGACTGTTGAGTTAAGGATGGCTCCACTATCACTATCCTAATGTTATTGCGGTAATAAATTATGCGCTGAGGGATGCTAAGTATGGATTAGTATCCCATACTGTATTCCTATTCTTTATCGACGATTACGTCGAGTCCGAAATTTCTTAAGCGGTCGGCAACGTTTTCTATTTGACTATCGTTTGGTGGGAATTGTTTGCAATATCGACCGGAATTAGTGTTCAAAACCCATCGGATTTTTCCTTCAATTTCGTCAAATGCCAACTCACCAGCAATTCTAGCTTCTCCGCCACTCAGGAGCGTGGGATGTCCAAGCTTCTTTTCTTCAGAGGGATGGCGATATCCGCGGCGACGCGGATAACCGCTAAAATCCGAATCTGGAGGTTGGACAATCAGTTCTTCGACAGCGATAACAATCTCTCCTGAGTCTTTCATAGCCCAGATGTAGTTCTTCGCTCTGGCAGCAAAACGAAGTAATTTGCACTGAACAGCACTCTCCAATTTCGCTAAGCTATCGCCGACAACCCGATCGAAAATCGTTAAAGACTGCGGCGGTCTATCTTCCCAACTATCAACTTTCTCTGGTTTGCGAAGTGGTCCATAGTGTTTGTCCAAATCCGTTGACATTTAATCCGCCCAAAAAAAGAATCAATTGAGCATACGGGAATACGATAAGCCAAGACAATAGCTTTGGTTGTAATAGGGTCTGGACCCTCACGGCCACATTTGCGCCCCATGCAGCACTCTCAACACCTCCACTCTCTCCGCCCCAACCCGATAAATCACCACCAGTGAAGTCCGCCGCACCACCAGTTCCCGCGTGCCGCTAACGCGCCCTTCGCGGCCCATTTTGGGATAATCAGCAAGCCGCACGACGGCTTCCATGAGCCTGTCGCCAACTTCCAGTGCAGCCGAAATGCTGTCTTGCGCAATGTACTCAATTTGCGCATCACGGTCGGCAACAGCGCGTGCCAGCCAGACGATTTTCAATTGCTGGCCTTGTTCGCCAACGCTGCCCGCTTCTCAGCCCAGCTTTGCGTCACCGCATCTTGCGCCACCCACTGCGCATCATCAGCATCCGCCTCATTCAGCGCCAGCTGAACTTCCGCACGAAACCACGCATCATGCGCCGCCGCCTCGTGCAGGCTGCGCAACGCCTCAGCCCTATCCGGACGCGCTCGTGAATTCACCGCATCAGCATCAAAATCCGCGCTATCAACATCGAACTTTAAAATACCCATGCCCTTCAAATAAGATACAAGCGTATCCATTTTTTTGAAAACGCGGGCCGCACTGCCGCGCTGCGCCGCAAGCGCACGTTTCTGGTTGCCATATCGCACCACAACAGCCCAACCGCCACCCTGCCCAACAACGTGAGTCTCCAAAAGCGACCCCGCCTCGGCCAGCCGAGTCAGTGAGGCGTGGTCAATAAATTGCACATTTATATTCATTATTTCTTACATTTATTTAACTATTAAATGATGTGTCATTTTATTATTTATTGCAAGCGCCCCCAAAACAAAAAAGCCCCGGTCGTAAAACCGGAGCCTTTGCCTCATCAAAGCTAAATTTACTTAACTTCAGTGATAACCTTACAACGGCTCATCACCATGTCTGAAAAGGCAACCTTCTGCTGTTCAGCATCGGTGCAGGCCTTTGTTGCCATCTTCACTTGGTCAGGCGTCATCTTCGTCATGCGCATCTTGAAGTCGGCATCGTCGCGGTCTTTGCCTGTTTCGTCCATGAACATGTCAACGATCGAAACATCATCGCCAGCAAGCGTCGAAAATGTCTTGCGCACATCCAGCGCGCTGGTTTGCGCAAACGCACTTACCGAGAACAACATGGCGATGGCAGTAGCAGTAATAATCTTCTTCATGGGGTAACTCCTGTCTAATTCACCGGTGCTTCGGGGAGTCGAAGCCGGTCTAATTCACAAAAGCAAAACGGCTGTTGCCGTGAATGGTTCCCAAAAATATCTTCTTTACGCCCGGCAGTCTCAAATCTTCGTTTCGGGACGGACGTTTTTGCTGTGTTTCCCAAGGCCGTGTGAACCAAGGTTTTGCAACCTCAAACCAGCCCGAATTCCACCAAACTTGCGGCCATAGCGGGCGCAGATTCGCTCACGGGTATAAACTTCATCCCCAGCGCTTTCTTGGTCCGGCTATTGTCCACCGGCACCATGCGCCCCAATTCCGGCACAATGCCCCTTGCTGCCGGATCAAACAGGCCGATGATTTTAATTACGAAATTCGGTAATTGGAATGATGGCACTTTGCGTGCCGCCGCGCCTAGTTTGGCCTTAATCGGCCGCATCATATCAATGAACCATGAGCTTTCAGAAACGCCGATATAGCGCCCGCCGCTGGGCTCGTCCGTTTCCAATGCCAGCCGGTGCATCAGCGCCACATCGCGCACGTCAACACAAGGAAATGCCAGCGCCGGACAGCCGGGGTATTTACCCTTCATGAACATCTGAATAACGGAAGCCGAAGCACCATAGTCGCTATCCAAAAGCGGCCCCAGCACAAAGCCCGGATTAACCGACGCATAATGAATGTCGGCCTGCGTCTCGCTCAGATAGTCCCGCGCGGCGCGCTCCGCCAACGTCTTGGATTGCTCGTAAGCACCTGCCAATCCGCTCTCCAAGTTTGACCAGTCATCCTCGGTAAATGGCTTGGTGCGCTCATGCCCGTGCCCAGCCATAATCGCCGCCGTCGATGAGGTTTGCACGAAGCGTTTTGCGCCTGCCGCAATCGCCGCTTTCAAAACCCGCATCGTCCCGTCAACCGCCGGACGTATCAATATTTGCGGATCCTTCGGCGTCTCAATGATGAATGGCGAGGCAATGTGCAACACGCCATATGCGCCCTTGGCAGCCTCGCTCCACCCCTTATCAGAAAGCAAATCTGCCTCCACAAACTCCAGTTTAGAGACATCGCAATGCTTTGCCAATGTCGCCCTGACAGTGTCCGCCTTGGCAAGGCTGCGAACAGTTCCGCGCACGCGATATCCGGCGCGCAACATCTCCACCGCGCAGTGCTTGGCGATAAAGCCGGAGATCCCCGTAATCAAAATAAGCTTGTCAGACATTGGTGGCTCTCCGTATCGTTCCCGTGCGGTGTCCGCACGGTTTCCGTATCATCTCTGCGCGCGCGGCGCATCATCTTAGGGCGTCGCTCGAACGGCCATCATGGTCGCATCACAGGCGGATATTTAAGCCCGAATAGATAACAAATGACATACCGATAATTCCAATTCAGACAAGTGCGCAGGGCAAAACAAGCGATGAGCGAAACATTAGGTGACACATCCAGCCCTGCCCGCTCCCGCGCCGGAGGCCGTCAAGGCAAGCGCGAAAGCCGCGCCGGTGTCTTTGAACAGCCTCCCTTTCGCCAGCTGAAACGCCCCTTTGAGCCTGTGAAATTCGTTTCCGACGACCAATTGGAATCCATCCATCTCGCCTCACTGCGCGTCATGAAAGAAATCGGCCTTGACGTGCTGCACGATGAGGCCCGCGCCATTATGAAAAAGGCTGGCGCAGATGTGCGCCCCGGCTCTGAGCGCGTGCGGTTTGATAGCGATTTCGTTTTAGAAACAATAGCTTCCGCACCAAGCGAATTCACGCTCCACGCCCGAAACCCAACCCATAACGTGCGCTTTGGCGGCAATAATGTGATCTTTTCACAAATGGGTTCGGCCCCTAACGTCACGGATATGGACAAGGGTCGTCGCGGTGGCAACCAAGAAGATTTCCGCAATCTCATCAAGCTTGCGCAGATGCATAACATCATCAATACCACCGGCGGATACCCGGTGGAACCGATTGATGTGCACCCCTCCATTCGCCATCTAGAATGCATCCGCGATCTGGCGACGCTAACTGACAAAGCCTTCCACGTCTATTCGCTCGGCGCACAACGCAACACCGATGGCATTGAAATTGCACGACTTTGTCGCGGTATCAGCGATGCAGAGCTGCTCGATCAGCCTTCAATATACTCTATCATCAATACCAATTCGCCTCTGAAACTGGATGTGCCAATGATGGAAGGCATCATCCAAATGTCCTCGCGCGGCCAAATCATTATCGTCACCCCCTTCACCCTTTCAGGTGCCATGGCGCCCGTCACGGTGGCAGGCGCTTTGGTGCAGCAAAACGCCGAAGCGCTGGCCGGAATCGCGTTCACGCAGATGGTCCGCAAAGGCGCGCCGGTCGGCTACGGCGGCTTCACATCCAATGTCGATATGAAGTCCGGCGCACCCGCTTTTGGGACACCGGAATATATGAAAGCCCAGCATGTCGGGGGCCAATTGGCCCGCCGCTACGGCATCCCCTACCGCACCTCAAACGTCTGTGCCGCCAATACAATGGATGCGCAAGCCGCCTACGAAAGCGTGTTTTCGCTCTGGGGCGCAGTCAACGGCGGCGGCAATTTCCTGCTCCACGGCGCTGGCTGGATGGAGGGCGGACTGTCGTGCTCCTACGAAAAAACTATCCTTGATATTGACCTGTTGCAGATGGTTGCCGAGTTCCTAACCCCGCTTGATTTATCCGAAGATGCTCTCGGGTTTGATGCCATCAATGACGTCGGTCCGGGTGGCCACTTCTTTGGAACACAGCACACACAAGACCGCTTCAAAACTGCATTTTACGCGCCAATTTTGTCGGACTGGCGCAACTATGAAACATGGCAGGAAGCAGGCTCGCCAACAGCCATGCAAAAGGCCAACCGTGTCTGGAAAGAGCGCCTCGCCAGTTATGAGAAGCCCTACATGGACCCTGCGGCTGAAGAGGCAGTCAATGAGTTTGTTGATAGACGAATCGCCGAAGGCGGCGTGCCAACTGACTTCTAATCAACGTGAATCAACAATTGAAATCCAAGGCCTAACCTCATGAAATCTCACACAAAAGTAGTCGTAATTGGTGGCGGTGTTGTTGGCTGTTCCGTCCTGTTCCACCTCGCAAAGGCGGGCTGGACCGACGTGATGTTGATTGAGCGGTCCGAGCTTACCTCCGGGTCATCATGGCACGCGGCGGGCGGGTTTCATACGCTAAACGGCGATCCGAACGTTGCGAAATTGCAGGCCTACACCGTCCAGCTTTATCGCGAAATTGAAGAGCTTTCGGGCCAGAAAATCGGCCTGCATCTCACCGGCGGCGTGATGCTGGCGGATACAAAAGAGCGCATGGATTTCCTCCGTCTCGCCCACGCCAAGGGCCGTTACCTCGGCATGGATACAGAGCTCATCACACCATCCGAAGCCAAAGCCATGTTTCCCTTGCTAGACGAAAAACACTTCGTCGGCGCGATGTGGGACCCGGTTGAAGGCCACCTTGATCCTTCCGGCACCACTCATGCTTATGCGAAAGCGGCGCAGAAACTCGGCGCGGAAATCGTGCTGCGAAACCGCGTGATGGACCTCACGCAAGAGCCGGATGGCACATGGAATGTGGTCACCGAGCAAGGCACCGTGAAGTGCGAGCACGTCGTCAACTGCGGCGGTCTGTGGGCGCGTGAAGTCGGCCGCATGGTCGGTCTGGAACTGCCGTTGCTGGCCATGGAGCACATGTATTTGCTCACCGAAGACATCCCCGAAGTGATGGAATATAACCAGTCCACGGGCAAGGAACTCATCGGCGTTATCGACTTCAAAGGCGAGATTTACACCCGCCAAGAGCGCAACGGCATCCTGCTCGGAACTTATGAAAAAGCCTGTAAGCCATGGTCGGAAAAAGAAACGCCGTGGAACTTCGGCCATGAGCTTTTAGCGCCGGATTTGGACCGTATTGCCCCCTCGCTGGAAGTCGGCTTCCGCCATTTCCCGGCGCTGGAAAAAGTCGGCATCAAGCAGGTCATCAACGGGCCGTTCACCTTCGCGCCTGATGGCAATCCGCTAGTCGGCCCTGTTCAAGGCCTCACAAATTTCTGGTGCGCCTGCGCCGTTATGGCGGGCTTTTCACAAGGCGGCGGCGTCGGCCTCGCGCTCTCCAACTGGATGGTCCACGGCGATCCCGGCGCGGATATTTGGGGCATGGATGTCGCCCGCTACGGCGAATGGGCAACGCTGCGCTACACCAATGCCAAAGTACGCGAAAACTATTCGCGCCGCTTCTCTATCCGCTATCCGAACGAAGAATTGCCGGATGCCCGCCCGCAGCAAACCACGCCGGTTTACGACGTCATGGTGCGCGATAACAACGCCGTCATGGGAGATAGCTGGGGTCTCGAAACCCCGCTCTGGTTCGCCCCAAAGGGCACGGAGGCCAAGGACATCGTGTCCTTCCACCGCTCCAATGATTTCTCACCCGTAGGCGTGGAAGTGCGCCAAACCCGCAATAGCGTCGGCGTCACCGAAACCTCAAACTTCGCCAAATATGAAGTCACTGGCGACGGCTGCGAGGCCTTCCTCAACTATCTGATGACCAACACCATGCCCAAGGTGGGCCGCATCGTTTTGACGCCTATGATGAATGAAAACGGCAAGATCATCGGTGACTTCACCATCGCCAAGCTGGCCGATTCAAAGTTCATGATTTGGGGCTCCATCGCCGCGCAGAAATACCATATGCGATGGTTTGAAAAGCATCTGCCAAAAGATGGCTCGGTTCAAATCCGCCGCTTCGGCATCAATCTGGTTGGCTTGTCCATCGTCGGGCCTAACAGCCGTAAGGTGTTGCAAAAGCTCACAGATTCCAACTGCGCCAATGAATCATTCAAGTTCATGGACATCCGCCAAATCGACGTCAACGGCGCACCCGCCATCGTCAACCGCCTCACTTACGCAGGCGATTTAGGCTACGAACTATGGATGGAACCATCCTATCAGCGCAAAATTTACGAAGGCATTAAGGCCGCCGGCGCGGAATTTGGCATCGTGGATTTCGGTATGCGCGCGCTTCTCTCCATGCGCCTTGAGAAAAACTTCCCGACATGGTTCCGCGAATTGCGCCCGATTTATAACATCTTTGAAGGCGGCATGGAACGCTGGATGAAGCTTTCGAAAAACGATTTCGTCGGCCGCCCCGCGGCCGCCAAGCAACTTGAAGAAGGCGGCGGCAAGCTGCGCCGCGTGTCCTTCGTTGTCGATGCGCTGGATGCGGACGTTATGGGCGATGAGCCAATCTGGGCCAAAACCAACACCGACTACGGCACAGTCGATACACCCCACGGCTACGGCGCACCGCGCTTTGACCACTCCGGAAAGTCCACCCCGCGCAGCCCCGACACAGGCATCGAGCGAGACGGCTGGCGCGTCATCGGCTGGGTAACCTCCGGCGGCTATGGGCATTTTGTCGAGAAAAGCATGGCGCAAGGCTACGTGCCAAAGGAGCTGGCGTTGGACGAAAGTGAAGGACTGTTTGAGATTGAGATACTGGGTGTGAGACGTCCGGCACGGATTAACGTGGAGCCGCTGTTTGACCCGACGGGCGCGAAGATGCGAGGGTGAGGTTTTGGTGCAATCAACTTATTGTGAAATTAGGTGTCTCAGTAGCATACTAATTGCCAGCATATCGTTATGCAATTGCGCCGAATTGGCACGCTGAAACTGTGCTAGGTTCAACAATGATTCCAGCAACTATTGAAATGTTGGGGTGTACTTAGATTTCATGAAGTAGCGGGAGTAAAGATATGCCAGAATTAAGTTTCTTCGCTCCAATTAAGGACGTGGTACTTTTTGTATTAGCAATTTGGGGTGCAGGGCTTTCAACATATAGCTTTCTTGCTTCAAGGCGGAAAGACAAGCGCTCAATTCAAGTTAAGGTATCAAGCGTAATGCTCACATACGGTGACAAACTCGGACCACCGATTGCAAAGCTTGAAGCCATAAATATCGGACAGCGAAATGTTACGATAAGCACCCTAACCTTTGAGACTCCCACCAAAGGACGCATGTTTCCTTTGACGCAGGACCGCTATCCCGGACTTTCTGACACTAAACTTCCCATCACACTTGGAGACGGTGAATCTGCTCAAATGTATATTTCCTACAAAGAAATTGGCCAAGCCTTGCTAGAAAAATACAAGGGAGATCGCGTCAATATTGTACCAGTTTGCATAGACTCGACAGGTGGTGAGCACCGTGGAGAAGCTTGGGATGTGGATGCGAACGAATTGATTAGAATGAGATGAACCTCGGCCGAAGCAGCACCAGAAAAGCAAACGCCTCGTGTCATTCGTGATCGATGGGCTGGGTGCAGACGGGATGGGCAACGAGCCAATCTGGGCCAAAACAACAACAGACTACGGCACCGTCGATAAGCCCTACGGCGCGCCGCGCTTTTTACCACACCGGAAAATCCGCCCAGCGCAGCGCCGACACAGGCATCGCGCAAGTCGGCTGGCACGTCATCGGTTGGGTCAACTCCGGCGGCTATGGCAACTTTGTCGAGAAAAACATCGCTCAGGGCGATCTGCCGCAAAACTCGCACCAACCCCACCATCACTTGCGTGCTGTCATCAACCCGATCACGCGCTCAATCTCATGTGGCCACACTGCGGTTTCGCCGCCAAAAGGCGCATCGAAAATAACGGTTAAGGATAGCAATAATCCAAGCGTCGCGCAGATAACGCCCATTGCCACAAAGCGTTTGCGCGAAGCTTCTGTCTGCGATGCGATCAGCGCCAGCATCAGGAATAACGCGCAAACGGATTTCCAAAAGACGCCGGGAAGACCGCCCGATGCAGCGGCAAGACGCTCTTCGCGCATCAAATCCATTTGATCCACCAATCGCAATGCCTCGCCCAATACTTGCTCACTTTTGCTGGTGCCTATCGCCTGCGCATGGATAGCCGCAGAAATATCATTAAGCAGCGCCTCTGAACTTTGGCTTGATTTGCCGTATGCAAGAAGCGGCCACTCCACATCAACAATATCTTTTGCATAAGCCAAAAGCGGTGTGCGAATGGACGAAAGCCCGTCGCCGTAGCCAAGCAACGTGCGGTCCAAACCGTTAATCGCCTCTGCTTCGATACTAATATGGGTGGCGACAGTTTCTAATTTCGTATCCACTTCCACAAGCGTGAACGCCAGCACCACACCCGCGACCGATGCCACGGCAATAAACGCATCCATAATTTCAAAGCTGCTTTGATCATTTTTTAGCTGCGGAAATAATCGGTTCGATACCATCGCAATACCGATAATCAAGACGATGAGCGGAATGGTGATAACGCAAAATATCAAAGCGTCAGGTAAATGATGAATTCCGCTTAACATGCTCGGCCCCGCCAATATTACATATTTGCAGATAGTGGTCTCAACCCATGGCTGTCAACGGTCATAAGCCATCACAAACGGCAGCCCCATCCTCCGCGCCGTCCAACCGACAACTTCCAGCTCACGCGCGGCTGGCTCAAACTCCTGCGCCAGCGCCCAGCTTTTGCAATCAATCGCCGTCACATCCGCCGCGCCGCTGGCCACCATGCGCAGCGAATTGCGGTGGCCGCCGGAGATGATGCGCTCGGCAAAAATATCCAGCCCCGCGCCCTGTGCTTCCAAATCGCGCTTGAGCGCAAGATAGCCGGACATTGAATCGGGCGCGTTGTAGGCGAGCCGTTGGCCGATGAGAAGGGTCTGGAGCGAGGCGCCCCCTTCTGTCCTGCAAATTTCTTGTTCAAGAATCTGCATCTCCCCCGCGAGGGGGGAGATCGGACTGCGCGGCAGTTTTCGCCAATCATCGAATATTGAAGATTGGCAGCAGACGGCGGCGAGCGTGATCTCCCCCCTCGCGGGGGAGATGTCCGACAGGACAGAGGGGGGCGCCTCGCGCAAGGGTCTCAACGACGAAACCGCCCGCATCACAATCGCACTTGAATAAAACTCCCCCTCGCCGCCTTCAACACCAGTATAATCATCCTGCCCCACCACGCGCACATCCGCGGCTAAACCCATCTCCATCGGCCCCCAGCAAGTCTGCGCCAAAAGTAAATTGGGGTGACGCCAAAGGCTTGCCAAATCAAACTCATCCGGCGGCAAGTCCACGCTTACCCCATTATAGGCTGGCATATCGCCATTGCGCCGCGTCAGATGCTCCGGCGCCGCAATCCCTTTTGCCCGCAGCGCATCCCGAATTTCCACCCATTGCGCGTCAACTTGCGCCCGCACTTCCGGCCAATCATACATCGGCAGCGCGGCGATATAGGGCTCGCGCGGCAGCGGCCCGCTGGCAATTGCCTCCACTAGCCGCGCGATATCAATCACGATTTATCCCGCTCCCGCCGCAGTGTGCCATGCACCACCGGCTCTTTGGCCGTGAACAAATACGTCCGCGCCAGCGCAAAATAATTAGGAAACACATAGCCCTTGTTCATCGCAATCCACTCCCCGCGCCGCGCACGAAACAGCGCCGGCAAATCATACCACGCCGCCGCCGGATGCTTATGATGCACCAAATGCAGATTATTATTCAGAAAGAAAAATGACAGCGGCGAGCGCTCCACAATGATGGTGCGCCCCTCCGGCGTCTCGTGCCATTGGTGCTCGGCGTAAGTGCGAATGGCGATGATCGACTGGCCGATCCACGCCGGAACCAGCACATAAAGCCAGACCGGAATGTGGAAATAATGCATGGCAATAAACAGCACAATCGCAACCCCAACCAAATGCCGCACCCATGCATCCAGCACGGACTTATCGCCCGCAGCGATCAGTTTTGCATCCGAAACCACCAGTCCAACCGTGCCCAACAGCGGGTTCAGCACCATGCGCCCCGCCAGCGTATTGTTCACCCGCAGCACAAATCGCAGCCAGCGCGGCATCGCTTCATGCTGCCAAAAGGCGCAGTAATAGCTTTCCGGATCGTCAAACGGATCCGTCAGCCGCTCATCGGCATGGTGCTTCATATGCAGTGTTTTGAACCGGCGGTATGGCCACACAAGACCAAGCGGCAAAAACACCAGCGCCTCGTTCAGCCAGCCTTTGCGCGTCGGATGCCCGTGCAGACACTCATGCACCAGCGATGAATGCAGCGCCACGCAATGCGTAATGATGAAAAGCGCGATATAAAGATGATCCATCGAAAGCCAAATGCCAGCCGCCAGCCACGCGCCATAGCACCCGATTATCACAGCCACAGTTGGCCACTCCACGCGCATTTTGCGTGTTGTTTCAATCACTTCCAAAGTTGCCATGCCAAATCACCCAAACCCGCCGGCTAAATATCTGTCACCAGACGTCAGGAGACTCAAGGCGAATTTGCGCACAAAAACCAGTATATGCGCACCATTTTTCTAAAATGTTGCGTTTAGTAAACAAAGATTGCATAAACATGGCGACTACCTCTTCTCCCCGCTTCTCCAGCGGGGAGAAGGTGGCGCGTAGCGCCGGATGAGGGGCTGCACTTCACCCGAATTTCGCAGGACTGCCGCCCCTCACCCTGCCCTCTCCCCGATGAAGAATCGGGGAGAGGAAGCACTTCACCAATATAACAAGCACCTATTCGAATCGGACAAACGACATGGACAAACGCGAACTTTCAGAGCTTTTCAGGCAGCGCCTGACCGATCTCGTGCGCCGCTCCGGTCTCAACGCCTCGGCCTTTGCCGCCTCCGTGCACCTTGACCGCTCGGCTCTATCGCAATTGCTCACGGGAGCCGCCGCGCGCCTGCCGCGCACAGAAACTCTGGTGGCCATCGCAGCCGCTCACAATGTCTCGCTGAATTGGCTGCTCGGCCTGTCGCAAACCGAGGGGCTAACGGGCGAGCTTCGCGCCGCGCTGGAAATCGAAGAGGCGGTGGATGACGCCGACCAAACTCTTATGGCCCGCTGGCATGGCGAGGCCGCGGGCACCAAAATCCGCTATGTGCCAGCCGCCATTCCGGACCTGCTGCGCAGCGAGGCGCTGATCGCCTTTGAGGCGCAAATCACCCAGCGCGATGCCAGCCAGCAGCGCGGCGAAACGCAAAGTCGCCTTGCCTATAACCGCCGCCCCGAGACCGATATGGAAGCCTGTATGCCGCGCCAAACACTGGAGCTTCTCGCCGCCGGACAAGGCATCTGGACCGGCATGAGCGCCCCTGCCCGCAAAGAACAATTGCGCCACATGGCAGCGCTGGTGGATGATTTATATCCCACCTTCCGCCTCTATTTGTTCGACGGGCGCACCCGCTTTTCCATCCCCTACACAGTCTTCGGCACCACCCGCGCCGCCCTCTACGTCGGCGGCCTCTACATGCTGCTAAACGCCACCGAACCAGTCCGAACCCTCACCCGCCATTTCGACGGGTTGGTAAGAAGCGCAACAGTGAACGCGCATGAGACAGCGAAGTGGGTGGAGGG
>JAYSWX010000010.1:0-36696 GCA_043717855.1 Phyllobacterium sp.
ATGGACCTGAGCGATCTGGTTACGCAAAAGTCGATCATGGCGTCAGTGAAAGTCGCTTCCAAGAAGCAACTTTTGCAAGTGCTTTCAGAAAAAGCTGCAGAAATCACCGGCCTTTCGGAGCGTGACATATTCGATACGATTATGCAGCGCGAGAAACTCGGGTCCACAGGCGTCGGTAATGGTATTGCCATTCCGCATGGCAAACTTAAGAATATCGGTAGCATTATCGGCGTTTTTGCCCGCCTTGAAACGCCAGTTGATTTTGAAGCGCTGGATGATGAGCCGGTTGATCTGGTGTTTATGCTGCTTGCGCCTGAAACGGCGGGTGCGGACCATTTAAAGGCGCTGTCCCGCATCGCGCGGATTTTACGCGAGCCGGAAATGGTCTCCAAGCTACGCCAGACTAAGGATGCCAGCGCCTTATTTGCGTTTTTGACATCACAGCCGACAAGCTTTGCGGCCTAAATCATTAATAGCCTAATAAAAAAGGACGAAACTGCATCCAGTTTCGTCCTTTATTTTTTGCGACTTTATTATTTATGCGACCGCTTTGGCCTGCAGATCTACCAACTGGCCAATTCCCTTGCGTGCAAGACCCATAAGGTCGAGAAACTCTTGCTCAGAAAACGGATTGCCTTCCGCAGTGCCTTGGATTTCAACAATGCCGCTTTTGCCGGTCATTACGAAATTGGCATCGGTACCAGCATTGGAATCCTCCAAATAGTCTAAGTCCAGCACCGGGCCACCGGCCACCACACCGCAGGAAATGGCGGCTACATGGTCTTTCAGGACTTTTTCAACGGAAAGCATTTTGCGCGCCTCCATCCATTTCAGGCATTGGTGCAGCGCTACCCAGCCGCCATTAATGGCAGCTGTGCGCGTGCCGCCGTCGGCTTGGATAACATCGCAGTCAATCGTGATTTGGCGCTCGCCAAGCGCTTCGAGATTAACGACGGCGCGCAACGAACGGGCGATCAGCCGTTGAATTTCGAGCGTGCGCCCGCCCTGCTTGCCGGACGCGGCCTCGCGGCCCATGCGCTCGCCTGTGGAGCGGGGCAACATGCCATATTCCGCCGTTACCCAGCCCTTGCCGGAATTGCGCATCCAGCCTGGCACTTTTTCTAAGAGTGAAGCGGTGCATAAAACATGGGTGTCGCCAAAGCGTACGAGGCAAGAGCCTTCGGCATGTTTGGATACGCCGGTTTCAAATGTCACCTTGCGCATTTCATCAAAAGCGCGGCCTGATGGACGTCCCATGGAATATTCCTTTTCTCAACTGTTTCGCGCTTCTATCGGCACACAAACGATTAGGCAAAGGAAAAGCGGAACACGCCTCTTGGATAAACCGACATTTGCCGCCTATATAAGCCGCATGACGCTGAAGAACCTCAATCTATTGCATTCCACGCTGCCGTCCTCGCCGCTGTCGCTTGACCAGCGCGCGCGGGATATTTTCCGCACCATTGTAGAGAGCTATTTGAACGAGGGGGATCCGGTCGGATCGCGCAATCTCTCGCGGCTTTTGCCGGTTTCGCTGTCGCCAGCCACCATTCGCAATGTGATGTCGGACCTTGAGCAACTTGGCCTTATTTATGCGCCGCATGTTTCCGCCGGACGGATGCCAACGCATTTGGGTCTGCGCTTTTTTGTCGATGGGTTCATGGAAGTCGGCGGGCTTGGTGCGGAGGAACGCAACCTGATTGATGCCACGGTTAAGGCTTCGGGTGACGGCCGTCCGGTCGATCAAATATTGAATGAGGCTGGCGAGTTGCTGTCCGGCCTGTCACGCGGGGCCGGGCTGGTTTTGGCGACAAAACATGAGAATGCACTCAAACACATTGAATTTGTGCGGCTGGACCCGCTTAAAGCGTTGGTCATTCTGGTGTCGCAATCGGGTGATGTTGAAAACCGCGTGGTGGATTTGCCTGCCGGTGTCACGCCCTCGCAATTGCAGGAAGCCTCCAACTTTCTCAACGTGCATGTATCGGGCAAGACGCTAAACGAGGCGAAGTTCGAGGTGAACCGCCTAATGCACGAAACCCGCCAGATTTTGGACGTTATGAGCCGTAATCTTGTGGAAAAAGGTTTGGCGGTGTGGAGCGGCAGCGAAAATGGCGAACCGGCGCATCTCATCGTGCGGGGCCGCGCCAATTTGTTGGATGGCATCGGCGAGGCGCAGGATATGGAGCGCTTGAAACTGCTGTTTGATGAGTTGGAAAGCAAAAAGGGATTGTTGCAACTGTTGGATATGGCCGAGGCCGGTTCGGGCGTGCGCATATTCATCGGTGCGGAAAACCGGCTGTTTTCACTGTCCGGCTCAAGCGTGGTGGTCTCGCCGCTGCGCGATGCGCAGGAGCGCATTATCGGCGCGGTCGGTGTTATCGGGCCAACGCGGCTTAACTACGGGCGCATTGTGCCGATGGTGGATTATACCGCGCAACTGGTTTCCAAGCTGGTGCGTTAACTTGATTTACGTGCGCCAGTTGACCTTTGCGCGCGAAAGCCGCATTTTAGGCGCACATGAAATGGAAGGACCGGCGTTTGAATACGTGCGGCCATATATTTGACCGAACTTATCGTCGTACTACTGCTCATCCTGCTCAACGGCCTGTTTGCGCTTTCTGAACTTGCTATCGTTTCCGCACGGCGTACCCGCCTGAAAGTCATGGCGGATGATGGCGTACGCGGTGCGGCAACGGCGCTGGCGCTTTCCGACAACCCCGGAAAACTGCTTTCCACCACGCAAGTGGGCATCACTTTGATCGGGATTGTCGCGGGCGCCTAT
This sequence comes from Phyllobacterium sp., assembly GCA_043717855.1. GTDB lineage: Bacteria > Pseudomonadota > Alphaproteobacteria > Rhizobiales > Rhizobiaceae > JANMEX01. Next base: position 2,786 of record JAYSWX010000010.1, read on the forward strand.
TCCGGTGCGGCGATGGCGGATGATGTCAGTGGCTGGCTTTTGGCACAGGGCGTGCCTATCCGCTTTGCACCTATTGCGGGCTATGTCGCGGTAATCAGCTTTATTACCTATTTGTCGGTGGTGATTGGTGAGTTGGTGCCTAAGCAATTAGCACTAAGGGACGCTGAGGGTATTGCCTGCGCTACCGCTCCCATAATGGTGGTGATCTCAAAAATTGGCGCACCAATTGTTTGGTTTCTGGAAGTTTCCACCCGCGTCATTTTCCGGCTTTTTGGCATGAATACCGCACCCGACAATGCCGTAACGGAAGAAGAAATCAAATCTCTCGTGGCAGAAGCGCATACATCCGGCGTGATTGAAGCGGACGAACGGGCAATGATTGCCGGTGTCTTGCGCCTTGGCGAGCGCGCGGTGCGCGCCGTGATGACGCCGCGCGGCGATATCGAATGGCTGGACGTGACACTGGACGAGAAGGAAATTTGGGCGCGGTTGGAAAACACCGAGCACTCGCGCCTGCCGGCAGGTGACGGCACACCGGACTCGATTATTGGCGTTATTCAAGTGCGCGAACTTTTATCGCCATTAATCAAGCGCAAGCCGCTGAAAATACGCGATTTTGTGCGCCAAGCCCCTGTCGTGCCGGATATTTCCGAGGCGCTGGATGTGTTGCAAACTCTGCGCAATGCCACCGTGCCAATGGCCCTGGTGCATGATGAGTACGGCCACTTTGAAGGCATTGTGACGCCGGCGGATATTCTGGATGCCATCGCCGGTTCATTCCGGGCTGATGAAGATAATGATGAGCCAGAGGCAGTCGAGCGGGCCGATGGCTCTTGGCTGATTTCCGGCTGGATGCCCGTCGATGAAATGGCCGAGAAAATTGGCCTGAAACTCACGGACAAACGTTCATACGAAACCGCAGCCGGACTGGTGATTGATCTGATGAAGCATTTGCCTGTGACCGGCGAAGTGATTGAGGCGGGTGGTTTTCGCTATGAGGTCGTGGACTTGGACGGGCGGCGGGTGGATAAAATTATGGTCAAAAAGCTGGATAATTTAGACGACCTGTCAGGGTAAAAATTGCTACCAAATTGCAAGATGGTCAATTCGCTTGATTTTTCCATCGCAAACCCCGATATGCCAGCCAACCCTAAGAGTCTGACTCAAAACTCGCTTTGGCGAGTCAAATAGAGTGATTTTCGAGAGCCGGAGCGGAGCGTACATTGCCTACGTGAGCACCGGAAGTGCAGAAAATCGCTCTAGTTGGCCGTCAAAGTAGAGTTTTCAGGTAGGCTCTAATATTATAACTGAATTTGCCGACTTGAACGGAATGAATAATCCATGAGCAACGAACACGAATTATCCGCTGAAGAGATTTTGGCTCAGGCTGGTTTTAATCCAGAAACGGGAGCGGACGAAGCGCCTTTGCCGGAGGAGGCGTTTGAACAGCAGCGCATTGCCAAAGCCATGGAAATGCTAATTGCCGAAAATGCCGAGATGAAGGACCGCGTGCTGCGCACTTCAGCTGACATGGAAAACCTGCGTAACCGCACGGCTCGTGATGTGCGCGATGGCAAGACCTACGCCGTATCTAACTTCGCCCGCGATATGCTGGCCATTGCCGACAGCCTGCACACTGGTTTGGCCCATTTCACCGATGAGCAACGCAAAACTGCCGATGCCAGCGTGCTGTCGCTCATCGAAGGCATGGAGCTAACTGAACGCGCCCTGATGAACACGCTTGAGCGCCACGGCGTGAAAAAGCTGGACCCGATGGGCGAAAAGTTTGACCCGAACTTCCATCAAGCCATGTTTGAAATTCCAAACACCGAGCTACCGAACAACACCATTATGAATGTCGTGCAAAATGGCTACGTCATTGGCGAGCGCCTGTTGCGCCCTGCCATGGTAGGCGTGTCAAAGGGCGGACCGAAGATTGTTGAAGTGAAGAGCGAAGACGAATAGTTTTCGACGAAAATTTGGGTTTACAGAAGGCGGGCAACTAAATGCCCGCTTTTTTATTGCCGACAGACAAGGCGATTCCCGCAATTAGGTTCGCTAACCCGCATTCCCATCCAAGAAAATTCTGCGCCGTTTGATGCGCATCAACCCGCAACGCAGACCATTAGTCCACCTTGGGCGGAACCTTCATGGCAGCGCGTGCGTTGTCATAAGAAACTCACTGGAGGAAATTCATGCAAACCCAACACGCTGTCGTCTGGCTCGATCATCGCCAAGCCAAAGTATTCGCCTTTGATCGCGATCATTCTGAAGAAGCGACAATCAAGACCCTCAAGGGTTTTGACCAGGCGCACAAACATGCGGGAACCGTTGATGGTGGCCGCACAGCAACCGACCCCAAGTTTCTGCACAGCATTGTGGAAGCGCTAAGTGATGCAAAAGAATGGCTGATTGTTGGCCCCGGGGAGGCCAAAGATGAACTAGTCAAACACATTAAAGCGCACGATCACACGCTTGCCGATAGAATTATGGGCGTTGAGCCATCAGACCATCCCACAGACGGGCAAGTCGTGGCCCATGCTCGAAAGTTTTTTCAGGGAGCGGATAGGATGATTGGATAGGCTGCGACGCCTAATTTAGTTTTGGTTACGGGGGATTGCCAATAATAGTGACCACCCCCTAAATACCGCCATGAACCTGCTCCAACTCCTTGACTATGCCGGTGTCGCCGTATTTGCGGCGACTGGCGCTTTGGCGGCTTCACGCAAGCAGCTTGATATTATTGGCTTCATCTTTTTGGCCATTCTTGCCAGCGTTGGCGGCGGCACGGTGCGCGATGTGATTTTGGGCCAGACGCCGGTGTTTTGGGTGAGGCAGCCGGGCTATCTCCTCGTTGCCAGTGGCACGGCCGTTTTGGTCTATTTCACAGCGCATTTGGTTTGGTCGCGCTATTTATGGCTTTTGTGGTTAGATACCATCGGCCTTTCGTCCTATTGCGTCATTGGCGCGGCCAAGGGATTGGCGCTCGGCGTGCCTGCGCCCATTGCCGTGGTCGCAGGCGTGATGACAGCCACCTTTGGCGGGATATTGCGCGATATTGTGGCGGGTGAGCCGTCAGTTTTGATGCGTCCGGAAATTTATGTGACTGCGGCCTTAGCGGGCGCGAGCATTTATACTGTGCTGATGGGGCTCAGTGTGCCAACGGGCATCGCGGCGATTGTTGCGGTTGCGTCCGCCTTCATCGTGCGTGGCGGGGCACTGCATTTTGGCTGGAAATTTCCAACCTATAGGGCCCGCGCAGGCCGCGAGCCTGAGGAAGTTGAAGACATCATCAAACCGACGAAGAAACGTTAGATCAAACCTAGCTGTCTGGCTGCATCGCCTAGGTTCTCTTGAGGGCGCGGACCAATCTGCGCAATCACGATGGAAGCGGCCATTGAACCGAGACGTCCACAGTCGGCTAATGACTTGTGATGCGTGAGACCATACAGCACGCCAGCCGCATAAAGATCGCCAGCGCCCGTCGTGTCGACAACGCGCTCAACCGGAACCGGCTCAATCCAAGCCGTCTCCTTGCCGCGCACGATGACGGAACCTTTTTCGGAAAGCGTGACAGCTGCCAGCGCGCAATCACCGCGCAGCAATTCCAGCGCGGTATCAAAATCCGCCGTCTGGTAGAGCGCCTTTAATTCATGCTCATTGGAGAAAACAATGTCCACTGTCTTTGATGTCATCAGTTCCAAAAACTCAGCGCGATAACGGTCCACGCAGAAACTATCAGACAGTGTCATGGCAACCTTGCGGCCATGTTTGTGGGCGATCTCGGCGGCAAGACGGATAGCGTCTTTCGCCAAAGGCGGATCCCAGAGGTAACCTTCAAAATAGGTGATTTCAGAATTGGCCACTTTATCGACCTCAATATCGGACGGCTGCAATTCTACACAAGCCCCCAAATAGGTGTTCATCGAGCGCTCGCCGTCCGGCGTGACAAAAATCATGGACCGGGCCGTTGGCGGCACGACGGCGTGCGCCTGCCGTGCGGTTTCCGCACGGCTTTCGAGCGGATTGCGCATCGATTCCGTATCATTTTCGGGCGTTTGGCGACCGCCTTGCGTATCTGTTTCGAGCGGCACAGTATCGAACGCCACGCCTTGCGAACGGATGTCATGGGTGAAGATTTTACCCAAATGATCGGCCGTTATTTTGCCGAAATAGGCCGCCTTGCCGCCAAGGCTGGCAACGCCCGCCGCCGTGTTTCCTGCGCTGCCACCGGAGGTTTCCACTGCCGGACCCATGCGGGAATAAAGGAGCTCGGCGCGGTTCCCATCAATCAAATTCATAGCGCCTTTGATGATTTCGTTGGAAACCAGAAAATCATCATCAGTTCTGGCGATAATATCCACAATCGCGTTGCCGATGGTCAGCACATTATAGGTCGTCATCTAGGCGTTATCCTGAATTTTTCGGGAATTTTGCGCTTCCTAGCGGCTTATGCCCTCGTTTGAAAGGGTTTTTTCCGGTGACTTGCAAAGGTCCGCAATGATGCACGCCTTACACTCCGGTTTGCGCGCCTTGCAAACATATCGACCATGCAGAATGAACCAATGATGGGCGTGAAATAGGAATTGTTTGGGGATGATCTTTAGAAAACCCAGCTCCACCTGATCCGGCGTTTTACCGGGCGCTAACCCTAGTCGATTGCCAATCCGGAAAATGTGAGTGTCCACCGCCATCGTCGCCTGACCGAATGCCATAGACAAAACCACGTTGGCGGTCTTGCGCCCAACTCCCGGAAGCATCACCAATTGTTCCATAGTTTCAGGGACTTGGCTGTTGAAATCACGGATTAGAATTTCACAAAGCGCGATAACATTCTTGGCTTTATTGCGCCAAAGGCCGATGGTTCTGATGTAATTGGCAACGCCTTCTTCGCCCAGCGCCAGCATTTTTTCTGGTGTGTCGGCGATTTCAAACAGCGCTTTTGTGGCCTTATTGACCCCGATATCAGTTGCCTGCGCCGATAATGCGACCGCCACAACAAGGGTGAACGGATTGACGTGATCCAGCTCTCCCTTGGGTTCGGGATTTGCCTGATTGAACCGTTCAAAGATTGCTGTGACCTCCGCCTTGGTATATTTCGGCGTTTTGCTTAGCTTCTTGGGTGCGGCACTTTTGTGCTTAACTGGGGGCTTTTCTGTCGGCATATCTGACCTATAATTTAAAATATGACCAAAACAAACGAAATAGAAGCGCCACTGTTTCACGCAAAGCTTACACCCCACCGCTCGCTTGGACGGCAGGGGTTGAAGACGCTGATGTATATTCTGCTCGGCTGCTGGTTTGTGGTCGGCGTCGTGTTTTTGTCCATGGGCGCCTGGCCCATATTCGGGTTTTTCGGGCTGGATGTGCTGGGGATTTGGCTGGCATTTCGGATCAATTACCGCTCCGCAAGGCAATATGAAGAGGTAAAACTGACGCGCAGCGAACTGGTTATCGAAAAGGTTTCCTCCTCTGGCAAGGCAATTCAGTTGAAATTTAACCCTTTTTGGACGAAATTTGCCATAAAACGCCACCCCTATGCCGGTGTAACCGCCCTTAAGCTGATGAGCGGCGGGATGACGCATTCAATTGGCGAATTCTTAAATCCAGACGATCGCGAAAGTTTTGGTAAGGCTTTCCAGTTCGCGCTGGCGCGGGCTAAGTCATAGTCGTTCCCAAGAAACGGGTGGAAACTAGCGCCGAAGAATGGTCAGATTGTATCATCAGGAGATTTGATATGCTTAAGACCAAACAATCCCGCGAAATCGCATTGCCTGCCCATGATTATGATACGATTGCGCGGGTCATTGAGACGTTGAGCGTGGATTATCAAAAGCAGCCGTCGCTGGATGATTTATCCCGCCAAACGAAAATTGGCGCTACAGACCTGCAAAAGCTGTTCACGCGCTGGGCGGGACTGTCTCCCAAGGCGTTTTTGCAGGCAGTGACTTTAGATCATGCCAAGCGATTGCTTGATGGCGGCGCACCGCTTTTGGATGCGTCTTATGAGCTAGGGCTATCCGGTCCGGGTCGCTTGCACGATCTCTTTATCCATCACGAAGCGCTGTCGCCGGGCGAATATAAGGCCAAGGGCGCTGGCTTGACTATCCTATACGGCTTTCATGAAAGTCCGTTTGGCCGCGCCCTGATTATGATAACAGAGCGAGGCATGTGCGGCCTTGGTTTCTCTGATGGTGATGACGCGTTTGCCTTGCAAGACATGGTGCGACGCTGGCCGTTGGCAACTTATTTGCCAGATGAATCAACGACTTCCACCTATGCCGCCCGTGTGTTTGATCCGGCGCGCTGGCAATCTGATCAACGCTTAAAAATCGTAATGATAGGCACGGATTTTCAGGTGCGCGTGTGGCAAGCGCTGCTCGATGTACCGATGGGCGAAGCTTGCCGTTATGGTGATTTAGCAAAAGTTGTTGGCTCACCCAATGGCTCGCGGGCTGTTGGCGCGGCAGTGGGCGCAAACCCATTATCATTTGTTGTACCGTGCCATCGCGCTGTGGGATCAACCGGTGCCCTTACCGGTTACCATTGGGGCCTGACACGCAAACGCGCAATTTTGGGCTGGGAGGTTGGACAGACCTTGCGAAACTAAGTCGTTTGGTTACTTATCCTCTTGAATGAATGACGGGCAATAGCATTGATGATTACGGTGATTGGCTCCATTGGATATGATTTGACGGCGGTTTGCGAGCGCCTGCCTAACCCCGGCGAAACCTTGGTTGGTACAGGATTTGTCTCCGCACCTGGCGGCAAAGGCGCTAACCAAGCGCTGGCAGCAAAACGCGCTGGAAGCGACACGCAATTAATTGGCGCGATTGGTAACGATGCCTTTGCGCCTCAAGCGTTAGAATTGCTTGATAGGGGCGGCGTGGACCTGTCTGGTGTGAAAACCTCACAAACTACCACCGGAATTGCCTTGATTTTCGTCGGGGGCACAGGCGAGAATATGATCGTGATTGCGCAAGGCGCAAACGCTACTTTGATGCCGGAAGATATTGCGCCTTCTGTAATTAACAGAGGCGACTATATACTTTTGCAGCTTGAAATTCCAACGCAGACAGTCGCTGCCGCAATCAAATTGGCAAAGGAAAAAGGCGCGATCTCAATTTTAAATACTGCTCCGTTCCACTTAGATGCTGTAGAACTAATGGCTAACGCCGACATTACCGTTGCCAATGAGACTGAGTTTGATCTGGCGGCGGAAGCCATGGGGCTGCACGGGGCAGACCGAAAAGCTAAAATGACTGCTTTTGTTGCGGCGACTGGCAAAGCCATAATCGTGACTCTAGGCGCTGATGGCGTTCTGGCGGCTACACCCGCAGGCAACTTTGCGGCCTCGGCACTCAAAATTATTCCAGTTGATACGGTTGGTGCAGGCGATACCTTTTGCGGCTATCTTGGAGCAAGTCTCGCGCAAGGCTTGAGCCTTGATGCCGCGATGGCGCGCGCGGCGGCGGCAGGCTCGCTGGCCTGCACCATGGCCGGAGCGCAGCCTAGCATACCGATGTCGGGAGACGTTTTGAAAGCGATGGCGTAGATCATGTTTGCTTTACCTAACGGCATCGAGCATTTTCCCCAAGCGCTGGATAAATTGGCTCAAGACGCGCTATTGCTAGCCGTTCGTGATGTGGTAGCCAGCTCGCCGCTATTTACGCCAGCAATGCCAAAAACAGGCGTGGAAATGTCGGTGCGCATGACCAATTGCGGGACACTCGGTTGGGTCACAGACAAGGCAACGGGCTATCGCTATCAGTCGGCGCATCCGGTAACTGGTCAGCCGTGGCCTCAGATTCCGGCACAACTAATTGCGCTTTGGGAAAAATACTCCGGCTGCTCTGAACGGCCGGAGGCCTGCCTTGTGAACTTTTATGACGCTGGCGCGAAGATGGGTCTCCACCAAGATCGCGATGAGAAGAACTTTGATGTACCAGTGCTTTCTGTGTCGCTGGGCGATTCGTGCTTGTTTCGTGTCGGCGGGACCAAACGCACGGACCAAACAGTTTCTTTCCGTCTTGAAAGCGGCGATGTGGTATTAATTGGCGGGGCATCTCGTCTCGCATTTCACGGCGTAGATAGAATCTATCCAAATACGTCGCCTTTACTTAGAAATGGCGGACGAATTAATTTGACAATGCGGCGGGTAAGCCCGCGATAATTGTCTGTACGGTTACCAATATCATTGCTGCGATTATCAATGGCGCGACAGGCAAGCATATGAGGCCGAGAGGAAACGCGGCCAGCGGCAAAAGCGTAACGCCTATGGGAACAAGACTGACCCGCTTTTCACCAAGGTAAGGCAATAGCATTATGGCAGCGCACACCAACGGACCGGCATCATAAACAAACGAATAGGGCGAGATAGCAAAAGTTGCTGCGATAACCAGAACCGCACGCAAGTGATCATCCTTGCAACGCAGAAACGCCCTTACAGAGCCCAAGAAAATGATAGAGGCAAAGACCAAGTGAAGGCCAAGCGCTAGATTTGATGCCATGCCCAAGGCGCGCAGGCTGGCAAACAGGCTGGGCATAAATGATAAGAATATACCATCCCATTGCCACATCACATTTTTCATTTCCGGTAGATTATTCGAAATATACCCCTGCCAGCTTTCGAAGCCAAACGCGGCAATTGAAGCAGTGACCATTATGGAAGTCGTCACCAGCGCGGCAACAATGACGCTGTAGCGCCGCTCTGCCAACAGTAAAAATGGCAAAAGAATCCCGAGCTGTGGTTTGATTGTGAGCATCCCGAAAGCAATGCCGGCAAGGATGGGACGCGACTTGCGCCAACCAAGGCCCAGCAGCATCAACCCGCCGGTAAGAAAGCCGTTTTGCCCGGCAATCAGGTTAAAGACGATGAACGGGCTGAGCATAACACAGGCAGCAAAACTCAATTTCCCTATAAACAAACGCGCACCAAACAGAAACAAAGTCACGGTCAAAATCATAAAAATTGCCATGGCCGGGAAATAGGATAGCAACCCCAACGGCATCGTAAAAAACAAGAAATGTGGCGGATAGGACCAATAGCGCGGCTGTAGTTGCGGGCCGTTATGGGCGATCAATTCGGCCATGTAGCCATCAAGATTGCCGAAAAGCGCAGATGTTTTATGCTCAAAAACCAACCGGCCACTGAGCCAATAATTGACGAAATCGCTATCCTTCAACGCGACGATAATATCGCCGGAAAATAGTGAGCTGAGCTGTAAAACCGTGAGAATCAGGACAGTACCGACTAAGAATACTGGATCTAGCGATCCGATTTTATGTGGCTGTTCTGGTTGCATAGGTCACCAATGATATGTCGATCATCATTGGCATGGATTGCTTGTAATTGCCTTAAAGCACTTAAAGTTTGCGAAGCACGACCTCCTTGACCAAATGATCGTCGCCCTTGGTCAAAATTAGGTCTGCTCTTGGCCGCGTGGGGACAATATTTTCCCTGAGGTTTTTCAGGTTTATATTGTTCCAAAGCCCTTCGGCAATCGCCAACGCAGCATTTTCGCTTAAGGCAGAATAGCGATTGAAGAAGCTTTTCGGATCACGGAATGCTGTTTCGCGCAGCTTCATGAAGCGGTCCACGTACCATTGGTGGATAAGTTTTTCATCAGCATCGATGTAGATCGAAAAATCAAAATAGTCTGAAACCAGCGGTACGACCTTACCGTCCTTCGGCAACTCGCGAGGCTGGAGCACGTTTATACCTTCAAAAATCAGAATATCGGGGCGATCAACGGTGATGTATTCACCGGGTACCACATCATAAACCAAATGCGAATAAAATGGCGCTGTTACAAGGCCGCGACCTGCCTTGATTGAACCGAGGAAATTCAAAAGCGCCGTGACGTTGTAGCTTTCCGGAAACCCTTTGCGCTCCATCAAGCCTTTTTCACGCAAAACCTCGTTGGGAAACAGAAAGCCGTCAGTTGTCACATGAGCGACGCGCGGGCTCGAAGGCCAGCGGCGCAATAACTCGCGCAAAATACGAGCGGTGGTGGACTTACCGACGGCGACAGAACCGGCAATGCCGATGATAAAGGGCGTCTTGGTGGCTTCATCCAACGCCAAGAATTTCTTGCGCTGTTGAAACAATATTTGACTGGCTTCCACATGGGCGGACAGCAGGCGCGAAACCGACAAATAAATTCGGCGTACTTCTTCCAGATTGATCGGGTCGCCAAGCGAGCGCAGACGATCCAAATCCTCTTCAGTCAAAGTGAGCGGCGTATCAGCACGAAACTGCGCCCATTCCTTAGCAGAAAATGTGCGGTAAGGGGAAAAGCTGCCGGTGTGTCTTTCTTTCATAGCGCTCTAACCTGCTGGCCGCGCTGCTTTTTCTTGCAAACCGGTTTGGCTGGTACGCTTTTGTAGTTCAGACATTACCGCCTCCATGGGCACACCAGCAACTTTTAAAACTATCAACCAATGATAGAGTAAATCCGCAGACTCCGAAATAAGACCTTCGTTGTCCTTGGTTACGGCGGCAATGACCGTTTCTACCGCCTCTTCGCCCATCTTTTGCGCGGCTTTTTCAATCCCGCGCGCCATTAGTTTGGCCGTATAGGACGTTTCATCGCCGCTGGCGGCGCGGGCAGCGATGATGGTTTCCAAGTCTTTTAGTGAAAATGACATGAGAGTTTCTTTAGTGAATTGGGTCCAGCCGCATCGGAATGCCAGCCTTTGCCATATGTAATTTGGCTTCCTGTATCGTATAAGTGCCGAAATGGAAAATGGAAGCCGCAAGAACGGCTGCGGCATGACCTTGTTTGACGCCTGCGACCAGATGATCGAGGTTGCCAACGCCGCCGGATGCGATGACGGGAACGCGCACAGCATCCGCCACGGCACAGGTTAAATCGAGCTCATAGCCGATCTTTGCGCCGTCGCGGTCCATTGATGTGAGCAGGATTTCGCCGGCGCCAAGGTCGGTAACTTTGCAGGCAAACTCTACGGCATCTATGCCTGTTGCGTTGCGACCGCCGTGGGTGAAGATTTCCCAGCGGTTCTCTTCATTGGGTTTCGAGACCTTCTTGGCATCAATTGCCACCACAATGCATTGATTTCCGAACTTATCGGTGGCTTCTGCCACAAATTCGGGGCGCAGCACGGCTGTTGTGTTGATGGAAACTTTATCGGCGCCAGCAAGGAGTAGTTTGCGAATATCGGCAATTTGCCGGACGCCACCACCTACGGTCAAGGGCATGAAGCATTGCTCGGCGGTGCGAGCGATTACATCATACATACTTTCACGATTGTCGGACGAGGCTGTAATGTCCAAAAAGCAAAGCTCATCAGCCCCCGCAGCGTCGTAGGCTTTGGCGGCTTCTACGGGGTCTCCAGCGTCAATTAAATCGAGAAAATTGACGCCTTTGACGACGCGGCCATCTTTGACATCGAGGCAAGGAATGATGCGGGCTTTGAGAGTCACGCCGAATTCCTCAATAGTTTCAATGCCTCAGTGGGATCAATCCGCCCGTCATAAAGCGCGCGACCGGAAATTGCGCCTTCTAAAATGGCGCATTCGGGGGCGGCTAATTTGCGGATGTCATCTAGGGAGGCCAAGCCCCCCGAGGCGATGACCGGGATGGAGACGGATTTGGCGAGTTCTAAAGTGGAGTCCCAATTGATGCCGGCCAAAATGCCGTCACGGTCAATGTCGGTATAGATGATCGCGGCAACGCCAGCGCCTTCAAATTTTTGAGCCAATTCAATGACTTGCAGCTCTGACGCTTCGCCCCAACCCTCAACGGCGACCTTGCCGCCCTTGGCATCAATGCCGACGGCGACTTTGCCGGGGAATAATTTGCAGGCCTCTTTGACCAAGGCAGGATCGCGCACGGCGACTGTACCGAGGATGACGCGGGCTAATCCCTTGTCTAACCAGCTTTCGATGTGGGCTAAGGTGCGGATGCCGCCGCCTAATTGGACAGGGTTTTTGGTGGCCTTCAAAATGGCCTCCACCGCCGCACCATTGACCGATTGGCCCTCAAATGCGCCGTTCAAATCCACCACATGCAGCCAGCTAAAGCCTTGATTTTCAAAGGCTAATGCTTGCGCGGTAGGGTTTTCATTATAGACCGTAGCGCTGGCCATTTCGCCAAGTTTGAGGCGCACGCACTGGCCGTCTTTGAGGTCTATCGCTGGAAAAAGGATCACGGTTTCCACCTTAAAAAATTCTGTATGAGAGCCAGACCCAGCGTCTGGCTTTTTTCTGGATGGAATTGTGTGCCTACCATATTGTCGCGGGCGACGGTGGCGGTCATCTGGCCGCCGTAGTCGACGGTTGCCAGACAGTCTTCAGGGCGGGTGGTTTGGAAATGGTAGGAATGGACGAAATAGGCGTGCAGACCTGCGTTTCCGGTGGGAATTCCAGCAAAAACGGGGTGTTCACGGGTCAAATTGATCGTATTCCAGCCGATTTGCGGGATTTTTAAGTCTTTATCTGATGGCGTCATTTCGACGACATCGCCTTTTATCCAACCCAACCCTTCAGTAATTGTCTTTTCCAGCCCGCGCGATGACATGAGCTGCATACCGACGCAAATGCCTAAGAATGGCCGCGCTTTGGTGATTACGGCATCATTTAGGGCCTCAATCATGCCTGAAACAGCCGATAATCCCGCTTTGCAGTCAGCATAAGCGCCGACGCCGGGCAAAACGATGCGATCAGCGGTGGACACGATTTCGGCTTTATCAGTCAAAAGTATCTCTGCTGATATGCCTGCCTCGCGGGCACTGCGTTCGAACGCTTTAATGGCCGAGCGCAGATTGCCGGAACCGTAATCAATGATGGCAACGCGCATTAAATGTTTCCCGTAAGCGGAATGAGGCTGCTCGAGGATGATACAGGAGACGCCCGAGATGGATACGGAATGGGTGCGGAGATCATACGGGAGGCGTACGTCTCCTCCGCTTGGCGCTCGTTTTTCGCCATGACTACATCTGTTTCGCTAAACCCGTGCAATTCGAGAGCGCGTCTGTGCCAAACATTACCTTCAAGACCAACAATCAAATTGAGACCGAAGGTGATGAGCGTGGAAAGTGGCGCGGCATTGGGAATGTCCGACCAGTAAAGAACCGCGCCCAAAATTCCCACGGCGGCGAAATACAACGCCGCTTCGAGCCATAGTTTTTTCCACAGCAACCAGACCAGCGGCAGCGCGAACGCAAAGACTGTGAAACCATCCTTGATGAAACGGGTGGTCTCACTAGCCGGATCATTGCGTCCGGTCATGACGACATAGCTTGTCATAGGAACCTCAAACGATAAGCGTGCCTTTGGTTGAAGGAATGGCTTCCCTCTGGCGCGGGTCGGTTTCGATGGCCACGCGCAAAACGCGGGCGACTGCTTTAAAACAGGTTTCGGCCAAATGATGGTTATTGTCGAAATAATGATTCATGACGTGCAGCGTCATGCCGCCGTTTTGGGCAAACGCGTTAAAAAACTCGCGCACCAGTTCGGTATCAAACGTTCCGATTTTGGGCGATGTAAAATTGACGTTCCACACCAAAAAGGGGCGACCGGAAACATCCAGCGCAGCCTTGGTCAGCGTGCCGTCCATGGCCAAGTCAGTGGAAGCATAACGGTTAATACCGCGACGCTCGCCGAGCGCTTTGGAAATGGCTTGGCCCAGCGCAATGCCGGTGTCTTCGGCAGTGTGGTGGTCATCAATGTGCAGATCGCCCTTGGCTCGTACTTTAATGTCGATCAGAGAATGGCGCGAAAGCTGTTCCAGCATATGGTCAAAAAAGCCAATGCCGGTTTGAACATCGTAAGTCCCGGTTCCATCCAAATTGACGGAGACTTCGATGCTCGTTTCCTTGGTGGAACGGCTGATGCTGGCTACGCGCTTTGTCACGGACTTTATCCTGTGGCTGCAAAAAGGCTGATTTATAGCGCGTCATAACAGCCAAAGGTTAAAATGCAAAGTTATGTTGCATTTGCATTTCTAAATTTGCTCCATACATAGAAGCGGAACAAATCGGCGCGGTGATTGGTGGTCTGACGAGATCAATCCAAGCGGCTACAAGGAGAATTATTGATGACAACGATTGTGAGCATTCGCAAAGGCAACAAGGTGGTGATCGCCGGGGACGGGCAGGTTTCGCTGGGCCAAACCGTGATGAAGGGCAATGCCCGCAAGGTTCGCACCCTTGGAAATGGCACCGTGATTGCCGGATTTGCAGGCGCAACAGCAGATGCGTTTACGCTCCTGGAGCGGCTTGAGACCAAGATTGAGCAATATCCCGGGCAACTAACCCGCGCCTGCGTGGAACTTGCAAAGGATTGGCGCACAGACCGATACTTGCGCCGCTTGGAAGCCATGATGATTGTGGCGGACAAGAATGTGACGCTCGGTTTAACTGGAAACGGCGATGTGCTGGAGCCTGAATATGGCGTGATGGCTATTGGTTCCGGCGGCAATTATGCGCTGGCAGCAGCACGTGCGCTTATCGATAGTGACAAAAGCGCTGAGGAAATTGCCCGTCGGGCTATGGAAATAGCGGCTGATATTTGCGTTTATACCAATCAATCACTGATTATCGAATCACTGGATTCAGAAGTTGCGCCGAAGCTGTTGGCCGGAAAAATTTAGTAGGACCTAGACCTTTATGCTTTTACCACGCGATATTGATATTGCCGTTAGTCGTAAAATAATCTCAGCAGCGCAGCGTGATGCGTTGCTGAAACTTGTATCACCGGACGAGGGGGATGGCTCCAGCGACGAGCAATTACGCCTCATTGGCGGCGGCAATGATATTTTCGTGACCATCGGTATTTTGTTGCTTCTGGCAGGCGCTACGTTTGCACTCATTCCGCTGTTTGGAGAGCAGGTGGGGCTGCTTGTAGGCATTGCTGCAGCAGTGATTTGGGGGTTAGCCGAAATTGTGACCCGCCAGAAGCGGATGCGGCTTTCTTCTACATTGCTCGCTGGTCTATTCATGGGCTGCGCCAGCTATTTCGTGTCGCTGGGAGTCGGGAGCCAAGTAGATCTATCGACGTTGCAGTCGAACCCGTTTGCGATTTTCAGCCTGCGCGGCACGGCAGGCTGGCTTTCGCTGGCAGGAACTGCGGCCTTTGTCGGTGTGGCGACGGGTTATTTTTGGCGGTTTCGCGTTCCTGTGTTGGCGGCAATCATTGCGCTGGCGCTTACGGGGTTTGCATTTATCCAAACGGGTCTATTTCTTTATGACGGCGTGATTGCAGGCACAGTGCAAGTGCCGATGGCAGAACAGTTGCCAAGCGTGCTGCGTAACGCACTTTATATGCCGCTTATTTGCGGGTTGATCGTATTTGGCATTGCCGTGAAACTGGACTTGCATGACCGCGAGCGGCGCACCGTGTGGTCGGACTGCGCGTTTTGGCTTCATGTGGTCTCAGCACCGATGCTGGTGCATCCGCTGTTCATCATGGCTACAGGCCAATCACTTGGCGGAATGCAGGTTTCAGCGGGCGGCGATGCTGTGGTCGGGCTGGTCGTATTGATTACGGTGTTCACTTATGTTGCGCTGGCTATCGATAGGCGGTCACTGCTGGTGCCGACGCTTGGTTATTTCGGAACGTTAGGCGTTGAAAATCTTGTTAGTGGAACCGCCGAACATGCAGGCATTCCGCCCGTGGCACTGGTGCTGATTTTCGTGGGTGCTTTGGTTATTATGTTTGGTGCCGGCTGGCAGCGCATCCGGCACATTGTTGTTGGCAAAACTCTGCCAGCGTCAATAGTGGAGCGGCTACCGCCGATTAGGATGTAAGAGAATCGACATGAACGAAATCACATTCCGCGCGGTAACGCCTAAAGACTTAGCCCTGCTCAAGCTATGGATTGCCTCGCCACTATGGCAAGACTGGTGGGGCGAAACGGAAGCTGAACTGGCAAAGATAGCGGCCAATTTGGACTCGGACTCAGTCGAGCCGATGTTAGTGGAATTGAACAAAAGACCTGTGGCCTATGTGCAAACCTATGACCCGCACATGGAAGATGCGCATCCCTATCAGGACCAGCCGTATGGCACGATTGGCATTGATCTCTCGATTGGCGATGCGGGAGATATGAACAAGGGCTTGGGTACAGAGATATTGCTTAGCCTTAGCGAGATGCTGTTTGAGGAAGGCGCGGTACGGCTGATTATGGATCCACATCCGAACAATAAGGCTGCGATTACGTGCTATGAAAAGGCAGGGTTTGCCGCTTTTGACACACGTGAATCATTATATGGTCCGGCGCTGATGATGGCGCTGGATAATCTAAACGAACATGGCGATTGACGTTCGGCGATTAGTGCATACATTGTATTCACTTACACAAGGACGCTGAACATGACCTCTGCAAACCCTGCGACAACTGTCCGTTTTTCCGAAAAAACGCTTGTTGATATGGATCGCTTTGCGAAACTCACCAAGCGTTCGCGCTCGTTTATCATCAATGAGGCGGTGGAGAGCTATTTGGAGGACCGCATTGCCTATCTTGCAGATTTGGATGCGGCGGTTGCCTCGATTGATACACAGCCGACCTATAGTGCCGATGCGGTTTTTGGCTGGATGAAAACATGGGGCACAGAGGGCGAAAAATCATTGGGTGAGGCTGACTTGCCCGCATCGCCTAAATGAGGGTTGAGTTTACCACGCCCGCTTTGCGCGACGTCGAAGAGCTTCGGATATACCTTTCGCAGCACTCCGCCTCCGGACTTGCCAATGTTCTCGGTGATATTGAATCAACGGTTTTTGATATTCCCAAGAGCATTGCGCGAGGCCGCAAAACACCGCGCGACGATGTGTGGGAGCGCGTTTCCAGCCGCTATAAATTTATCATTCCCTACCATGTGCGGGGCGGTGCGGTTTATATACTACGCATTTATCACCCCAAGCGCGAGCCACTGGATTATGACGCTTTGAAACTTTGATTCCTAACCCGCCTATGGAAATAGCTATCCAGCATACCCATTTCAGCATCAATCGAACTTACCAGACATTGGATTATTTATGACCACTTTTTCCCCCCGCGAAATTGTTTCCGAATTAGATCGTCACATTATCGGTCAGAAGGACGCCAAGCGCGCTGTGGCTATTGCGCTGCGCAACCGCTGGCGTCGTCAGCAGCTGGACGGGCAAATGCGCGAAGAGGTGATGCCGAAGAATATCCTCATGATCGGACCTACCGGTGTTGGCAAGACGGAAATTTCCCGCCGTTTGGCAAAGCTGGCCGGCGCACCGTTCATCAAGGTTGAGGCGACGAAGTTCACGGAAGTGGGCTATGTGGGCCGCGATGTGGAGCAGATCATCCGTGACTTGGTGGAAGCGGGCATCATTCTCATCCGCACCAAACGGCGCGAGGATGTGAAGGCAAAAGCCCATGTGAATGCTGAAGAGCGCGTGCTGGACGCGTTGGTGGGCAAAACGGCAAGCCCTGCCACGCGTGATTCATTCCGCAAGAAGCTGCGCGACGGCGAATTGGACGATAAGGACATTGAGATTGAAGTCGCCGATAGCGGCCAGCCTTCGTTTGAAATTCCCGGCATGGGTGGCTCGGGTGTTGGCATGATTAACTTGTCGGATATGCTCGGCAAAGCGATGGGCGGGCGTACCAAAACCATTAAGACGAGCGTGAAACGGTCTTACGAGTTTTTGGTGGTGGACGAGTCTGACAAGCTGATTGATATGGAACAAATCAACCGCGAGGCCGTGCGTGCGACTGAAGACAATGGCATCGTTTTCCTCGATGAGATTGATAAAATTGCTTCACGTGATGGCGGCCACGGTGCGGGTGTATCGCGCGAAGGCGTGCAGCGCGATTTGCTGCCGCTGATCGAAGGCACAACGGTTTCTACCAAGTATGGCCCGGTGAAGACTGACCATATATTGTTCATTGCCTCCGGCGCGTTCCATGTCGCCAAGCCTTCGGACCTGTTGCCGGAATTGCAAGGGCGTTTGCCCATCCGTGTTGAACTATCAGCTTTGTCACGCGAGGACATGCGGCGGATTTTGAC
The DNA here is from genome assembly GCA_043717855.1 of Phyllobacterium sp. Taxonomy (GTDB): domain Bacteria; phylum Pseudomonadota; class Alphaproteobacteria; order Rhizobiales; family Rhizobiaceae; genus JANMEX01. Next base: position 20,789 of record JAYSWX010000010.1, read on the forward strand.
CGAGACAGAGGCCAGCCTTATCAAGCAATATATCGCCTTGATGGGCACGGAAGGCGTGACGCTCGAATTTACTGATGACGCACTGGATGGGCTGGCAGATATTGCAGTTGATCTCAACTCATCAGTGGAAAATATCGGGGCGCGGCGTTTGCAGACTGTGATGGAGCGGGTGTTGGATGAAATATCCTACGACGCGCCGGATAAAAACGGCACAGCGTTCAAAATTGATGCGGACTATGTGAAGAAACATGTCGGGGCCCTGGCCAAGAACACGGATCTTTCGCGTTTCATTTTGTAAAACGCCTGAATATTGCCATATGTGACCTGAAAACCACTCGACTTGAAGCCCTTTCTAAAGTTAAGGGACGGGCTTCCTCTCTAGAGCAAAATGAGTTTTTACGGATTCGATTTTTTTGCTTTAAGTCTCTGTTTTGTCGCATTTTCGTTAACCGCTTGATGCTCCATCAAGCTTGGAAATGCTCAAGGGGTTTGGTTTATGAAGTTCAGGCATGTTTTAATCCCCGTATTGGCGTTTTGCCTAAGCTCCGGTCTGGCACTTGGCGCAACCGTTGTTCCAGAAGGCAATCATTTTCCTGAGCAACCAGATGTTCCTGATGCGTCCACGAACCGTACAGCGGCGCTGAAATCCAGCTTTGAGGCTAAATATCAAAAGGTGCTCGACCTTCTCAAAAACGATGATGAACTGCGCTCTAAGATCAAAAAGATTTCGGCGCAATATGGTATATCGCCCTTGCATATGGTTGGTGCAATTGTGGGTGAGCATACTTATAACGTGAACGCTTACGACCGCTTGCAGACTTACTATGTAAAAGCGCTGGCGTATGTGGCGTCGGATATCGTGTTTGAAAATGACGGAGAAACCGTGTCGGATTTTGTGGCACGACCTGAGTTTGAAAAGTGCAATTCGCTGGCAGGATCGGAGGCCTTATGGCTCTGCCGTGAGCGGGTGTGGAACGCCAATTTCCGTGGCAAGACAGTTGGTGATACTGATTTTCCAGATAGCCGTTTCAGCGCCGTTTTCTTCCAGCCATTTTATGCCGGACAGACTTTTGGCCTTGGGCAATTGAACCCGCTGACGGCGCTGCAGATGACGGACCGTGTTCATGCGGTTTCCGGCCTGCCACTTTTGGATGTGAAGAATGCCAAGGAAGTTTACAACACGATTATGGACCCCGATTTGACGCTGCCCTATATGGCAGCAACCATTCAGAATTCCATCGAGGCTTATAAGAAGATTGCCGGGTTTGATATTTCGGGCAATCCGGGTCTAACAGCGACATTGTATAATCTGGGCGATCCGGAAGCGCGGGCATATGCTTTGAAGGCAGAAAATGAGCGGCGCAAGACTGCGGGTGAACCAGAAAAAGTGCCGGAAGAAAATTACTACGGCTGGCTGGTGAACGATAAAATCGCCGATCTTAAAGCACTGTTTTAACGTGCCGGGATATCAGGTCTGTCAATTTTTGAAGTGTTGCGCGGTCTAAATCTGCAATTGTGCGGGATAATAGATTTGCCAGTTCGGTTGCTGCCGGATCAAGGCCCGACGTGTCCACCACCACACGCGGCTTGGAAAGCGACGCCAGTCGTTGCAGCTCTTCGGCCTCATCCCAAATGATATTGAAATAGCCGATGACCCGCTGTACGAATTGGAATGTGGGGCGGGTGCGGTGGCCATGTTCCAATGCCGACAAATAGGCTGGCGATACATGAAGTGCGGCCGCCAAATCGCGCTGGTTGATGCCACGGCCTTCGCGCATATCGCGCAGCTTCTGCCCGAACGGCGTCATTTGGGACGCACTTCGTTTTGGCGCTTCAGGCGCACATAAAGCGCGCCGCCGCCGCCGTGATGCCGCGCAGCATCCTCATAGGCGCTGACATAGGGGCGGAACTGGGGCGTGGAAAACCAGTTTGGCACGGCATTACGCAGTACGCCATCGGATCCGAACGAGGAGCCCTTGCCCGTGATGACCAAGACGTGGCGCAGGCCGTCCGCATGGGCGCGGTGCAGAAATGCCTGCAGCAGCGTGTGCGCCTCGCCTTGGGTAAGACCATGCAAATCAATGCGCCCCCCTAGATCAAGCTTACCCTTTGAAATTTTGCGATGGGTGGGAAGGTCGAGTTTAACTGGAAGTGCGGGTGACTTAAGTTTTGTGGCGGGTGCATTGGTTAGTTTCGCGGGTGCGCTGACTTCGGACATTAGAACCGGTTGTAGCGTTTCCGCTTCAATATCGAGGAAATCGGCAAAGCTCTTGCCCTTCATCGGCACGGTTGAGCGCACGACACGCTCCCATAATATGCGGTCTTCGTGCGAGACCATTATGTCTTTGCCGGACTTCATCAAATCTGCACCGCAAGCGCTATTGGCAACAGCAGATAAAAATCTGCATCTGCTTTGATTTTTCCGGCGATATTTCCAGCATCAACCCCTGAGCCAGTGAACAGATCACCACGTGCATTGCCGAGAATGGCGGAGCCGGTATCTTGGGCGATCATCAAGCGCTGGAATGGTTTGTCATCGCCGAAGTTTACGTGTGGGGCGATAACATAAAACGCTGATCCAAAGACATGACGCAGCCTGTCTACTGCCATGGAGCGACCGGGTGTTAGTTGCACTTTTGCGGCGGCGACCGGGCCTAGAGTTTGGTCTTCGACCGGACTTTCCTTAAAAAAAATGAACGAGCGGTTTTGCCAAAGTAACTCATCTTGGGCGTCAGGATTGGCTTTAAGCCAGTTACGGATTGACTGCATGGAAATGTCGCGTTCCAAAATATCACCGCGATCGATGAGAATGCGGCCCGGTCCGCTGAACGAATGGCCGGACTTGGCGGCGTAAGTGACGCCCATAGAGGAACCACCAGCTAGTTTAATCCGCGCTGCGCCTTGAACATGTATAAAAAATGCTTCAATTTTATCGGCGACAAAGACCAACTCCAAGCCCCTGCCTGCCAAATAGCCGCGCTCAATTGCGCTGCGATCAGGGTACTCGTCGATGCCGTTGGCAGTTTTACGAGCAAAACGGAATGACGGGTCAATACCTTGCGCGCGGCTCGCTTCATCAAGTTCAACCAAATCATCTGGCATACGGTAGAGCGGTACAGGGAACGCATCGGTTTTGGTGCATGAACCTTCAACGATTGGTTCGTAAAAACCGGTGACGAGGCCGGAGCGGCCATGATCCGGTTTCAGAAGGGTTGGCGTGAAGTGAGTTTCAAAAAAGGATTTGGCGGCGGCGTTGTCTGCAACGGGAATGGCCAATGCTGCATCAAACGAGGGCATGAAGGCCGCGAACGGTATCGCTCCGTCGCGGTACGGCTTGACGCCCGCCTGTTTGGCAGAGCGGCAGAAGGCTCGAAACGCCGTTAGATGATCGTCATCATGCCAGCCCGGCAGCGCATCAAAACTGTCGGCATTAGAAACTATCGACAGCATCGCTCACTCTTCGGCTTCGGTCGCGACCAGCTTCCAATTGGGATCACGCGAGCGTGTGTCGCGGGCAAATGTCCACACGTCTTTGACCTCGGTCACGGCTTCCTTATCACCATCGATTACATTGCCATCCTTATCGAGTGTGGCGGAGATTAACTGGCTGACCAGCTTCAATGTGATCTGCCCTTCTGTGCCTTTGACTTCGGCATCAGAAATATCGGCCTTCGAAATGCCAACAAAAGACGATTGGATTTTTTCGCCGCGCATTTCGCGCTCATCAATGGCTGAGGAAAAGCCGTCAAACACGTCTTTCGACAAGAGACCTTTCAATGCCTTGCGATCACCGTCAGCATAAGCCGTGACGATCATTTCGTAGGCCATTTTCGCGCCATTGATAAAGCCGTCAGGGTCGAATGACGGGTCGCTGTCTTTTAGCGCGCGCAGGCCGCTATTGGCCTCGGTTCCCGGTTTAGTTACCGCGTCGATTGCGGTGTAGTCTTTTTCACCGTCGGCTTTGCGCTTGGGCAATGTGATGACATTGCCTTCATTACCCGCCCCATCAATCTTCTCACGGCGCGAACCGGCATACGGGTCAAATGGTGTTTTCTCATTGCCAGTGCGTTTACCCAGGACATTGCGCAATTGATAAAAAACAACTGCCGCTGCGACGATAAAAATCAGCGTGCCGAAATCAAGATATTGCATGTTCACTTTCCGTATTTTCGCCGCTTTGCGCAGCGCACTCCAGTTGATATAGTCCGCAATGGCCCATCATTCAAACCCGCAATGTGCCAAGATTGTGCCAAAGACTCGACATTCGGCTTTTTCATCACCATATCGCATCAGTATTTCTTATTTATGCTGTTATCAAAATCTGAAAGTGGAATATTATTTTGGGCTTTATCCCCATTCTCATTCTCGCCTATCCGCTGCTGGAAATTGCGGTGCTGATTATGGTTGGCAGTTCAATTGGTGTTTTCCCGACCATTGGCGTCATTATCGGAACTGGCATTTTGGGTGCGATGCTATTGCGGTTTCAAGGCTTGGCACTACTGACTCGTATGCGAACCGAAATAAACGCCGGCCGGACGCCTGAAAAGGAAATGGCCGATGGTGCGATGATCGCGTTAGGGGGCGTTTTTTTAATGATCCCCGGGTTTATCAGTGATTTTCTTGGTGTATTATTATTCATTCCGCAGGTGCGCCGTCTTTTGCGACAGTATCTGGGGCGTAACATAAACGTGGTTCGTGCCGGGTCGCGGCAGCGGTCCAGTGGTGTGGTGGATTTAGAGCCAAACGAATATCGGCGTGCCGATGATTCAAACGACGGCAGAGGCGGCTCGTTCTCGCGTTTGCCGCCGGATAGGGACTAACACGCAAAATCGTGGCGATTCTTGCCACTTTGGTCGCTTCATGCTAGCGACCAATCGGTTAATTTAGGCGCTCAAATCCTTCGCAGCGTTAGAAGAGGAACTATTTATGGCTACTGAAGATAAAGCAGGCAATGGCGCGGCGCCGTCACTGAATATTTTAGCACAATATTTGAAGGATCTTTCGTTTGAAAGCCCCGGCGCTCCGTTGTCGTTGCGCCCGCGCGAGAAGGCTCCGAACATTAACATCAACGTGAATGTGAACGCCAATCCGCTTTCAGAAACTGATTTTGATGTTGTCTTGTCATTGGACGCGAAGGCGACTGACGGCAAAGATATTCTGTTCCATTGCGAAATGACCTATGGCGGCGTATTCCGGATTGAGAATTTTCCGCAAGAGCATGTTATGCCGCTGTTGTTTATTGAATGCCCGCGTCTGTTGTTCCCGTTCGCGCGCCAAATCGTGGCTGATGCCACGCGCAATGGCGGCTTCCCGCCGCTGATGATCGATCCTATTGATTTTGCCGGCATGTTCCAACAGCGCGTTGCTGAAGAACAGGCCAAGGCTAAAGTTGCAGTGAACTAAGTTTTGCGATGTGATTTTAGGAATCGGCCCGCGCTCTACGCGGGCCTTTTTATTATCCGGTGTAGCCAGAAATTTTCCGCCAGATGGCTTGATCGCCGAGTTTTTTCACTAGCGCTGAATGGGCTTCCGCCTCTTGTGGTGTGAGACGAAATGGCAAAGCGACGGGGCGTGGTTTCACGTGAATCACGGCTTGGGGCAAATCGCGGGTGGCGACTTTATCTGTTTCAGCCGTTGATAGACCAAGTGCGGCTTGGCGGCCGCCCATAAGTTCGAGGTAAACTTCGGCCAGCAATTCACTATCCAATAACGCACCGTGGAGCGTGCGGTGGCTGTTGTCAATGCCATAGCGTTTACATAAGGCATCCAGACTGTTCGGACCCATGGGATGTTTGCGGCGTGCCAACTGCAAAGTATCAATCACGCGGTCATTGGTGATGGGCGGTAAATCGATCCGCGCAAATTCATTGTTTATAAACTCGATATCGAAGCTGGCGTTATGAGCAATGAGTTTAGCGCCCTCGATGAAGAGTGAAAAATCTTCTGCGATATCACCAAAAACCGGCTTGCCAGCCAAATCTGCGGCTGAAATGCCATGGACGCGTTGGGCATCGGGATGGATATCGCGGCCTTGCGGATTGATATAGACGTGGAAGGTGCGCCCCGTCGAAAAGCGATTTACCAACTCCACCGCGCCAATTTCAATGACGCGATCGCTTTTATTGTCCAGACCGGTGGTTTCGGTATCGAAAATGATTTCACGCATCAGAAGGCTTTGCTTTCGATTTCTTCAATAGGGTGGCGATCAGGGTTTTAACGTGTTGGCGCACCGTAGTTAAGTCTTGGCTCGTATCAATAATATAATCAGCTAGCTCGCGCTTTTCAGTATCTGGAATTTGGCGGGCAAGGATGGCATCCAGTTTTTGCTCTGTCATGCCGGGACGGGCTAATACGCGTGCGCGCTGAATTTCCGTTGGCGCGGTGACAATGAGGGTTAGATCGACGCGCTGTTTGCCGTCTGTTTCAAATAAAAGCGGGATATCGAGGACCACCAGTTTAGCGCCACGGGCTTTAGCAGTGCTCACGAAATCCAGCTCAGCTTGGCGGACCAGTGGGTGAATGATACCCTCCAGCTTTTTAAGCTCTTCCGGCTTTCCCATAACGGTAGCGCTTAGCCTGTCACGGTCAACTACACCATTAACGGTGACGCCAGGAAACGCGGTCTCGACTAAAGGCACTGCTTTACCACGATATAACTCATGCACCGTTTTATCGGCGCAGTAGGTGGGGATGTGCTCGTCCGCGAACATTTGCAGTGTGGTGGATTTTCCCATACCGATGGAGCCGGTGAGACCAAGGATAATCATTTTGGTTTGGCCATATCGGCGATGATGAGATCACGGAGTTCAGCCGTTACTTGCGGCGTCACGCCAAACCATTTCTCAAAACTAGGCACAGCCTGATGCAGCAACATGCCAAGACCATCGATGGTTTTTAAGCCTGCTTGGTGGGCACCTGTGAGAAATGGTGTCATCAGCGGGACGTAAACGATGTCGGTAATAAGAGCGTTCGGGCTAACCCGCGCGAAATCCAGCGCAATGTCGCCCTCGCCTTTCATACCGAGCGATGTGGTGTTGACGATGAGGCCGGCGTCTGCGGACAATTCATTTATCGCGGCTAAATCATGCGCGGATGTGCGAGCGCCAAACCGATCTGCAAGTTCACGCGCGCGTGCAACCGTCCTGTTGGCTATACGAATATCCGTAAAATTTCTTTGTAGAAGTGCGTAAATGATAGCGCGAGACGCGCCACCCGCGCCGATAATTAATGCCGTTTTTGTATTGTCCCAGCCGCCCGCACGTTCATCGAGGTTGGAGGCAAATCCATAGGCATCGGTATTACTGGCATTTAGCTTGCCGTCTTCCATCCAAAGCGTGTTGACCGCGCCGATAATATTGGCGGCTTCTTCGGTATGGTCTGCCAGCTTGAAGGCTAATTCCTTATGGGGGATGGTGGCGTTGCCACCGATAAATTCTCCAGTTCTGATTCGCTTTAGGAACAATGCAAAGTCGTCTGGCTTGACGTTTATGGCTTTATAGGTTCCATTAATGTGATATCTGCGGAGCCAGTTGCCATGTATCATCGGTGAGCGGGAATGGGCAATCGGATGCCCACAGACGAAAGCCTGTTTGACGGTTGACGGTTCACGCATCAATGGCTCCCCGCGCGCGTAATTCCTTCAACAAAGGCAATAGAGGCAGCCCCAGGATGGTGAAATAATCACCATCGATTTTGTCGAACAACTGGACACCCTCACCTTCGAATTGGTAGGCGCCAACGGAAGAAAGAATGCTGCTTCCGACGCGAGCTAAATGCTGAGCGATGAATTTTGGAGTGAGTTCCCGCATCGTCATATGGGCTACCGAAATGTGGCTCCATATCGTTTGGCCGTTGATGACTAATGCAACAGCGCTATTGAGCTGATGTGTTTTACCGGACATGGCAAGTAAATGGCGGGCGGCTTCTTCCATACCATTAGGTTTGTGAAACACATGGTGGTCCAGCGAGAGGGTCTGGTCGGAACCAATTACCAGTGTATCTTTATGGTGGGCACTGACGTCACATGCCTTAGCCACCGCCAAAATCATGGCCACATCTTGCGGTGTCACGCCGGAATTCTGCAATGGTTCCTCGATGGCACGCTCATCAATTTTCGCGGCCTTGCTTATAAAAGTGATCCCTGCATTTTTAAGCATCAGGCTTCTAAACGGGCTTTTGCTGGCGAGTATAAGCGTTGTCATTGTCGGCGATTCCTTGGCTGTCCGGCGTAACCCGCTATGCTGTTTATGGCAAGTATGACCTCTGGCTCTCGTTTCTTTCGAGAACCCGAATGTTATATACCGGCTTGTGGATGACTGTGGATAAAGTCAGCGGGTTTGAACTTCAGGGTTTACCCTGTGTGTAAACTGGACAGTTTTCAACAGGAAGGCGCTTGGTTCAAAACATACAGAACGACTTGTGGATTATGGGTATAAGATTTAGTTGCTGTTCGTTATTTTCTCGCTACTCACAAGATAATGCGAATGTATGTTGTTATAACTGTTTGATTTGAATATGAATTTTGATTTATCCACTGTTTGGCTGTAATGTTGATAAATTCATTTTTGAAATATTGGCGGGGTGGCGACTCTTTGGACAATTGTAGCATAAAAACATATCCCCGATAGACACAGACTCTAAGAATCAAAATACAAAAGAAATTCATCCTTGAATTTTTAAGAAGGTTGGGAAAAAGCGATGTCGGCAGATGAATTGAAGTCTGGATCTGCGATTTTAAGGGTACTTGATGGTGAGACGGTTTATCCGCCGCCGCTTTGGATGATGAGGCAGGCCGGTCGCTATCTGCCCGAATATCGTGAAATCCGGAAAAATGCAGGTACGTTTTTAGATCTTTGCTATAATCCAGACTTAGCTACCGAGGTGACGCTTCAGCCAATCCGCCGCTTTGGTTTTGATGCGGCAATATTATTTTCTGATATCTTAGTCGTTCCCCATGCGTTGGGTCGAGATCTGAAATTCTCGGAGGGGCATGGTCCCATCCTGACACCTATTTTGCCGGATGAAATAGCGGCAATTGATCCATCTTTGTTTCACGTGAATCTGCAGCCTGTGTATGATGCAGTGAGGCAGATCAAATCAAAATTACTGCCTGAAACGGCGTTGATAGGGTTCTGTGGTGCGCCGTGGACAGTCGCTACGTATATGATTGCAGGCAAAGGTACACCAGACCAGGCACCGGCGCGCCTGTTTGCGTATCGTTACCCTCATGAGTTTGACGCATTATTGAGATTGCTGGCTGAACAGTCTGCTGATTATCTTATCAAGCAATTGGATGCAGGGGCAGATGTAGTGCAGATTTTTGATTCTTGGTCAGGCGTTTTGGATCAAACCATGTTTCAACGCGCATGTGTTATGCCTGTTAAAATAATGGTTGAGCGTGTTCGCGGCGTGCACCCGGATGCTAAAATTATAGGATTCCCAAAGGGCGCAGGGGGATTGTTACGTGGATATCGTGCAGCGACAGGGGTCACTGCCGTTGGCCTCGATTGGGCTATACCTGACTGGCAATCGCAGGAAATACAGTCGTGCGGGCCAGTTCAAGGAAATCTTGACCCGTTGCGTGTCGTGGCTGGAGGTGCGGCTTTGGATAGTGGTGTGCGTCATGTGTTGGACACGCTGGGTGGCGGGTCGTTGATATTTAACCTCGGGCACGGTATCACGCCTGAGGCACCGCTTGGCCATGTTGAACGGTTGGTGGAATTGGTACGCAAGGGTTGATTGAGTGAGCGAGAGCCAGCGCGATAGTAATGGGGCTGCCAAGCGAGCGTTCGTCGCTTTGTCTTTTTTTGGTGCCGGCGCCGGACTTTTATTTTGGGTTGATCCTGCAAACCTCTATCTATGGATTAAAGCGCTGCATGTAATCTCTGTGATCGCGTGGATGGCAGGTATGTTTTATCTTCCCCGGCTGTTTGTCTATCACGCTGATACTAAAGTCGGTAGTGAACAGGCTGATACGTTTAAGATCATGGAGCGCAGGTTGCTGCTCGCTATTATCAATCCTGCTATGATTTTTACGTGGATTTTCGGATTATGGTTGGCTGTCAGTAGTCTTGCGTACAAGGAAAACTGGTTTATTGTGAAATTTATTGCGGCTTTGGCACTTTCCGCTTTTCACGGATTTTTATCAAAGCATGTCCGAATATTTAGTCGGGATGGCAATTTGAAATCAGCGCGTTATTGGCGGATGATGAATGAAGTACCGACGTTATTGATGGTCGTTATAGTCTTTATGGTGGTCGTAAAGCCATTTTGATAAAAGGTCGAACTGGGTGTTGAAACAATGCGACGGTTATATTTGCGCCACCAAACTTATCGGGGCTTGCTCTTCCACCAGTGAAACGTTAAAGAGCAAGTCCTTCCTTATAGTTCATCTGCATTCATTCGGCCCCCGGCATGGGATAAGCCCTGCAGATTATGAACTCCCCCGCGAGATTTTTATTAGGTTATCCGATGCAAGAGATGAAACTTCAAGAGCTTAAGAGCAAAACTCCCACGGACCTTTTGGCATTTGCCGAATCGCTGGAAGTTGAAAATGCAAGCACAATGCGTAAGCAGGAGCTGATTTTCGCAATCCTGAAAAAGCTCGCGGCTCAGGAAGTAGAGATAATCGGTGAGGGTGTGGTAGAGCTGTTGCAAGACGGTTTCGGGTTCATGCGCTCGCCGAGCGTAAATTATCTGCCCGGGCCTGATGATATTTACATTTCACCGAGTCAAATTCGGCGCTTCTCATTGAAAACGGGCGATACTGTTGAAGGACCTATCCGTGGGCCTAAGGAAGGCGAACGTTATTTTGCCCTTTTGAAGGTCAACACAATTAATTTTGAGGATCCTGAAAAGATCAAACACAAGACGCATTTTGACAATTTGACGCCTCTATATCCCAACGAGCGCTTCAAGCTGGAGATTGATAATCCAACCACCAAAGACCTGTCCGCTCGCGTGTTGGATTTGGTTGCGCCGCTCGGTAAGGGTCAGCGCGCGCTAATCGTTGCGCCACCGCGCACTGGTAAGACAGTGCTTTTACAAAACATCGCTCATTCGATTACGGCGAATCATCCCGAGTGCTATTTAATTGTTCTTTTAATTGACGAGCGGCCGGAAGAAGTGACAGATATGCAGCGTTCAGTGAAGGGCGAGGTGGTATCGTCCACATTCGATGAACCGGCGCAGCGCCACGTGCAAGTGGCTGAAATGGTTATTGAGAAAGCCAAACGTCTTGTTGAACATGGCCGCGATGTGGTGATATTGCTGGATTCTATTACGCGGCTTGGTCGTGCCTATAACACTGTTGTTCCTTCATCAGGCAAGGTTCTCACTGGTGGTGTGGATGCCAATGCACTGCAACGGCCCAAGCGCTTCTTTGGCGCTGCCCGCAATATTGAGGAAGGTGGTTCGTTGACGATTATAGCAACGGCACTTATCGATACCGGTAGTCGTATGGACGAAGTGATATTTGAGGAGTTTAAGGGTACTGGTAACTCCGAAATCGTGCTTGATCGCAAAGTTGCTGATAAGCGTATTTTCCCATCGATGGATATTCTTAAGTCTGGCACACGCAAGGAAGATTTGTTGGTTCCAAAGCAGGAACTGCAGAAAATCTATGTATTGCGCCGCATTTTGGCACCTATGGGGACGACCGATGCCATCGAATTCTTGATCGATAAGCTGAAACAAACGAAGAGTAATGCGGACTTCTTTGATTCAATGAACACATAAATCGATTCGTAAGCGTTACGATTCTGGATATTTGGCATGGAAACAATCTACGCCCTATCTTCTGGCAGGCTTCCGTCCGGAGTCGCGGTCATTCGGGTATCCGGGACTGAGGTTCGTTTCGTAGTCGAAACAATTTGCCAAAAGCCACCGCTTTTGCGGGAAATGGTACTCACCACTTTTATTGACTCAGACGGTAGCGTGATTGATAGGGGGTTGGTGTGCTATTTTTGTGGGCCCCATTCATTTACCGGTGAGGACTGTGTAGAATTCCATTGTCACGGGTCACTCGCAGTAGTTCGCTCACTGCTTTCAAGGCTCTCAAGGCTGCCAAATTTGCGCGCCGCCGATGCCGGTGAATTTACCAGACGAGCTTTTCTTAATGGTAAAGTTGACCTAACCAGCGCTGAGGGTCTCTCCGATTTGCTTGCTGCCGAGACTGAAGGGCAGCGTAGGCTTGCCATTTCACAAGCTGGTGGCGGGCTTAAGTCACTTTATGATGGGTGGCGGCAACGCCTCATTCATTCCCGCGCAATGGTTGAGGCAGCGATTGATTTTTCGGAGGAAGATGATGTAGCAAGTCGTGCAATGGCGTCAGTTAGGTTTGATGTAGGTGTGTTGCTAAATGAAATCACCATACACATTGGCAATTATAGATCGTCAGAGATTATACAGGATGGTTTTCGTGTCGTTATTCTTGGCGCACCCAATGCGGGTAAATCTAGCCTGCTTAACGCTTTAGCCGGACGAGAAGTTGCGATAACGACGGTTGAAGCTGGCACTACGCGTGATCTAATTGATGTGCGTTTGGAGCTCGGTGGCAATTTGGTAATTGTTACCGATACAGCCGGTATTCGTGCGGATGCAGGTTTGGTTGAACAGATTGGGATCACGAAGGCTCGGGTGCGAGCGGCGAGTGCGGATCTACTGCTGCTCACTGAAGATGTCAGCGCTCCAATAGCCATCATCCAAGACGATACTAGTGTGGAAGTGCTGCGCGTAGGTCTGCAAGTGGACCGCTTAGAGACCGGTCAGTTATCTTTAATCTCTGGATATGATGTATTGGTATCGGCTAAGTCTGGCGTGGGATTAGAAACATTGACAGCCCTTATATCGAGTAAGGCGTCTTCAGCCGTAGCCTCTTTTGGACTTGGACCAGGCCGTGAGCGTCAAGTATCTTTGTTGAACGGAGTCGTGAGCAGCCTTGACGGTATATTGGCGCTCTCCGAGGATGAACTTGATTTGGTCGGAGAGATGCTGCGTCGCGGTACCGATTCATTGGGGCGCATTACTGGTACGGTGGACGTAGAGGACTTGTTGGATGTTATTTTCTCGCAATTTTGTGTCGGGAAATAGCGATATGTGATTCACGTGAAACAAGCGCGGTTGAGATTCGTTATGACTCACGTGAAACATTCGTTGCGAATATGATTTCAGTAATAATACTGTTTCACGTGAAACAACAGTGGCTTGACACTCACGTTTTCATGGTTCTAGTGAAAGCTATCCGAATATAGGGGTATAATATGAACTACGATGTTGTCGTCATTGGTGGCGGGCACGCCGGCACAGAGGCTGCCTCGGCGGCGGCACGAGCCGGCGCGCGCACTGCGTTGATTACTCATCAGTTTGCCACCGTAGGCACGATGTCTTGCAACCCTGCTATTGGCGGTTTGGGTAAGGGGCATCTTGTTCGCGAGGTTGATGCGCTTGATGGCATTATGGGCCGTGCGGCAGACGCGGCAGGTATTCAATTTCGCCTTCTTAATCGCCGAAAAGGCCCTGCTGTTCGGGGCCCCCGTACTCAGGCAGATCGTAAGCTATATCGTCTTGCGGTTCAGGAACTTATTCGCAATCAGAGCAATCTCGATGTGATCGAAGATGAGGTTGATGATGTTAAGATTGAAAATGGGCGAGTTACGGCGGTAGTCTTGTTATCAGGTGTTTGTATCCGTTGTGGTTCGGTGGTATTAACAACGGGAACATTCCTGCGTGGACTCATACATATGGGAGATGTGCGTATTCCAGCAGGAAGGGTTGGTGAACTGCCTGCTTTGGGCCTTAGTGGTACATTGGAACGAGCGGGTTTCAAACTTGGACGTCTCAAAACGGGCACTCCTGCGCGGCTTGATGGAAAGACTATAGATTGGACCGCACTAGAAATGCAGTCCGCCGACGACGTACCATCGTTCTTCTCAGCGATGACAGATAGTTTGTCTGCGCGGCAAGTTCAATGTGGTATTACGCGCACAACATTGGCCTCACATCAAGTTATTCGTGACAATCTCCACCGTTCGGCACTCTATTCAGGTGCTATTGAGGGTGTCGGACCACGTTATTGTCCGTCGATAGAGGACAAGGTTGTAAAATTTGGTGATCGGGATGGTCACCAGATATTTTTGGAACCAGAAGGCTTGGACGACGACACAATATATCCCAATGGCATGTCAACGTCGCTGCCCGCGGATGTACAAAAGCTATTTTTTGCAACTGTTCCAGGACTTGAAAAGGCGCGTATGATTCAGCCCGGTTATGCCATAGAATATGACCACGTTGACCCTCGAGAAGTGTATTCAACTTTAGAGACGCGTCGCGTGGAGGGACTTTTCCTCGCCGGACAGATTAATGGAACGACTGGTTATGAAGAGGCAGCCGGACAGGGATTACTCGCTGGTTTGAATGCCGCACGGCGTTCGTCTGGGGCGGAACCGATTCGCTTAAGTCGAACGCAGGCTTACATTGGCGTCATGGTGGATGATTTAACATCGCGCGGCGTGTCTGAACCCTATCGCATGTTTACATCTCGTGCGGAGTTTCGCCTTTCGCTTCGAGCAGATAATGCCGATAAACGTTTGACGCCTATGGCGATTGATCTTGGTATTGCGACAACAGAGCGGGTGGAGCGTTACACTCACATTGCTTCGTGCCTCGATCATGCGCGTGAAATTTGCAATTCTTTGACTCTCACACCACAAGAGGCAGCAAAATTTGATATTGCTGTCAATCATGACGGTGTTCGCAGAACAGCTTTTGATTTGTTAGCGTTTAACGACATTGATTTGAATCGTTTAAGGCAGGTTTGGCCCGAGTTGGGTTCGTTTGATTCCAAGACTGCCGAGGCGCTGGAGATTGAAGCGCATTATTCTGTTTATTTAGAGCGACAAGCTGCAGATGCCGCCTTAATTCGCAAAGAAGAGCGCCGATTAATACCAAGCAATGCTAATTTTGGGACTGTTTCTGGTCTTTCTAATGAAATGCGACAGAAATTGGTGGAGTATAGACCCACCTCCATCGCTGAGGCTCAGCGGATTGATGGAATGACACCGGCAGCTATGGCGCTTATCGTTATGGAGGTGCGCCGGATGGAAGCATCCGGCCGGGGTGTCGTATGAGTTTACAAAAATATGAGCAACTCCGGCGAGTCGTTCCGGATGTTTCACGTGAAACGTTTGAACGGCTTTTGACATACGAGGCGCTGTTTCTAAAATGGTCGAAGTCGTTTAACTTAGCTTCGCCCGTGACACTTCAGGAGTTCTGGAGCCGTCATGTTTTGGATAGCGCGCAGTTGTTTACTATCAAACAACCAAACGGAACGTGGCTGGATATAGGCTCTGGCGGAGGTCTCCCAGGAATTGTTGTAGCAATTATGATGGCGGGAAATCATGGCGCACATATTCATCTCGTTGAAAGCAATGGAAAAAAGGTCGCATTTTTACGCACTGCTCTAATAGAGACTGCTGCTGCTGGAACTGTACACCAATCGCGCATTGAGGACGCACCCCAAATAATTGGGACTGTCAATGTGGTCACCGCGCGTGCCGTATCCAACCTAGGAAACGTGTTTGAATTGACATTGCCATGGTTGGCTAATGGAGCGATAGGACTTTTCCACAAGGGGCAAGATTTTCGGCGTGAAATCAACGAAACCAGAGGCGCTTGGCGTATTGATCTGGTAGAGCATAGAAGTGCCATAGATCCAAGTTCCGTAATATTGGAAATATCGTCTTTAGCGCGCCAAACCGCCGTCATATAGTTCGATTCAAGGTATAAAAAAATGATGCAAGTTCCGCGAATCATTACAATTGCCAACCAAAAGGGCGGTGTGGGTAAGACAACGACGGCTATTAATCTTGCAACGGCTCTGGCAGCAATTGGCGAACGTGTTTTGATTGTTG
>JAYSWX010000091.1:0-9695 GCA_043717855.1 Phyllobacterium sp.
ACTCACTCAAGCGCGCGAAACGATGCCAATGCCAACTACGAGCGTTTGGAGTTCTTGGGCGACCGTGTCCTTGGTCTGGTGGTGGCGGAGCTTCTGTTCGCTGCATACCCCGAGGCTGACGAAGGCGAAATGTCATTGCGCTTCAACCAATTGGTGGACGCCAAGACCTGCGCGCAGATCGCTATGGAATTGGAATTGCCCAAGCTCATCCGTGCAGGCAGCGACCTTGGTAGTACAGACAGCAAACGCCTTGTAAGTGTTCGCGCTGATGTCTGCGAAGCCCTGATTGCGACAATCTATCTAGACGGCGGCCTCGAAGCCGCACGCGCGTTCGTAACCAAATTTTGGGGAACCCGCATCAGTGAGGCAGGTTCCGCCCGCCGCGATGCAAAGACGGAACTGCAAGAATGGGCGCACCGCGATAGCGCAACAAGCCCGACCTATGCTATCGTCAGCCGCGATGGTCCAGATCATGATCCGCAGTTTGTGGTTTCAGTCACCATCGGCATCTATCCCGTTGGAACCGGCCACGGGCGTTCCAAGCGTTTGGCCGAACAAGATGCCGCCCGCCAATTTTTGATTGCCCGCTCCGTGTGGAGCCCAGAGGATAACATATAATATGGTTGAAACCACCGGCACCGCTGCCGAAACACACTCTGGCTTTGTCGCCCTGCTTGGCGCGACCAATGCCGGTAAATCGACACTGGTCAATCAACTGGTCGGAACTAAAGTCTCCATTGTTTCGCACAAGGTGCAAACCACGCGCGCCCTTATTCGGGGCATCGTTACCGAAGGCAACGCGCAAATCGTGCTGATTGATACGCCCGGCATTTTCAAGCCGCGCCGCCGATTGGATCGCGCCATGGTGACTACCGCATGGTCCGGCGCCAAAGACGCTGATATCGTACTGTTCATGGTCGATGCCGAGCGCGGCTTTAAGGGCGATGCCGCTGAGATTCTAACCTCGCTGAAACAGTCAACCAACCGAAACGTCTTGGTGCTTAACAAAGTCGATCAAGTGGATCCGCCAAAGCTGCTGGAACTTGCCACCCACGCCGCCAGCATTGCCAATTTTGAAGCTGTGTTCATGATTTCGGCGCTGAAAGGCTCCGGCTGCAAGGATCTGACCAAATGGGTTGGCGCAGCGCTGCCGAAAGGTCCGTGGTTCTATCCGGAGGATCAGATCACGGATTTGCCAATGCGCAGCCTTGCAGCTGAAATCACCCGCGAAAAGCTTTACGAGCGCCTGCATCAAGAATTACCTTACCACTCCCATGTTGAAACTGAGAAATGGGAAGAGATGAAGAACGGCGATGTTCGTATTCAACAGGTAATCTACGTTGAGCGCGACAGCCAAAAGAAGATCGTGCTTGGCCATAATGGCTCGACCATCAAAGCTATCGGCTCTCTCTCCCGCGCCGAAATCGGCGCAACGCTGGGCCAAAAAGTGCATCTCTTCTTATTCGTCAAAGTGCGCGAAAACTGGGGCGATGATCCCGAGCGTTATCGCGAAATGGGCCTGACGTTTTCGTCTTGATATTGCCCGATAAGAATAAGTAGCCGTTTGAAAATTCAGCTTGCCGAGTCGGGTAGAGTGGTTTTCAACAAACCGGAGCGCAGCGGACGTTCGAGTCCGTGCACACCGGAAGCGGATGAAAACCGCTCTAACTGACCGGGAAGGTGGATTTACATAGGCTACGATGGAATGGGTTGACCAAGGCGTAATACTCGGCACAAAGAAGCATGGCGAAACCAGCGCCATAGTTGAATTAATGACCCGCGACCATGGCCGTCATCAAGGCATCGTGCGCGGCGGGCGCTCGCAGCGCCTGCAACCCTTGTTGCAAACCGGCAATCATGTTGAGGTGACATGGCGGGCGCGGCTCGACGAGCACCTCGGTCAATTCCAACTCGAACCAATCACTTTCTCCGCCGCCCGTCTCATCGAAAGTCAAATGGCTTTGAACGGCCTGCAATTGCTCGCCTCGCATTTGCGCCTTCTGCCCGACCGCGATCCGCACCCGTCGTTGTTTGAAGCGCTGGTCGCTATCATCGAAAATTTTGAAGACGCGCCGCTGGCCGCCGAACTCATGGTGCGTTTTGAACTGCGCTTGCTGGAAGAGCTGGGCTTCGGCCTCGATCTCACCGAATGCGCCGCTACCGGCCAGCGCACCGATCTCATCTATGTCTCGCCAAAATCGGGCAGGGCGGTCTCCCGCGAGGCAGGCAAACCGTGGGCGGATAAATTATTCGCCCTGCCGCCATTCCTCGAAACTACCCCCGGCGGCGGCGCAACGCTGAGCGAAACGCGTGACGCTTGGAAGCTGGTCGGGTTCTTTCTTGATCGCAATGTCTATCAGCCACGAGGTCTAACCCCGCCGGATACGCGTGCGGCATTTTTAGTTCACGCGTTGAAGGCGCTGGAGCATTTCCAAGTTTAATGGAACATCAAGCGTTTAAGGAAAATGCGACAAATCAAAAAGTTAGAGCAAAATGTCAAATCGGTGAAGACACATTTTGCTCTAAGCGGGTAGCAATCCGCGCTCCACGGCGCGCTCCTCAATCGGCCAGTTAACAATTGCCGCAAATATCCCCAGCGCCACACTCAGCCACCATGCCGGATTATACGAATGATACTGATCGTAGAAATATCCGCCAAGCCAAATGCCGAGAAATGAGCCAATCTGGTGTGATAAAAATACCAACCCGCCCAGCAGGCCTAAATGCCGCGTGCCAAACATAATCGCTACCAGAGCATTGGTTGGCGGCACGGTGGAAAGCCACAGCAGCCCCATCACGGCTGCAAAGCCCATCACTGTCACAGGCGTTTGTGGCAGCAGCAGAAATGCAGTCACGGCAACCGAGCGACCGATATAGATGTAGGACAGGAAATAGGGTTTGGAAAAACGCTGGCTGATAACGCCGGATGCCAGCGAGCCGATGATATTGAAAAATCCAATCATTGAAAGCCCGATCACCGCATATTTGGCGTCGATACCGATGTCCGCCAGATAGGCCGGAAAATGCGCGGTGATGAATGCCAGCTGAAATCCGCACACAAAAAAGCCTGCCGTCAGCAACACATAGCTCTTGTGTCCGTAAGCCTCTTTCAGCGCCGCGCCCATCGTCTGCTCGACATTGGTATCCTTGATGCGCCCGCCGCTTGAATTGCCGCGAAGCGGAATACCAAGCAGCGGTATCACCATCATCATCGCAGCCAAAATCATCAGCGCGTTGGACCAACCGAAGTTATTGATAAACGTCTGACTAAGTGGCGCAAAAATAAACATGCCCGCCGAACCTGCCGCTGAACTGAGACCAAAAACAAACGGTCGCTTGGCCGGAACAACATTGCGCGCAAATGACGACATGACCACGCCAAAAGACCCGGCTGCAATGCCCAGCCCCACCAACACCCCGCCGCCAATGTTCAGCATCGAGGGCGTCGTCGCGTGGGCCATAATAACAAGGCCCGACGCGTATAAAACACCCGCCAGCCCCAGCACCCGCCACGTGCCAAACCTATCAGCAATCGCGCCAAAGAACGGTTGGCCAAGGCCCCAAAATAGATTTTGTATAGCCATCGCCAGCCCGAAAGTTGAGCGATCCCACCCGCGCTCCTGCAACATAGGCAACTGAAAAAAACCCATCGCCGAGCGCGGCCCGAATGTCATCAGCGCGATAAGACAGCCGGAAATGACAATGAGCCATGGAATGCCGGAACTATCTTGCTTTTCAAAAGAACTCATGGTGCATTCCTAATATTATTTGGAGTCTATGGTTTTTTCCGGACGGCAACAAATTGTTGTTTGTGCGGTAATTCATAGATTTTATTGATGATTTTTCGGGAAACGAAAAAAATGTCATGAAATTGCATTTTATTTTAGTTCCTTGTCGATTGAACGTTTCTCCATTCGTTATGTTTATGAAAGCGAAGGGCTTTCCTCAAAAATAAAGGGATAAAATCATGACACTTATGCAAACAATTACTTGGGGCGGCGCAACGGTTGCAGTTCTTTTAGCCGGCACTTACCTTCTCCCGCGCCATGTTCAAGTTGAAAGAACTGCAACTATTGCGGCACCTGCTGCACAAATTTTAGCGCTGGCGGCCTCCAACGAAGGCTATCAAAGTTTTAACCCATACAAAAACTCAGATCCAAACCTAAAGATTAAACTGTTCGGACCAGCTTCAGGCGTCGGCTCCGGATTTGATTTTGAAAGCAAAGACGGCAAGGGTCGCTCAATAGTGACCGCAGTCACAGACAGCACCGTTGAGTATGAGATCGATCTTGGCCCCATGGGCAAACCAAAGCAGATTTTGAAAGTGGTCCCGTCAGCTAACGGCAGCATCGTTACTTGGACCATGCACTCCGACATGGGCATGAACCCGATTGGTCGTGTGGTCGGCTTGTTCTTGGATGGCATGATCGGCAAAACGTTTGAAACCGGCTTTGCCAACATGGCAAAACTCAAGTTCAATTGATATTTGCCACCGCTTTTAACTCCTTGTTCAAAACTCAAATACAGTGAAAGAAACACACCATGCGTTACACATTTTTGCTCTACTCAAACCCTGCCGATTCCGCGAACATGGGGCCGGATGACTGGGCGCGCGAAAAAGAAATTTACGGTGCCTACATAGGCGCGTTGCAAGAGGCCGGTGTTTTCGTTGATACCGATTGGTTGCAGCCTGTCGAAACAGCCACCACAGTCAGCTTTGAAGATGGAAAGCCACGTGTCCAAGATGGCCCGTTTGCTGCCACACGCGAAACTTTAGGCGGCTATTTTGTGGTAAATGTCCCGGATTTGGATGCCGCCCTTGCGTGGGCAGAAAAATGCCCCGCTGCAAAATATGGAAAAGTGGAAGTGCGCACATCTGCGATGGGCGAGGGTTGAGTATTCACGATATAAGAAGCCAAGAACAGGAAGATGCAAAAGCGCGTGCTTCACAAATGGCACGCGCATCTTACGGCAAGCTATTGGCTATTTTGTCTGCGCGCAATGGTGACATCATGGCAGCGGAGGATGCTTTGGCAGATGCCTTTCGGTTGGCCTTGGAAACTTGGCCAGATCACGGAATTCCCAAAAACCCTGAGGGTTGGCTGATAGTGACAGCCAAAAATCGGCGCATTGATGCACTGCGCCGCACCGCGCGTGTACCAATGATGCCAATAGATGACCATTTGGATATTCCGGAGCCCAAAAAGGAAGATGAAGAGATGCCGGACCGGCGCTTGGCACTACTGTTTGTTTGCACGCATCCTGCGATTGACCGTGGGATCCATACGCCGTTGATGCTGCAAACTGTGCTTGGCTTTGAAGCTGCGGATATCGCCCGCAGTTTTTTGATTTCCCCGACCGCCATCGCGCAGCGGCTGGTGCGCGCAAAACAGAAGATCAAAAGTACCAAAATTTCATTTCACGTCCCGGAACGTGCCGACATGCCAGCGCGTCTTGATGCCGTGATGGAAGCGGTATACGGCGCGTATTCGATGGGATGGTTGGATGATCGCGACGCTAAAGACATGACGGGAGAGGCGCTTTATTTATCGGAGCTTCTGGCGGATTTAATGCCGCAGGAAGCCGAAGCTTCCGGCCTTGTGGCCTTGATTGGATTTGTGCATTCGCGCCGCAAGGCTCGCTTAAGAGATGGTGTCTTTGTGGCGCTTGATGAGCAAAACACTGATCTTTGGGACCAGCCCATGATAAGAAAAGCTGAGAAACACCTGAAACACGCGTCAAGCCTCAAGAAGTTTGGTCGCTTCCAACTCGAGGCCGCGATCCAGTCTATATATGCCAAACGTTTTGACGGCAGTGATACAGACTGGCGGGCGCTTCTGCATTTGACCGAAGGGTTGGTAAAATATTGGCCAACCGTGGGTGCGCTCACAAGCCGGGCTGCCATTGTCGCAGAGGTGTTTGGCCCGCAGGCGGGATTAAACGCTTTAGATGCGATTGCACTGGACAGTATCCGCGCCTTTCAACCTGCCCACGCAACACGGGCGCATCTGTTGGTTCGCGCAGGCAGAATAGCAGATGCGGTCATGTCTTACGATCGGGCGATTTCACTGACAACCGAGCCACCTGTGCGCCGTTGGCTTGCACAGCGAAAAAATGCACTTCTTGTACATGCGCATTAGTGGCAGCTTGCTTTCGAACGTCGCGGGCCATACATCTGGCCTGAAGGACGCAACTTTGCAGTGATGAGGACGAAAATGTCTGGAACCTATACGAACCTCAACGCAGTGGAAGCAGTAAGAAAAACCGCAGCAGAGCGGTTTGGCGTTCTGGCACGTCCCGAGTTAAAATACACGCCGGCAGTCGCCCGCGAAACCGCGCATCTTTATGAGCGTGTCAAAACGCTGATCCCTGAAATTGAATGGCCCATTTATGCGCCCTATGTTCACGCCATCAACCGTTTAAAAAAAGAGCGCAACGCGGTCATTCTCGCGCATAATTATCAAACGCCGGAAATCTATAATTGCGTGGCTGATATAGTCGGCGATTCGCTGCAATTGGCCCGCGAGGCTACTCGTGTTGATGCCGAGATCATCATTCAGGGTGGCGTGCATTTCATGGCCGAAACCTCGAAATTATTGAACCCGCAAAAGACCGTCCTCATTCCCGATGGCAAGGCAGGCTGCTCGCTTGCCGAAAGCATCACGGGCGCGGATGTACGGATGCTCCGCGCCAAATATCCTGGCGTTCCCGTTGTTACCTATGTCAACACATCCGCTGAGGTGAAGGCCGAGACGGACATTTGCTGCACCTCGTCCAATGCCGTCCATGTGGTGGAGAGCTTTGGCGTCGATACAGTTCTGTGCATTCCCGATGAGTTTCTGGCGCTCAATGTCGCCGCGCAAACCAAGGTGAAAATCCTCACATGGAAAGGCCACTGCGAAGTGCACGAGCGCTTCACAGCGGAGGAACTGCTGGCCTACAAAGAGGCCGACCCGACCATCCAGATCATCGCCCATCCGGAATGCCCGCCGGAAGTCGTGCGCGTCGCGGATTTCGCAGGCTCCACCTCCGGCATGATTAAATATGTCAAAGACAACAAGCCCGCCAAAGTGCTGCTGGTTACCGAATGCTCCATGGCCTCCAACGTCGCGCTGGAAGCTCCAGACACGGAGTTCATCAAACCGTGCAACCTATGCCCCCACATGAAGCGCATCACCCTGCCGAAAATCCTCGATAGCCTTTTGTATCTCACCGAAGAAGTATTCGTTGATCCGGCAATTGCCGATAGGGCACGCATGGCGGTGGAACGCATGATTAATTTGAAGAATTGAGTTGCTATGGAACCCCAAAACCTTCCTCAACCCACTGATTGGGCGCGTGCAGTTACAGAGGTAATGAGTGTAGTCATCGAGGCGATACCTGTCGTTGGAGGCGTGTTAACTCGCAGTTACGACATCGGACTTAACCGAAAGGTTGAAAGTAATATGAACCTTATTGTTGAGAAGATTAAACAAAAGGGTATTACAATTCTGGATGACGTCCAAATCAGCTATCTAATCCCAGCTGCATTTCGATTTGCGGAACAAGTGAGACTTGGAGATTATGACCATACACTTAAATTACTCCGTGGAATTTTAGTTGATGGTATTGAATCAAAGTCTAATGACGCGGGGCGGGTAGGCCGACACGCACGTCAGCTTGAGTATTTGTCTGAGTTCGAGATCGACGTTCTTTCTGCCGCTTTTGAAACCCAAGGTATTTTGGCCGAATTGAATCATGATGCGGGCTTCATCAATTCCGAGATGATTAAAGTACAAGTAGATCGCTTTAAGAGAACCAATCCAAGTCAAATAAAGTGGGCTTTGAATGTGCTTAATGCACGTGGATTGTTGATTTTAAGTGGTGCTTCGGTGTGGGACGGCGAGGAAGATAGTTATCAAATGTCGCCAGATGGAAATTCTATAATTAGCAGCGCTATGAGAAACTAAATGCCCCACACCCTAATTGACCAACACCCGCCGCAATCATGGACTGGCATTGATGATGTCGTCATTATTGGCGGTGGCCTTGCGGGCTTGTTCTGCGCGCTTAAACTCGCGCCCCGTCCAGTCACCATTCTGGCGGCGGCTCCCATCGGGCGCGGGGCTTCCAGCGCCTGGGCGCAAGCCGGCATCGCGGCTGCCATTGGCGATGGCGATACGTTTGAAAAGCATCTAGCTGATACGATTATCGCTGGCGCTGGCATTGTGGATGAGAAAATCGCCAGACTAATGGTCAGCCAAGCGCCGGACCGGATTTTCGATCTGCTCGGCTATGGCGTGCCGTTCGATAAGGATTTGGAAGGCAAGCTCGTGCAATCGCGCGAGGCTGCGCATTCTGAAAACCGCGTTGTGCGCGTGCGCGGCGATATGGCGGGCAAGGCCATTATGGAGGCGCTGATCGCCGCCGTGCGCAAAACGCCGTCCATCCGCGTTTTGGAAAGCTATCTGGTCGATGAGCTGATCTCAGATGGACGCTATGTCTCCGGCGTTATCGCCCGTGCAGACGGTGGCCGCGCCAAAAAGCGCATCACATTTCCTGCCCGCGCGGTCGTTCTTGCCTCTGGTGGCGTAGGGCACCTGTTTGCCGTCACCACCAATCCGGCAGAAGCACGCGGCGGCGGCTGCGGCATGGCGGCGCGCGCTGGCGCGGTGATTGCCGATCCGGAATTCGTGCAGTTCCACCCCACTGCCATAAACGTTGGCCGCGATCCCGCGCCGCTGGCTACCGAGGCGTTACGCGGCGAGGGCGCTCACCTTATCAATACCGCAGGCGTGCGTTTCATGCTGCCCATCCATCCGGATGCCGAACTGGCCCCACGCGACATCGTGGCCCGTGGCATCTTCGCCGAAGTACAGGCCGGACGCGGTGCCTATTTGGATTGCACCAAAACCGTCGGCTCGCACTTCGAGCACGAGTTCCCGACCGTTTATGGCTACTGCCGCGAGGCGGGCATTGACCCCGTTGTGGACCCGATACCCGTCATCCCCGCCGTGCACTATCACATGGGTGGCGTCTTAACCGATGCCGATGGCCGCACTTCGCTCGATGGCCTCTGGGCCGCTGGCGAAGTCACATCCACTGGTGCACATGGCGCCAACCGTCTGGCCTCCAACTCGCTCTTGGAAGCCGTGGTCTTCGCCGCCCGTATCGCCAATAATATCCAAGGCCTGCTGCCGCCGCCAAAGCTCAACCCTTGGCCTGAGGGCGCAAGCCTGAAGGACGAGGACATGGCCGAGCCCGACACCGCCGCCATGACCAAGCTGCGCAAAATTATGTCTGCCGAAGTCGGTGTTATCCGCAATGGTGAAGGCATGAAAAAGGCCATCAAGCTCATCGTCGAGCTTGAGCGTAAGAACAAGCAAATTCCGTTTGCCAACATGCTGGCCACCGCCAAGCTGATGGTGACGTCGGCGCTGCTGCGCGAAGAAAGTCGTGGTGGCCATTTCCGCTCGGACTTCCCCGAACCGGTGGCAAGCTGGAAGCACCGCACATTCACCAACCTTGCCGACGCTGATGCGTTCGCTGCCGAAATTGCGGAGAGCAAATAATGACCAGCGCATTTCGTCCCGAACTGCCAAACATATTGGTTGAAGACGCCGTCCGCGCTGCGCTCTTGGAAGACTTAGGCCGCGCAGGCGATATCACCAGCGCCGCAACCATTCCGCACGCATCTCGGGCGGTTGCCGTACTGT
>JAYSWX010000092.1:0-3762 GCA_043717855.1 Phyllobacterium sp.
CTGGACGGATTAGACTCTGGAGTGGCGCTGCCACTTTGCGGCGCGGCATCAATCTGCAATAATTCCCTCTCACTGGCGACGTAGCGCGGCAGGAATATATTAAACTGTGTGCCCTTGCCCTCTTCGGATTCCAAATAGATAAATCCGCCAGTTTGCTTCACAATGCCGTAAACCATTGAAAGGCCAAGCCCCGTGCCTTTACCAACTTCTTTTGTCGTGAAGAACGGTTCAAATATTTTCTCGCGAATTGCGACAGGTATTCCTGTGCCAGTGTCAGACATTTCCGTCAAAACATAATCAGCCTCTACCAATTCGCGGTAACCAAAGGCCGCGACTTCCTGTGACGGTAAGTTGCGGGTTTTAACGGTTAGAGTTCCGCCACCCGGCATCGCATCGCGGGCATTGACAGCCAAATTGACGACAACTTGCTCAAGCTGGCCGACATCCGCCTTCACAGGCCATAAATCGCGACCGTGTTCGATTTTCATCGTCACTTCGGGACCAACAAGACGTGTCAGCAACATGCGCAAATCTGCCAGTACATCCATCATACTGACCACTTGCGGGCGCAGTGTCTGACGGCGCGAGTAGGCAAGCAACTGGCGGACAAGCGAAGCGGCACGGTTTGCATTTTGTTTGATGTTCATAATGTCCGGAAATGAGGGATCGGAGGCACGATGATTTTGCAACAACAAGTCAGACGACATAATAATTGCGGTGAGCACGTTGTTAAAGTCGTGGGCGATGCCGCCTGCTAGTTGGCCAACAGCCTGCATTTTCTGACTTTGGGCAATCTGGGCCTCAAATGCGCGTTGCTCAGTTGTATCAACCGCATAAACGAACGCTGCCTCGCCGCCGGCTTCAGACGCTTCATCAGCGGTGGTGTTGAAATAAATACGCAAATGTCGGCTGTCGTCATTAGGCATTACGCTATTAATCGGAGAAATATCCGCTTGCCGCGCAACAGCGTTTGACAGGGCGCTGCGGAAAGCGTCGCGATCACGCTCATGCACGACAGTTTCCAGCGCAACATGCCGATCCACTGCGTCCTGATTAAACAGGTTAGCAAACAGTTTGTGGAACGGACCATTGGTACGAAGTACCTTGCCGTCCTTATCAACAGCTGCGATTGCCATAGGGGCGGAGTTAAAGAAGCGAGCAAAACGAACTTCTGCCGCGCGTTGCTCGGACAGGCCATCCTCACCCGCTGAACGATTGATTACAATCGTACGCGAGGGGCCGGCTAAGCCATCTTTGTTTGTTTGGACGCGATGATAAAAACGAACTGGCAGGGCCTGCCTGTTCTTCTTGGCTAAATCTAAATCAATTACTGCGCTGCGCGACGTACCCAATTCGGCCTTCACACTATCTATTAAGTCCATGCCATTTCCGGCGACCAGATCTGATAAATCAACAGTTCCGGGCCGAAAAGTACCCAGATCAATGCCGAGCCAATCCGCCAGTGTCGAATTAAGATATGCAATGGTGCCGTCAGCATTGGTCGACAAAAAGCCGGCAGGAGCATGATCCAAATGGTCAATTGCGAGCTGCAAATCGCGGAAAAATCGTTCCTGCTCCGCGCGTTCATTAGAAATGTCGCTAATTTGCCAAATGTTCAATACTTCTTTGGACCCGGAAAGCTTTAATGGTTTCGCCTTGATACGATACCAGTTTCCGGTCTTGCCACTGGCATCCGAGAGGCTTCTTGACAATCGCAACTCTTCAAGCCCGGTCGCGCCGGAGCGTAGCCCTTCAGACAGCCGCTGCACAGCTTCAGACGCCTCAGGGTCTGTCCGCAATACGCTCTCAAGCGACCTAACTTCCTCGGGACCGGAAGCACCGCAAATATCCGCATAAGACTTATTGGCATAAACAATGCGCCCGCGCTCATCACTAACGACCGTGCCCTCACCGGCCCCATCCAACAGCGCACGCGACATTTCATTACCGGTAGAGCGCGGCGCGATACGAATAATACCAATTACTGAAGCAAAGAGGTAGAAAACGCCGATCATCGCGAAAATGCCAAGTATTCCCAAACGGTACGCTTCGCTTATGCGATCGCCCAAAAAGAAAAAAAGCCCGGCCACAACAAATAAAACAGCGCCGAGCCCCAACAAACGTATCGCCTCGCCGGGACGAGACTCACGATCGACAACAGGTGCAACTTCGGCATTGCTGCCGCTATCTGATGCCATGTGGATTCCCCTGCTTCATAAATCTTGCTTTACGCTTGAATCATATTCTGCGCGATGCCGAAAGTGGCTTTGATATAGATTTGCAGCAAAACAGCCGGTGAGTTATCAACTGAGTGAAACAATGGAGAGGAAAACTTGTTCAAATTCCATTCCAGCGTTACGCTGCCAAAAGAAAAAGCAAAACGGGGGTCACAATGCTAAATTCAATTCAGGGATTATTGGGGACGGGCGTACCCCCGAGCGTAACATTCACGATTCTGTTTATAGCGATATTGGCAGTCCTGATCTTAATCTGGTTAGCAAGACGCTTTTCGCGTGCCACTTTGGTCAGCGGGGGTAAACAGCGTCAGGCCCGTCTCGCTGTCATGGATGCAACGCCCGTGGACGCACGCCGCCGACTAATTTTGGTGCGCCGCGATGATGTGGAACATTTAATCTTGATCGGTGGTCCAACAGATGTAGTCGTTGAACAAAACATTCGTTTAACAGTCCCGCGTCAGGCGCATTCACCCCAGCAAATGCGCGATACGCCAGAGGATGTACGGCCCGCGCCAATGGCGCCGAAAGTCACAGAAGCGATAAAAACGTTTGATGTGCCGAAGGTTACCGAGCCACGCGCCGCAGAACAAATGCGCTCTACGGTCAATCCGCCGGTTCGTCCGCAGCCCGCCGCTGCCCTGCAACCAACTTATGCGCCACGACCAATAACTCCATTGCCACCACTACAACAGCCCCCAATACCAGCGCCTGCGCCAAGTGCGCCACGTATCGAGCCGATAGTTGCATTACCTGAGCGGACAATACCACTTCCAATCCCGGTCGCAGCAGCAGTGGTGACGGCCCCAATCATTGAAGCAGAATTATCACGAAATGACACGGCAACAAAACCGGAGTTAGATAGCTCAAACAGCGACTTAGAGGACAGCCTTTTCCTGGACCTTTCAAATGAAATAGGCCGGGATATTGACGGTGGCGCGCCTGAAATTTCGCTTGAAGATGAGATGGAGCAGCTTTTAGCAAGCATTGACACAAAGCGTGAAAAGCCACTTTAACAAAGTCAAATACAATAAAAACGGCCCAACTTTGATCGTCAGGCCGTTTTAAGATAGATAATTGTGTTGAGTGATTACTCGTCGCGATACACTTTTTCGCGACGTTCATGACGCTCTTGCGCCTCAATGGAAAGCGTTGCAACCGGGCGGGCATCCAAACGCTTTAAGCTGATTGGTTCGCCAGTTTCTTCGCAATACCCATAGGTACCTTCATCAATCCGTTCTAAAGCCGAATCAATTTTGGAAATCAACTTACGTTGACGATCTCGTGCGCGAAGCTCGATAGAACGATCTGTTTCTGATGAAGCGCGATCCGCCAAATCGGGGTGATTTGTATTTTCTTGCGCCAGCGCATCCAGTGTTTCGCGCGCTTCACGAAGTATATCTGCCTTCCAATCCAACAATTTGGCCTTGAAATAAGCCTTCTGACGATCGCTCATAAATGGCTCGCCGTCGGTCGGCTGGTAGGATGTTTCATTCGCCCGGAGCATCTGATTCATGTGCCTAAACCT
>JAYSWX010000093.1:0-3747 GCA_043717855.1 Phyllobacterium sp.
CCGATGCGGTGGATGGTTTCTGCGAGGGCATAGGCTTTTCGCCTGCTCAAATGGCGCGGGTTTTTGAGGCCGCAAAGGCGCTCGGCCTGCCAGTGAAGCTTCACGCCGATCAGCTTTCCAATTTGCACGGCGCAGCGCTGGCCGCTGAATTCGGCGCGCTTTCGGCTGACCATTTGGAATATACTGACGAGGCGGGCGCAGCAGCCATGGCTAAGGCGGGAACAGTGGCGGTGATACTTCCAGGCGCTTACTATTTCATCCGCGAAACCAAAAAGCCACCGCTGGATCATTTCCGCAAAGCGGGCGTGCGCATGGCGCTGGCTACTGACAATAATCCCGGCACATCGCCGCTCACATCGCTGCTTTTGACCATGAATATGGGTGCGACCCTGTTTGGCATGACGGTGGATGAGTGCATATCTGGCGTCACCCGCGAGGCCGCGCACGCGCTCGGGCAACAAAGGCATATTGGCACGCTGGCGTCAGGAAAATTTGCCGATATGGCGATTTGGGACGTCGAGCAACCGGCAGAACTGGTTTATCGCATGGGTTTTAACCCGCTGCACACAAGAGTTTGGAGAGGCAAATGACATCAATTATGCTGAAACCAGGGGCTGCCACGCTGGATGATTGGCGCGCGATTTATCGTGGAGCTTTGCCGATGTTGGACGCCTCGTGCCGCAAAGGCATAGCGGCCAGCGCTGCCGCAGTAGCGCGCATTGTTGCCAAGGGCGAGCCTGTCTATGGCATCAACACTGGCTTTGGAAAACTAGCCAGCGTGCGCATTCCGCCAAGTGATCTGGAGACCCTCCAGCGCAATATCGTTCTCAGCCACGCCGCTGGCACGGGCGAGGCGATGCCGGTTCCTGTCGTGCGGTTGATGTTAGCGCTGAAAGTCGCCAGCCTCGCACAAGGCGCCTCCGGCGTGCGGCCTTCGACCCTTGAAATGCTCGAGGCCATGCTTGCCAAGGGCGTCACTCCCGTTATTCCCGCGCAAGGTTCAGTCGGCGCGTCGGGCGATTTGGCGCCGCTATCGCACATGGCAACGATCATGATTGGCGTCGGCGAGGCCTATCACGGAGACAAGCGCATGGCTGCCAAAGAGGCCCTGAAACAGGCGGGTCTTGCGCCGGTCACGCTTGGAGCGAAGGAAGGTTTGGCACTGCTCAACGGTACGCAATTTTCCACCGCCTACGCGCTGGCGGGCCTGTTTGAAGCTGAAATTTTATACCAATCCGCGCTGGTCACAGGCGCACTTTCCACCGATGCCGCCAAGGGTTCTGATGCGCCGTTTGACCCGCGCATTCACGCGCTGCGCAGGCACAAGGGCCAGATTGAAACGGCTGCCGCGCTACGCAATCTGATGAAGGGCTCGATCATTCGCGAATCTCACCGCGAGGGCGACGAGCGTGTGCAAGACCCCTATTGTTTGCGCTGTCAGCCGCAGGTTATGGGCGCTGTGCTTGACCTTTTGCGCCAAGCGGCACACACGCTGGAAACTGAAGCCAATGGCGTGACAGACAATCCGCTGATTTTTGCCGATGACGATACCGCGCTTTCCGGCGGCAATTTTCACGCCGAACCTGTGGCCTTTGCAGCCGATATGATTGCGCTGGCAGTGTGCGAAATCGGCTCCATCGCCGAGCGCCGCATTGCTATGTTGGTTGACCCCGCGCTGTCTGGAATGCCAGCGTTTCTCACACCAAAGCCCGGCCTCAACTCCGGTTTCATGATACCGCAAGTCACCGCCGCCGCGCTGGTTTCAGAAAACAAGCAGCGGGCCTATCCAGCTAGCGTGGATTCGATCCCCACCTCCGCCAATCAGGAAGATCATGTTTCCATGGCCGCCCACGGGGCGCGCCGTCTGATGGGCATGGTAGAAAATGCGACAGCGGTGATCGGCATTGAGCTTTTGGCCTCCGCGCAAGGCTGCGATTTTCATGCGCCGCTCAAATCCAGTCCGGCTTTGGAAGCGGTGCGCACGCTGGTGCGCAAGGACATTCCGCATCTGGATGACGACCGCTATTTTCACCCCGATATGGAAAAGGCCAACGCGCTCGTGCGCTCCGGCGCGGTGATTGCTGCGGCCCATGCCATCGCGCTGCCAACGGTTGCACCATGAGCGACTGGCTTCACATCCACCACGGTGATGCCCCCCTGCTGGTGAGCCTGCCGCACACCGGCACGGATTTGGCGGATATCGCCCCACAGTTAAAATCGAAATGGCTGGCGCAGCGCGATACGGATTGGTGGATTGAACAACTCTTTGATTTCGCCGCCAGCCTCGGCGCTGCTGTCGTTCGCACGACTATTTCGCGCACAGTTATTGATGTGAACCGCGATCCCTCCGGCGTTTCGCTCTATCCGGGGCAGGCGACGACGACGCTCTGCCCCACCACCACTTTTGACGGCGATGCGCTTTATCTTGATAGCCAAGAGCCTGACGAGGCCGAAATTAAACGGCGCAAGGCGCTTTATTTCGACCCCTATGATCTGGCGCTGCACAACGAGGTGGTGCGCCTGCGCAAGCGCTACAAAAAGATTGTGCTGTATGATTGCCATTCAATCCGATCAGTCATTCCGCACCTGTTTGAAGGCGAACTCCCAGTGTTCAACCTAGGTACAAACGATGGCAAAAGCACATCGGAATCCTTACAAAACAGCATTGCCGAAATCATGACGGCAAGCGGCGAGAGTCACGTCGTCAATGGCCGCTTCAAGGGTGGCTGGATAACCCGCAGTTTTGGCCAGCCGGAGCGCGGCGTTCACGCGCTGCAAATGGAACTCTCCTGCCGTTCCTACATGCGCGAACCCATTGGCCCTGTCAGCGAGGCTAATTGGCCCGCGCCTTATGATGCAAAATTCGCCGCGCCGATGAAGGCGCATTTGACCGATATTCTCAAAGCAGCACTCAATTTTGCCCGCACAACGGAGACTTAAAATCATGACCATCAATAGTCGCATCGATAATGCCCGCGTCATCCGCGCTGCCACCGGAACTGAGATCACTGCCAAAAGCTGGCTGACAGAAGCCGCCATGCGGATGCTAATGAATAATTTGGACCCGATGGTCGCCGAAAAGCCTAGCGAGTTGGTTGTCTATGGCGGCATCGGCCGCGCCGCGCGGGATTGGAATAGCTATGACCAGATTGTTGCCTCGCTGAAGGAACTGAACAGCGACGAGACTTTGCTGGTGCAATCCGGCAAGCCGGTTGGTGTTTTCAAAACCCAAAGCGATGCGCCGCGCGTGCTCATTGCCAACTCCAACCTCGTGCCGCATTGGGCAACGTGGGAGCATTTCAACGAGCTCGATCGCAAGGGCCTGATGATGTATGGCCAGATGACTGCGGGCTCATGGATCTACATCGGCAGCCAAGGGATCATTCAGGGCACCTACGAGACGTTCGTCGAGGCCGGCCGTCAACACTATGGAGGAAGCTGGCGAGGCAAGTGGATTCTTTCCGCAGGGTTGGGCGGCATGGGAGGCGCCCAGCCGCTTGCCGCGACGATGGCGGGCGCATCGATCCTGGTCGTCGAATGTCAGCGTAGTCGCATCGAGAAACGCCTGGCGACCGGTTATCTCGATCATCACGCCGCGAACCTGGACGAAGCGTTGGCGATGATCCAGCGCGCGTGCGACGAAGGTCGAGCAATCTCGGTGGGCCTCTTGGGAAACGCCGCAGACGTGCTCCCACAAATCCTCAAGCGTGCTCGTGCCGGTGGCATGAAGCCTTCGCTCGCGACCGA
>JAYSWX010000094.1:0-9622 GCA_043717855.1 Phyllobacterium sp.
AAGGACGCCGCACGATTATAACCAATGCCCATGCGGCGCTGGATATAGCTGGTGGATGCCTTCTTATCGCGCAATACGATGGAGACAGCTTGATCGTAAGGGTCGTCCGATTCGGAATAATTACCAGACGGTGCAGCTGCCTCGTCTTCACCCTCTTCATCTTCTTCCTGCGTGATGGCTTCCAGATATTCCGGTACGCCCTGCACTTTGAGATGCGCAACGATCTTTTCGACTTCCTCATCGGTAACAAACGGACCATGGACACGCTGAATGCGCCCGCCGCCAGCCATGAACAGCATATCGCCTTGGCCTAGCAACTGTTCAGCGCCTTGCTCACCCAAAATGGTGCGCGAATCAATCTTAGATGTGACTTGGAACGAAATACGGGTCGGGAAGTTGGCTTTGATTGTGCCTGTGATAACGTCGACGGATGGACGTTGGGTGGCCATAATCACATGGATACCGGCAGCACGGGCCATCTGCGCCAAGCGTTGCACGGCGCCTTCAATGTCTTTACCTGCGACCATCATCAGATCTGCCATTTCGTCAATAAGTACGACGATGTAGGGAATTGGCTTCAAATCCAGCGCTTCAGTCTCATAGAGCGCCTCGCCGGTCACGCGGTCAAAGCCGGTTTGAATGGTGCGGGTAATTTGTTCGCCCTTTGCTTGAGCCTGCGCAACGCGCTGGTTAAAGCCATCAATGTTGCGAACGCCCACCTTCGACATTTTTCGATAGCGGTCTTCCATTTCCTTGACGGTCCATTTCAGCGCCACAACGGCCTTCTTTGGATCAGTTACAACAGGTGTGAGCAAATGCGGAATGCCGTCGTAAACTGACAATTCCAGCATTTTCGGGTCGATCATAATCAGGCGGCATTCTTGCGGCGTTAGTCGATAGAGCAGCGACAAGATCATGGTGTTGATCGCAACCGATTTGCCAGAGCCTGTCGTGCCAGCTACTAACAAATGGGGCATTTTGGCCAAATCGGCAATCACTGCCTCGCCATTGATGGTTTTGCCCAGAGCCAATGCGAGCTTGGCTTTAGAATTTTCAAACTCTTGACTAGCCATTAGCTCACGCAAGTATACGGTTTCGCGGCGCACATTCGGCAATTCAATACCAATGGCATTGCGACCGGGAACCACAGCCACACGGGCCGCAATCGCGCTCATAGAGCGGGCAATATCGTCGGCCAGACCAATAACGCGCGAGGATTTGATGCCTGGGGCCGGTTCCAATTCATACATCGTCACGACGGGGCCGGGCCTAACCTGGATGATTTCGCCGCGCACGCCAAAATCGTCCAATACGCCCTCAAGCATACGGGCGTTTTGCTCCAGTGCATCCTTGGAGAGCGAAGCGTCGCGAGCCACGCTTTTTGGCTCACCGAGGAAATAAAGCGATGGTTTTTCAAAGCCGACTTCCGAGATCAACGAACCTTGCGCCTCGCGGGTAACACGGGCTCCAGGCTTTGGCCGCGCGACATCGGTGTGCACGCGGTTAAGGGGCTGCTCCATTACGCGGTTATCGACCATCGCGCGGGTAGAGATGCCTTGCGGCACTGATCTTGGTGCAGCCGTTCTTGTTGCGCTGACGACCTGGGGCACTTCAAATTCTTCATCTTCGTCGGTGAAATTATCATCTTCAAATTGAACGCCTTGCACAGGTGCGGCACTGGCAGGCGCTACCTTTGCGTAGGAGAACTCCGGTTCCTTTTTCATGCGCGGCGCTGCTGGCGCGTCGTCTTCATAATCATCATATTCCACGGGATGGGCAGCATGCTGCCGGCGGGTATTTTGGGAGCCAAATTCTTGTGCGCCAAGCATGGGGTTGACGAACTTGCGCGCCGCTAATCTGCGCGATAAATAAGAGCGCAATGAATACCAGTAGTGCGTCAGTGCGCCGAGTGCGAACGAGCCACCATCGTCTTCGTCAAACAACTCCTCATTATCCTCTTTGGCCGGTTCCGTAATCTTGGCTGCCCTACCAAAGAGGCTGGAGGCATAGGCCAAGAGGTAGCTTGCAGGCGCAAGAAGAATAATACCAGTCAGTGCTGCCAACAATCCACTTGGAGCGCCACTCATGAGCAAGCCGGGAATTTGCAACACTTTGTCACCAATAAAACCGCCAACGCCCACAGGCAGCGGCCAGCTGACCGGTGCCTTGAAGCAAGCAAACACAGATGTCATCAACAGCGCACCACCGACATAGGCAAAGGTACGGCGTGATTTCAATGTGATGTCACGGCCACGCGCCATGAAAAATCCGATGAAAAGCACGGGCAGCAAGAGAGGCACGCTTGCAAGTCCGAAGAACTGCATCATTAAGTCAGCAAATATCGCGCCTGTCGAGCCCAGTGCATTAACCGTTATATTGCCCGTTGCGTGGCTGAAACTGGGATCGGCAACATTCCAAGTGGCCAGCGCCGCAACGGCTGCCAACACACTAATCATCAACGCGATGCCAGTCAGTGCTTCCGCTTTCCGCCACAAGAATCCGTTCATGCCCTGCGGACTAACGAAATTTCGCTCCATTTTGGAACGGTTCATCTGATTTGCTGACGCAGTTGTCGCTGAAGGACGCATGTCCATACCCCGTTAAAAAGCTAGACACCGCGCGAAACACAGCATCATCCACCAACGACCCTAAGCGCGTTATGGTAAAGAGCCTGTTAACCATGGCCATTAGATCTGCATTAAATTTTGACTGCCCAACCAAGGTAACATTCATCGCTGCCACACAACTTCGGCGATTTTCGATATGAACGCTGGACCTTTGCAATCGTGTTGCCGCCCAGCATAATTATAAGACTAAACTTGCCTGGGATATGCCGCACGCAACAAAAAACCCGCTGGATCGCTCCAGCGGGCATTTGATTTTATCAATAGCCTTATTAGGCAATAGCAACCTTAGCGGACTTTTCGGCTCGCTTGCGTTCGTTTGGATCGAGGTGCATTTTGCGCAGGCGGATGGACTTTGGTGTCACTTCCATCAACTCATCGTCCTGAATCCACGCCAAGGCGCGTTCCATGGTCATGCGAATTGGCGTTGTCAGCTTAACCTGCTCGTCCTTGTTGACCGAGCGAATGTTGGTGAGCTTCTTGCCCTTCAAGACGTTCACTTCCAGATCATTATCACGCGTGTGGATGCCGATAATCATGCCTTGATAGACCTTTTCGCCAGCCTCAATAATCATCGGGCCGCGATCTTCCAAGTTCCACATCGCAAACGCTACGGACTCGCCCGCATCATTGGAAATCAACACGCCATTGGTACGGCCTGCAATATCGCCCTTGTATGGCTGGTAGGCATGGAACAGACGGTTCATCACCGCCGTGCCGCGCGTATCTGTAAGCAATTCGGACTGGTAGCCGATAAGGCCTCGTGTTGGCGCGTAGAATACCAAGCGCAAACGATTGCCGCCGGAGGGGCGCAATTCGACCATTTCAGCCTTGCGCTCGTTCATTTTCTGAACAACAACGCCAGAGTGTTCTTCGTCAACGTCGATGACAACCTCTTCGACTGGCTCCAAAGTTTCGCCAGTGACTTCGTCTTTTTGAAACACAACGCGTGGACGCGAGACGGCCAATTCAAAGCCTTCGCGGCGCATGGTTTCGATGAGAACTGCCAACTGCAACTCGCCGCGACCGGAAACGTAGAACGAATCCTTGTCTTCTGCTTCTTCGATTTTCAGTGCGACATTGCCTTCGGCCTCGCGCATCAAACGATCACGAATAACGCGGCTTGTGACCTTGTCACCTTCGGTGCCGGCAAGAGGTGAATCGTTAACGATGAAGGACATGGACACTGTTGGCGGATCAATCGGCTGGGCCTTCATAGGCTCAGTCACTTCCATCGCGCAGAATGTATCGGCGACTGTGCCCTTAGAAAGACCGGCAATGGCAACGATATCGCCAGCAAAGCCTTCGTCAATGGCGGTGCGCTCAATGCCACGGAACGCGAGGATTTTGGACACGCGGCCTTGCTCAATAAGCTTACCGTCTTGGCCGATAACCTTGAACTGCTGCGTTGGCTTGATGGAGCCGGAATGAATACGGCCTGTTATAATGCGGCCGAGGAACGGGTTGGCTTCCAAAATGGTGCCAATCATCGTGAACGGGCCGGGCGCCACTGTTGGCTCTGGAACATGAGAAAGTACCAGCTCGAACAGTGCCTTCATGCCCTCATCTTGACGACCGTCTTGAGTCGCAGACATCCAGCCATTACGGCCTGAACCGTATAGCAGCGGGAAGTCGAGCTGATCGTCATTGGCGTCAAGTGCTGCAAACAGGTCGAACACTTCGTTGACAACTTCGGTGATGCGCGCATCGGGGCGGTCCACCTTATTAATGGCGACGATGGGGCGAAGGCCAAGCTTTAGCGCTTTGCCGACCACGAACTTGGTCTGCGGCATCGGGCCCTCAGCCGCGTCAACCAACACGATAACGCCGTCCACCATGGATAGAATGCGCTCGACTTCGCCGCCAAAATCGGCGTGGCCCGGCGTATCAACGATATTGATGCGGGTGTTGTTCCACTCAACGGAAGTTGCTTTGGCAAGGATGGTAATGCCGCGTTCTTTTTCAAGATCGTTAGAATCCATAACGCGTTCAGCTACGCGCTGGTTGTCGCGGAAAGCGCCGGACTGCTGGAGAAGCTTATCAACCAATGTCGTTTTGCCATGGTCAACGTGCGCGATAATCGCGATATTGCGGATTTTCATAAAGTCACTCGGGAGGTTAGTGGGGCCTTGGCATTGCCATGCCGTTTTCAGTTGGCGACCCCATACAGTAGAATTGTGCATTTAGGAAGGGGGGTGCACGAATGGGTGTTATGCGTTGTGAGGAGGCGAAGTTTAGCGTTTGGCAAGAGTGCCGAAAGCGCGGTCCCAAAATGCCGTCGTCACGCCGAAATTATGATGGATATCATGGTGGTGAACGGCATGAAGCTTAATCAGAGGCTTCATCCACGAAATGCCGCGACTGCCGACATTATGGACAATATAATGCACGGTGACGTAGGCGAGGTATCCGCTCATCATACCCGCAGACAGTGCGGCTGCCTGCTCAAGACCTGCAAATTCGAACACAGGCCAGAAAATTAGCGCGGCAAACGCTGCTAGCGTGACGAAAGTAGGAGTGCCAATCAGCTCATGCGGCGCCTCATGATGGGCAAGGTGCATGGCGGTGAAAATCGGAAAATGATGAAATACGAAGCGGTGCATCAGATATTCGATCAAGGTCCAAGCGCCGGAGCCAAGAGCAAATAGCAGTACCAATGTCAAATAGGAAACACCATACTCGTTCCACGCAGCTAAGAGAAGGCAGAGGAAAATTGCCAGCGGAAACACCAGAAAATCTAAAAAGAACAGGCGTCTGGCCCATGTCGGGCTGATCCGGCCAAAAAGGCCGTCACTGCTAAAGCGTCGCGCCCGGGCAAGGCCGATTTCGAAAAAGTGCATGGGGATATCGCTTTCGCCGGAGACGGTTGCTACATCACAACTAAATAGTGTTGATGATGGCTGTATTTAGGCTCTGAGTGGCGTTATGTCCAGAAAAACGCACTTGCGGAATCTACGTATTCAAGCTGGGGTGGTGGGCGAGGCGCGACATTCAATAAGTTTTGGTGCCTGACAAAACACAAACACCCGCCAGTTTCCTGACGGGTGCTCAGAAGCGGGCGGGAGGGTGCCGTGCTTTGCTAGTCTTACACCAAGATAAAATCGCTCGGGATGAAATCATCGGCGTAGGTATTTTTAATTGTCAATGTATCTGTGCCAAAGCTCAGGACTGTGTCATTGCCCGCTTGGTATGCGTGCCAGTCAACTTGATTAAAATTTGTGACGCCATTGATGTGCAGCTGAATTTTATCCTGGCCGAAAGTGAAGTCAGTGATGATGTCTTTGCCATCGCCTGAGTTGAAGAAGAATGTATCATAGCCTGCGCCGCCGGTAAGGATATCATTGCCCCAGCCGCCTTTGATTAGGTCGTTACCGATGCCGCCGTTTAGGTAATCCGCGCCTTGGCCGCCGATGATATTGTCATTGCCTGCGCCGCCCAAAAGCGTGTCGTTGCCAATGCCGCCATCGAGATAATCATTGCCGATGCCAGCGTCGATCCAGTCATTACCCGCACCGCCGTAAAGCGTATCATAGCCTGCGCCACCATAAATCGTGTCGTTACCGGCACCGCCATCAACCATATCATTGCCGTCGCCAGCGTTGATGTAATCGGCATAGTTGCCGCCATAAATACGATCATCGCCGCCGAAGCCATAGATGTTGAAGGCCTGTGTGGTGGAGAAGTTTGTGGCGTGGATGGTGTTTGAATAGCCGTTGCCGTAAATCGTAATCATGGTGGTCTCCTCAGGTGAGCGGAAAATCCGCTCGTTGAGGAGAAGTTAGATCGGCGTGGCTGAGTGGATGCTGAACCATGTGTTCATGTGGCGTTCAGGAAAACCTACCCGTAGATTTCAACATCGGCATAGTTTGCCGGTGCATAGCGCGGGCCGTTGGCGAAGCCTACGGGCAACACTTTTTCGATCCGTGCCATGTCCTCAGTAGTGAGCTTTATGTGCCCGGCTTTGGCAAGCTCGCGGGTGTGTGCAACAGACCGCGTGCCGGGAATCGGGATGATGTATTCACCTTTGGCCAGCACCCATGCGATGGCCAGCGTTGATGTGGCGTGGCCCATATCGCGAGCCAGCGCTTGGAAGCGTTTTAACCAGGGCAAATTCAGCGAATAATCAGGCTCAACAAAGCGCGGGTTCACTTTGCGGAAATCGCTTGGCGCAAAGGCTTGCGGATCGGGAATGTTGTCCGTCAAAACGCCGCGCCCGACTGGCGAGAAGGCGACGAACGCTGCGCCTAGTTCTTCGCAGGTTTGCAACAGGCCGAGTTCTGGCTGGCGGGTCCAGAGTGAATATTCATTTTGCACGGCCATGACCGGATGCACAGCATGGGCACGGCGCAGCGAGGCGGGCGCAATTTCCGAGAAGCCGATGCCGCCGATTTTGCCCTCTTCAACAAAGCGCGCCATGGTGACGGCGACATCTTCAATGGGAATCGTTTTGTCGCGGCGGTGGATATAATAGAGGTCCACATAGTCCACGCCGAGACGTTTGAGCGAGCCTTCAAGGCATTCGCGCATATATTCCGGCGAATTGTCAAAGCCACGCTTTGGCGACGTCATGATGCCTCCCTTAGTGGCGATGGAGAATTTCTTGGATGGATTGGCTTTAAGAAATGCGCCGACCATGGTTTCAGAAAGGCCGTCGCCATAGATTTTCGCGGTGTCCAAATGGGTAATGCCAAGCTCATGCGCGGTGTGCAAAACGGCGTCGGCCTCGCCCTCGTTGGAATTGCCATAAGCGCCCGCAAAGCTCATGCAGCCGAGCGCGACAGCGCCAATTTTTGGTCCGGATTTTCCGAGAGTGCGTTGTTGCATGATTTTGTCCAGTGGTGGGATTGCTAAATTGCGGCGATGGATGCGTTGGCTAATGTCCGCGCGTTTTGGTCGGCTTGATAAACATCCGCGATATCATAGGCGTTAGATACCGACATTTGCGTGACAACACGCTCAACAATTTCGGCCATTTTCAAAAACGGGATTTTGCCGGCGATGAAGGCTTCCAGCGCCGCTTCTTTTGCGCCGTTGAAAATCGCGCCGGAAAGACCGCCTGTTTGCATCACTTCGCGGGCGAGGCGCAGCGCGGGGAAGCGGATTTCGTCGGGGGCTTCGAATTCTAGTTTGCTGAGTTTGGCGAAATCCAAGCGCTCGACGGGCAGATGTTGGCGAGACGGATGCGACAGGGCGTAGCCGATGGCTACGCGCATATCGGACGGGCCAAGCTGGGCTAGTATCGAACCATCGCGGTAAGCCACCATGGAATGGACGATGGATTGCGGGTGGATGATGACTTCGATCTGGTCAGGCGATAGGCCAAACAAATGTTTCGCCTCTATCATCTCCAGCGCCTTGTTGAACATTGATGCGCTGTCGATGGAGATTTTGAGGCCCATGGACCAATTGGGATGGGCGCGGGCGGTTTCTACTGTTACCGCCTTCATTTGCTCCAGCGAATAATTGCGGAACGGCCCGCCGGAAGCTGTGAGGATGACGCGCTCCAGCGCTTTGTGATCTTCGTTATCCAAGAGCTGAAAAATGGCATTGTGCTCACTATCCACGGGTAGCAATTTTCCGCCGGACTGGTGGACGGCATCCAAGAAAAGTGAACCTGCGGAAACCAGACATTCTTTGTTGGCGAGCGCAATCGTGCCGCCATTTTTTGCGGCGGCCAGCGTTGGTTCTAAACCTGCCATGCCGACGATTGCCGCCATGGTGATATCGGCGGGAATGGCGGCGGCCTCGATGAGAGCCCCACGGCCAGCGGCGGCTTCAATGCCTGTGCCGTGAAGCGCGTCTTTCAGCGCGCCATAGAGGCGCTCGTCTGCGGTGACTGCGATTTTGGCATTTGCGGCGCGGGCTTGTTTGGCCAGCAGCGTGACGTTGGCGGAGCCAGTGAGTGCCACAACTTCAAACGCATCCGCACCGCCTAAATGGCGGATGACATCCAGCGTATTCACGCCGATGGAGCCTGTGGCGCCAAGGACGGAGATTGTGCGTTTGGGGGGCGTATCTTGGTTCACGGTAGTGCCTTTGTTGGAGGCAAAATCAAAGCGTGGCGGGTGTTTCCTTCACCCCGCCACTTGCGGGGAGAAGGTGGTCCGAAGGACCGGATGAGGGGCAGCGCTACCATTGCCGGTTAGCGCTGCATAAGAAGCAATTATCCTTTGGCACGCGCGGACCGCCCCTCATCTGCCTGTCGGCATCTTCTCCCCGTTGGAGAAACGGGGAGAAGAAAGCTCGTCACCGTCAGCTGCAATTTAGCTAGACGATTTAATGCAATTACTCAGCAGCAGGCGCTTCTTCAGCGACAACTTC
The DNA here is from genome assembly GCA_043717855.1 of Phyllobacterium sp. GTDB lineage: Bacteria > Pseudomonadota > Alphaproteobacteria > Rhizobiales > Rhizobiaceae > JANMEX01. Next base: position 8,946 of record JAYSWX010000094.1, read on the forward strand.
AGCAGATGCTTCCACTGGCGCTTCGGCAGCGGCCTTGGCGGCAGCGGCGGCTTCTGCGGCGGCAGCTTTTTCAGCTTCAGCAGCGGCGATAGCGGCAGCCTTTTCGGCTTCTGCGGCAGCAATCTTTGCAGCCTTTTCAGCTTCGATAGCGGCAGCAGCATCATTGGCCTTCTTTTCAGCCATTGCAATGCGTTCCTTGGCCTTCGTGCCAAGTTCTGCCTTTGTCGGGTTGTTGCGGGCATCGCGTGTGGCGTGGCCAGCTTCAGCAAGGAAGCGCAATACGCGGTCTGTTGGCTGCGCGCCCTTGGCAATCCATGCCAATGCCTTTTCGCCATCAACGGCTACGCGGCCTGCATCGCCCTTTGCAAGCATTGGATCCCACTTGCCGAGTGTTTCGATGAAACGGCCATCGCGCGGGGCGCGGGCATCAGCCACAACAATGTGGTAGTAAGGGCGCTTCTTGGAGCCTGCGCGGGCGAGGCGGATTTTAAGAGACATGGTATTTTCCTTTAGTTTTTATAGGTTGGATTTTGTCGCGGCCGTTTCAGCCTTGATTTGTTCGTGGTGGCGGATGACTTCGTGGATGATGAAGTTCAAAAACTTCTCCGCAAAATCGGGGTCAAGATGAGCATCGTGCGCGAGTTGGCGCAGGCGCTCTATCTGGATTTTTTCACGCG
>JAYSWX010000095.1:0-9608 GCA_043717855.1 Phyllobacterium sp.
TATGCAATAAGACCACAATTACAATGAATTTGAACAAAGCATATATACTTAAGGACGGCATATTGGCGATTGCGCAGACCTATTTTCTTGAGTGGTTGAACACACAGCAAAAACCCGACGACCACGGTGCGAGGTTTGTTAATAGCGCGTATTTGCAGTTTGATTTCAGGCCGCAACAAATATTAGATCAGGCATTCTGGGACCGGAATACCGACGCATTCCGAGGCGCAAACATTGCAATTGTGGACTGCACGATAGTAATTATTTCGAAAAATCACAGGGCTTTTATTCGCAGCAAATCCGATTACTGCGCAATGCAAGGGACTGGTGGCTTTCAAAGGCGGGACGAAAACCATTGGGGACTTTGCCGTTCTAAAGCCAGCTATTCTTCAGTATTTTCGAAAAAAGAAGCCGGATGACTATTCCACTGTCACCGACTTCGCCAAATTGCGCGGTTGATCGACGTCCGTACCCATCAGAACAGCTGTGTGATACGCCAAGAGCTGGATAGGTATGGCGTAGATGATCGGCGCGATGATTTCCGGGACGTCAGGCATCACGATGGTCGCTAGTGTCTTGAGCGACGCCTGCGCTGCGCCTTTGGCATCTGTGATGAGGATAATCTTGCCACCTCGCGCGGCGACTTCCTGCATGTTGGAAACGGTCTTTTCAAAAATCCGATCATGAGGCGCGATGACGATAACAGGCATATTCTCGTCAATAAGCGCAATCGGCCCATGCTTTAATTCGCCAGCCGCATAGCCCTCGGCATGGATATAAGAAATTTCCTTGAGCTTCAGTGCGCCTTCCATCGCCAACGGGAAGTTCGTATCGCGACCGAGGAATAGAGTATGGCTCACCTTGGAAAGATGATGTGCGACTTTCTCGATTTCCTTGTTCAGCTTCAGCGCCATGTTGGCATAGCGCGGTGCTTCGGCAAGATGATGCACCAACTCGCGCTCTTGCGCCTCGGTGATTTTACCACGAGCCTTAGCCGCCTTAACAGCTAAGCACGCCAAAACGGAAAGCTGGCAAGTAAACGCCTTGGTCGAAGCAACACCAATTTCCGGGCCGGCCAAAGTTGGGAACGTCACATCGGATTCGCGGGCAATGGTGGATTCGCGAACGTTGACAACCGCGCCGATGGGCATACCAAGGCCCTTACAATAGCGCAGCGAGGCCAAAGTGTCAGCCGTCTCGCCAGACTGCGAGATGAAGAGCGCCACATCGCCAGCAGACAGTGGCATTTCGCGGTAGCGAAACTCGGATGCTACATCTATGTCCACAGGTAAACGAGCGTAACGCTCGAACCAATATTTCGCCACCTGCCCCGCATAAGACGCCGTGCCACAAGCTGAAATCGCCACACGGTTGATCTTGGCAAAATCAAACGGCAGATCCAGTTCCTTGGTCGAACCATTTGCAAAATCAATGTAATGCGACATGGTGTGGGAAATCACTTCCGGCTGTTCATAGATTTCTTTTTCCATGAAATGGCGATGGTTGCCTTTTTCAACGAGGAACGCGGTGCTGGAGGATTTAACCTGCTTGCGCGAAACCTTGTTGCCCTCGATATCAAAAATCTGGAAGGACTCACGGTGTAGCACAACCCAGTCGCCATCTTCCATATAGCTTATGAGGTTTGTAAAAGGTGCCAACGCAATGGCATCCGAGCCGATATACATTTCGCCATCACCATGTCCTACCGCCAGTGGCGGGCCGTTGCGTGCGCCGATAAGAAGGTTTGGATCGGACTGGAAAAGTATGGCAAGCGCAAATGCGCCTTGCAAACGCTTCAATGAATTATGCGCGGCCTCAACTGGTTTGAAGCCACGGACCAGTTCGCGGGCCACAAGGTGGGCGACAACTTCGGTGTCAGTTTGCGATGTGAACTCGTAGCCATCGGCCTGCAATTCGTTACGCAATTCCGCGAAATTCTCGATTATACCATTGTGAACAATCGCCACTCCGTTAGAAAAATGCGGATGCGCGTTCGCCTCGTTGGGGATACCATGCGTGGCCCAGCGGGTGTGGCCGATACCGATAAGACCATCCAACGGCTCTTGGCGCAACTTGCGGTCAAGGTTCATCAGCTTGCCTTCGGCGCGGCGACGATCAAGCTTGCCTTCCTCGAGTGTAGCAACACCTGCACTATCATAGCCGCGATATTCAAGGCGCTGCAGCGCCTCCACAATCATGGGAGCGACCGGCTCACGACCGATTATACCAACAATTCCGCACATCGAAAAGAATCCCCAAGCCAAGCATTGCGCACCATTAGTGCTTGTATTGCAAAGGAAAAAGTCAATTTCCGTTGCAAACTGTTACCGCCCACAGTAGCGGCAAAAAGTGAATTATCTGAAAACCTTACTTGGCTTTGTTCTTCTCTTTTAGCGCCTTGTTGCGGGCGCGAATAGCGGGGGCAATCTTAAGTCGGTTATCCTGCAAAGCGCGACCGAAGGCGACGGCGTCTTCAGGCACGTCTTTGGTAATAACACTGCCAGCAGCCACGATAGCACCATCGCCAATGCTTACCGGTGCCACCAAAGCCGAGTTCGACCCTATGAAAGCCCCCGCACCAATTTTGGTGACAAACTTGTTGAAACCATCATAATTACAGGTGATAGTTCCAGCCCCTATATTGGCGTCTTCGCCGACCTCGGCATCCCCAATATAGGTTAGGTGATTGACTTTGGCGCCTTTTGAAATCACCGACTTTTTAATCTCTACAAAGTTACCAGCTTTGGCGTCCTCTCGCAAATCCGCACCGGGGCGTAACCGCGCAAATGGACCGATATGTGCGCCAGTAGCAATTGTTGCACCTTCAATATGGCAGAAAGCGTGGATTGTTACACCGCCTGCAATTTTCACTTTGGTACCGAAATATACGTTTGGTTCGATGGTAGTTTCCGCGCCGATTTGCGTATCCCATGAGAAAAACACTGTCTCAGGCGCAGTCATAGAAACGCCATCCAGCATCATACTTCTACGCATTTTATTCTGGAACAGGGCTTCCACTTCTGCCAACTCAACACGCGTATTGACGCCAAGAACACTACTTGTATCGACCTCAAGGCTTACAACAGATTTGCCAAGAGTGTGTGCTATCTCAACAATATCAGTAAGATAATACTCTTTCTTTGAGTTATCATTGGTAATCTTGTCAAGCATCGCCAGCGCATCATTGCCGCGTATAGCCATCAGCCCGCCATTGCAAAATCCAACCTTTTTTTCCTCAGCTGACGCTTCGCGCTCTTCGCGAATAGCCATCACTTGGCCATCCCTCTCTATGAGACGGCCATAGCCGGTTGGATCACTAGGGCGAAAACCCATTACCACCACATCAGCGCCGGATGCCAAGCGCCTGCGCGCTTTTGATAGTGCTGCGCTATCAATCAGCGGAGTATCGCCAAACATTACAATCAAATCATCATAACCCTTGGCAATAGCATCACGGGCCGCCAGAACGGCATTGCCGGTTCCAAGGCGCTCTACTTGTAAATGAACGGACACGCCGCTGGCATGAGGCCGCGCAGCTTTTTCAACTTCATCAGCGCCTCGACCAACCACAAGTGCAACATCACCGACGCCTGCGGCGCTCGCGGCACGCACAACGTGGGCGACCATAGGCAGTCCGCCAACAGGATGTAGCACCTTGGACAAAGCGGATTTCATCCGCGTGCCCTCGCCCGCAGCTAAGATAATTGCCAAACAAGTGCGCTCGGTCATGCGGTATTTCCTGTTTAAAGTAATGGCAACACGAATCGTGCCACGCTAAATATCAATGCAATTACGGCTTTATAGCGGAAATTGCCTAGAATTTCGTCAACCGACAGACTGAAGAAATGGAAATGTTTCCAACAACCAGAAGGCGATAGTCTGCATACCTCCGGTCAGAAATAGAACTCCCGAAATAATCAGCAGCACCCCTATCATTTTCTCTACTGTACCCAAACGAGCGCGGAACTTGACACTGAACCGCATAAATTGTCCGGAGAAAAATGCAGCCGCCAGAAATGGTATGCCTAGCCCCGCCGAATACACCGCCAGCAGTGCCGCGCCCTCCCAAACTGTATCTTTACCGCCTGCGAGGGTCAAAATTGGCCCCAATACCGGGCCAATACATGGCGTCCAGCCGAAGGCAAAAGCCAGCCCCATGACGTAAGATGGCAAGACGCCTACTGACTTCTGATCTGGATTAAACCGCGCTTCGCGCGAAAATAGGGAAATCTTGAGTATACCCAGAAAATTCAACCCCATCGCAATTATGAGAAGTCCGGCAATCTTAGCAATTACGTCCTGATACTGGCGCAAAAACTGTCCGATGCCGGTTGCACCGGCGCCAATCAGGATAAATACCGTTGAAAACCCCAAAACAAATGCCAGCGACGCGGTAAGCAACGCGCGGCGCGATGCCTGGTTGCTGTTTGAAGAATTAGTAAATTGTTCTGTACTGACACCGGCCATATAGCACAGATAGGGCGGCACAAGTGGTAAGACACATGGTGAAATAAAGGACAATGCCCCCGCGCCAAACGCGCTGATGTAGCTAATATCTAAGGCCATACTTCATCTCCCAGGGGCCCCACATACCAACCATGTCACAAAAATGAAAGTAACGATGACGTCAGTAAAGCTGATCTAAATATGACCAAACAGGCACTTGAAAGGTGATCGGCGAACGCCCGAAGTCAGTGTGCCGCGCGTTCGGAAACTGTCCGTAATGAGCCTACCGTGACTACTTGCTTAGCCCATAGCGCACAAAAGCAAATTGTTCCGAACTAGGTGACCAGCACGGCACATTAATGGAGCCTTGGCCGCCAAGAATATGCAGAAGCGTCGTCGGCGCGCCGCCAGCTGCTGGCATCAAACGCAGCTCAACATGCTTTTCTCGCGGGTGGCCTGAGACATCGCCTTCATAAGCGACGTATAATATATGCTGACCGTCTGGCGATGGATGAGGAAACCAATTGATACGCTCATCATCCGTCATTTGCTCTTGTTCGTTTCCGTCGGGCCGCATCCGCCACAACTGCATGGTGCCACTCTGGCTGGAATTGAACCAAATCCATTTGCCATCCGGTGTATAGTCCGGACCATCGCTATGGCCCTTACCCATCGTCAGCCGCGTCTCTGGCCCGCCGTTCACATTGCAAGTGTAAATGTCATAGACATCATCACGTGCTGCGCAGTAGGCAAGCGTCGCACCATCGGGCGACCATCCGTGCCAGTAAGACGGTGTGTTGCTTGTCACGCGTGTTGGCGTGCCGCCGCCAATCGGCAGGGTGTAAATGCAGGACTGGCGATACATCGTGTCATCGCTAATAACCAGCGTTTTACCATCCGGTGAAATGCCGTGGTCATTATTGCAGACGACTGCAAAGCCAGTGGCTATCCGCTCCAGTTTCGCCTCGACGTCCAGTGCGACGCGAAACAATAGCCCGTCGCCATTGACGATCAGCGCCCTGCCATCGAGAGTCCAATTCGGCGCTTCGATTAGATGTTCAGTTTTTATAACACATGTGACAGTGCCGCTTTTAAGATCAAAAATCGCGACCTCGCTACGCATCACAAATTAATCCTCGGAGACGGAAAGCCGATCAATCTGGCGCTGCCTGCGCCGACGATAAATCTCATAACCAATCGCAGCAAACACGGTGAACAATATCAATAACAGCGCCAAGGCATTAATCGTTGGCGTAATGCCGCTACGGATTTTTGAGCCGACGTACACCGTCAAAGTCTGCGAGTTGCCGCGCGTGAACAGCGTGATGTTGAAATTCTCTACGGATTGAAAAAAAGCGATAAGCGCACCTGCACCAATGGCTGGATACAAATGCGGCAACATAATGCGCCGCATGACCTGTCCGTGAGAAGCGCCAAGATCAAGCGCGGCCTCCTCCAGACCATGATCGAAGCTTTGCAGTCGCGCCAACACCAGAAGCATTACGTATGCGGCAATGAACGACACCTGCCCCAAAATCGACAGGTGGAGACCCGCCGATACGTGAAACTTGTTCCAAAACAGCAAAGTTGAAATACCGATGACTGCGCCTGGAGTCAAAATTGGCGCGACCATAATGCCGTACAACACCGAACGGGCTTTGGGTGCAAGACCATTGATTAGAATAGCCGCAGCGGTGCCGATGGGAACGGCAATCGCCACAACTGCAATCGCCACGAAAAGCGTATTGCGAATGGCCTCCCACATTTTCTCGTCATTCCATAAATCGACAAACCAGCGGTTTGTGAATCCGACCCACGGATAGACAGAGGGAAATCTCGTGTCATTCAGCCCCGCGCCGCCCATAACGATGAGCGGAAGCAGCATAAATGCCAAGAACAGTAGTACATAGAAACGGACGGCAAACGATCCAAGTGAAATTGCTTTCATGACCCGCCCCTATTTCGCAATATCTACGAGACGCACATTGAGAATGCGCATCACGAGGCTGACAAACACAATACAAAGCACCAAAAGCAAGAAGGCATAAGCCGAGCCAACATTCCAATCCAGCGCCTCGAAAAACCATTGCTGGATGATTTCTGTGAACCAGCGTGAACTGGTAGAAGCCAATGTGCTCGGCACAATTACAGAGCCGGCGCACAGCATGAAAACCATGACGCATCCTGATGCGATGCCGGGCTTGGCATGAGGCATCACCACCCGCGTGTGCGTGCGCCACAGCGATGCACCAAGATCTTGGCTGGCCTCAATCTGGTTGGTATCGAGCGATTGAATGGCATTATAAATCGGAAACAGCATGAAAAGCACATAGGTATAAACGAGGCCAATGATGATTGACCTAAAACCCGTCATCCAACGAATTGGCTCGCTGATAAGGCCAACACCCTGAAGCATGGAATTCAGCGGGCCCTGAAAAGACAGAATGATAAACCACGCAAACGAGCGCAATATTTCACTGACCCAAAGCGGTATAAGTAACATGAGAAACAGCGTTGGCGCGTTAGCTGGTTTCACCACTTTCGCCAGAAAATATGCCAGCGGATAACTCAGCGCAAAGCAGATGAGCGTGACGAAGCTGCTGTAAAACACCGTCAGGAAAAAAATGTTGATATGAATGGGACTCTCAGTAAACGTCAAATAATTGTTGAGCGTATACACGTCCTTCGGACCACCAACCTCAGTTACCGGCAGATAAAGCCGAAATGAGGATTCCAGCATAACAATGTTGGGAATAATCACCAACATCAACAGCCAGAAAGATGTCAGTGCAACCATCAGCCAAGTCAGTGAACGGCCATATCTACGAAAAAGCTCATCCATGGCTTTGGGCCGCATCCAACAGAACTACAGCCTGATCGGCATCGAAAATCAGGTTGGTCTTTGAGCCGCGTGATGGTGGTGCAACGCCGCTGTCATTTTGCGTTTGCACCATGTGACGGCCGCCCTGTTCATCAGCAACAAACACATTCACAAAATTGCCCTCAAAGGCAAAATCGCTTACTTCCACTGGAATGCTATTGGCCTTTGGTTCCCTCGCGCCAAGCCGGGAATTCTCTGGACGCACATAAAGTTTGGCAACCGTGCCCACGGTCACGTTGGAACCAAGACGTGTTTTAAGCATCCCGACACTTGTCTCAAATGCAGCAATTCCATCTTTCAAAGACTTTACCGTGCCGCTGAAAATATTGTTCTCACCAACGAATGATGCCACAAAGCCATTGGCAGGGTTGTTGTAAATTTCCATCGGCGTGCCAACTTGCTGCAAGACGCCTTGGCTCATAACCCCGACGCGATCTGACATGGCAAGCGCCTCGCCCTGATCGTGGGTGATGTAAATAAAGGTAACACCAGTGCGCTTTTGAATGGCACGAAGTTCAGCGCGCATATGCTGGCGCAGCTTCAAATCCAGTGCGGACAGCGGCTCATCGAGCAACATAACCTTTGGCTCAACAGCCAAACCACGGGCAATCGCCACACGTTGCTTCTGGCCGCCGGAAAGTTGGCTGATCTTCTTGTCAGCCGCATCATGCAGATCCACCAGCTTCAATAATTCTTCCGCTTTGGCACGGCGCGCCGCTTTATCAACGCCGCGAACCTCGAGGCCAAAGGCAATGTTTTCCCATACGGGCATCAACGGAAAAAGCGCCAGATTTTGGAAGATCAACGCCGTTGGCCGCACATTGGGGGCCACACCAACCATATCTTTTCCGCCAATTTTAATAGCGCCCTTAGTGGGCTCCATAAACCCGGAAATCAGACGCAAAATCGTTGTCTTGCCGCACCCCGAGGGGCCAAGAAACGAAAAAAATTCACCGGCCTTAATTGTTACATCAACATTATTGACGGCTCTAAACTGGCCAAAATCCATGAATATATTGGAAAGCTCTACGTTTTCGCTCATGACGCCCCTCAGCCGACCATATTTGGTTCAGCATCTCCACTACGAAATGAACGACGGGCTTTTCAGCCCGTCGCTATTGTTTGTCAGTTATCCAGCGATAAACTTATCTGCATAGCCAGCGCGAAGCTTGAGGATCGCGCTGTTCTGAGACGGCCACCACCACAATTTGCTCAATGCGTCGCCGGGGAATGCAGCGTTATAGAAGTCTGCATTTTCCTTTGCCATCATATCAACTGCACCCTTTGCAACCGGGTTGGCTGAATACACTTTGGCCATCGCGGCACCGCCTTCCGGGGTGGCCTGGAAGTTTACCCACGCAACCGCTTGCTCAGTGTTCTTGGCATTCTTCATCATCATATAGCCCTGGTTCCACGCAATTGCACCTTCCTTTGGCGCAATGTAGCCGTAGCCTTCTTTGCTTAGATTGAAGCCTGTCGAATCCCAGCACTGTCCAATCACGCAGCCATTGGTGCGGAAAGCTGCCTGGGCTTCGTTTTCGCCCTTCCAGAACTGAGCGATATTGGCCTTGCGCTTAAGAGCCTCGGTCAAAATAACATCCCAAATTTCTGTGAACGTCGCCTCATCCTTGTAACCATCCATAAATGGCTTTGGCAACTTGCCCATACCATCCAAAACACGACCGAACGAGGCAAGGCCGGAGTGAGCACGCAGTGTCACTTTGCCATCCATACCTTCACCAAAAAGGTCAGCAAGGCTGGCCTTGCCGTATTCCAATGGCATTGCATCCTTTTTATAGACTAGAGCTTCTGTGCCCCAGACGGCCGGCAGGAAATAACGGCCGCCCTTTACAACAGCCATTTCACCAGCCGCGCCATCGACCATGCCAGGCAGATAGCTGTCAAGCGTAGTGGACTTTTCATTCCAAGGCTGAACAAGATCGTTCTCAACATAAGCTGCGGTGCGATCAACGGTTGGCTCAATCGTATCGAATGCCCCTGTTTGTGCCGCAAGTTTGGCCTGTGCAAAAATGGTTTCATTATCCGGCTGTTCGGTGAGATTTACCTTGATGCCGGTTTTGGCTGTAAACGCATCAATTGAGTCTTTATATCCATTATAACCAGCCCAACCCATATGGTTCAATTCGCCGGACGATGAGAACGCATTGCGCACGAGCAAGGGACTTGCCAATCCAACGGCACCCAAAGCAGTTGCGGCCTTAAGAAAGCTGCGACGCGTGGATGCTGCGGCGAAAATTGTTAATTCTGCGGAAGTAAACTT
>JAYSWX010000096.1:0-50172 GCA_043717855.1 Phyllobacterium sp.
CCTTCAGGATTGGTGACAGCCTGACGCTTTGCGGGCTGGCCAACGAGACGTTCGCCGTCTTCCGTAAAGGCTACCATCGAGGGCGTGGTGCGTGCGCCTTCGGCATTTTCAATTACCTTCGGATTTTTGCCGTCCATGACGGAAACGCAGGAATTGGTTGTTCCAAGGTCAATACCAATGACTTTAGCCATTATTTCATCTCTCCTTTATGCAAGCTATCTGGACCCATGGGAGGCGTTCCGGTGATAGCTCCAAGTTAACGATTCATATTTTGCGACCGGTGTGATCTTTTTCAAGATGACAGCCAAATCATTGTCTCCGAGGCTCATATAAGAAAGTCAGTGCTTTCCTGCAAGGCACACGAAAAAATAGGAATTTTGCCACCCAAATTATTGTTTTTTGATGCGCCATACGCGCAGCGGCAATTCCATAGTCTGTTGAACGGGTTCAATCCAGTTAAAAGTTTGACCTTTCAACAATTGCCCGACAAATCCATCAGGAGCGGCATTTAGAAAGTCGCGCTCGTCGGGATCATCGGGGCAAATTGCTAGCAAAGTCACACTCGCATCACTTAGGATTTTTTGCGCCATTTCGGGCGTTCCGATCATCGCGTTAATCCAGGCAAGATTGCCCTGCACGTTGCGATGATAGGGACCGGCAAGCACGCGATGAGGTGTGGCAAAAAGAATGTCGGGGCCAAGACCATTGGCTGCCGCAACCGTTCCAGCCGGTTCGTTTTCAAGAAAGGCCAGCGACTGACTTGAATGGCATAACGCACCAGCCTGCTTGACGCCTGCACCTGCAATCAATGGTCCATATTGGCCATGCGCAAAGAGCGCGATTCCCGCCGAAGAAAGAATTTTCCACGTGATTGCGCAGGAAAGAAGCCACATTGAAATAAGAAGTATCGGGCGCCGCTTGCCGATGCCTTCGGATAAAATGGTGACAAGGCCAGCTAGTGCCAAAGCACTGAGCGGCGTAGAAAATTCCGAACCACGCATTTGAAACACTGTCACCGCCGTCGCTGCCAGCAATAATTGCAGCAAACCTATCGTTACTGACCGGTTTTCATCCCGCTTGATTGCCAACCCCAGCCAGCCGAGTGCAAGTAGTGGCATCCCAAACAATGATGGCAACAGCCAAGGGTCGAGGTGCGCGATACGAAACGCGCTCTGTGCCTCGAATACGCTGTCCAGCCAGAAAAGTTTAAGTTTGGGATCGAGGCTTCCGACGGGATTGGATAAGCATGGCCTGAAGAACACAAAGGCGATGATAAGCGCCGTCAGTCCTGCGAGGAGCGGTGCTATTATGAGCGGGTTGGGCAACCTTTGTCGCACTGTGTCGCTTAAGCCAAAATAGAGCACCAAACCGCCCGCGCCGCCACAACAAAGGTGAAACAGCGAATAGGAATCGCACGCCATACCTCCGTAGTTTTGTGGCCCCACAAGAGCGAAAAACAAAACTAGCAGCGATAAAGCGAGCCCGAGACCAAAACGGCGAACCGGAGCTACCAGCGCCTCACCTTCCAGCACTAAACGCGTTACAACCGCCAAGCCTGCACCAATGATGATCGGCAGTGCTTCCATACCTATCGCAAGCATCATGCTTGCAAGAATGCCCGCGATGGTAAAGTCCCGCATTTGGGTTTTGGACGGCATGATGAGCGCGACAAGCCAAAGCGCCAGTGCCAATTGCACATTATGATGGTCAATAGAGCCGGTATCAAAAACGCCGCTGGCGACTAAACCAAAACCGCCGATGACTAGACCGGGAAGCATGTTGCTGGCGCTGGAAATGCGCTGTACCGCCACCATGAAGCCCGTGAGCGCGGTGACAAACAGCGCGAATGGCCAGACTGTGGCAGCTATCATTTCGCCGTGGCCGGGCGCGGCCATATTGCCAAGAAAAACTAAAACGGCGAGCGGCAAATCAACCAAACGCGACCAATGCATTGATGTGCCACCTGGTAGGCCCAAGCGATATTGATGAAGATCAAACCAGCCCTGCCCGCTGAGTAGATCGCGGACATTGACCATACGAAGCAAGTCGTCAGTGCCGCTGAGGAAACGCGGCTTATCGAATGGCCACTCTTGGCTCCAACTTAAAAATGTGAACAGCGTCGCGCAAACCAGAGCACCCGCAAAGATCATGAACAAGCCATTTTGGTTCGCTGGCGTTGCGGCGCGATTAGTATGAGTGGGGGCGTTTTGCAATTTTGATATCTCCAAGCCACCATTCATCACTGAAGCCCGCAAAGATTTCGTTAATCATGAGCCCATCAAGCGCGAGTTCGCGCCTTGCCATAACGATGCCTTAACTCAACACCGCCATAATGAATGAAGTTCCAACATGTATGGAACAATTGAATTCGTATTTTAACGCACAGGTTTACCGGATGTCAGATATTTTAGCGGGTTACGATGTTGCAGTGCTGTTGCCTTGCTACAACGAAGAATTGACAATTGCTGATGTGGTGGCGGGATTTAAAGCGTCGCTGCCGGGCGCGCGCATCTATGTCTATGACAATAACTCCAAGGATATGACTGCGCTGCGGGCCCGTGTTGCGGGAGCTGAGGTTGTGCGTGAGCCGCGCCAAGGCAAAGGCAATGTAGTGCGTCGCATGTTCTCTGATATTAATGCGGATATTTACATCATGGCTGACGGCGACGGCACATATGCGCCTGCCGATGCACCAGAACTTATTCGCACACTTTTGTCTGAGCGTTCTGATATGGTGGTGGGAGTGCGCAAAGGTGTCACTGATGATGCCGGACGCGCGGGCCACGCCTTCGGCAATATGATTTTTAATACGCTGTATCAAGCGCTGTTTGGCAAGGATTTCACCGATATTTTCTCCGGCTATCGTGTGTTTACGCGTCGCTATGTGAAAAGCTTTCCAGCGGTTTCCGGCGGGTTTGAAATTGAGACGGAAATGTCGGTCCACGCCTCACAGCTCAAACTGCCCGTGTGCGAGATTGAGCTCGAATATGGTCGCCGTCCCGAAGGCTCAAACTCAAAGCTTTCGACTTTCAAAGACGGATTCAAGATTCTGAAAATGTTTCTGTCGCTGATGAAGGAAACACAGCCAATGCGGCTGTTTGGCTATTTGGCGGCGTTTTTTGCGTTGCTCGGTATCGGATTTGCTCTGCCGGTTGTCATTGAGTTTTTCACAACCGGGCTCGTCAATAAAATGCCAAGCTGGAATCTGGGCATCGGTATGTTCACAATTTCAATGCTGTCGATCTTTACCGGACTTATACTGGATTCTGTGGCGCGCGGGCGCGCTGAACAAAAGCGTATATTTTACCTGAGCCTCCCGGCCCATCGCGGCGAACACCATGAGCCGGCCGTGATTATTGAGCCGCGCCGCAAGTTCGACAAAAAGACTTTGAGCACCGCAGCGTAACCACATTCATTTTGGATATTGCCCATGAACCGCGAAACAACCAACAAAATCCGTTTTGTTATTGAAGATATTTTACCCCCCTTTATGCGTGACAGCGGCCTGTTTCGCGGCATGGCGAAAATGGTGTGGGGCAAGCATATTGATACATTGGCAAGTTTTCGTGAGCGCGCGCCGTTTTTAACGCCGCAAGAATATGAGCAGCTTTATCGCGATCATCCGCGTGTGCATGAGGGCACGGACAATTCCAAAGCTTGTGTGGCCAAAATTATCGCCGATGTTGAAGGCGACAGTGTCTGTGATGTTGGCTGTGGCACTGGTGTTTTGCTATCCCTCATCCGCGAAGCCAAGCCCAACCTCAGGCGTCTCACTGGCGTTGATTTCGTGGTGGAAGACGCGTCCGCCATTCCCGGCGTCGAATATGTCGCGGCAAAAATTGAGGCGCTGCCTTTTAAAGACGGCGAGTTCGATACGGTTATCTGTACCCACGTTATCGAGCATGTGCTGGAATATCGCGAGGCAATTGCCGAACTGCGCCGCATTACCAAGAAAAAACTGATTATCATCGTGCCGCGTGAGCGTGAATCACGCTACGCGTTCAATCCGCATTTCAACTTTTTCCCCTACACCCACTCGTTCTTGCGCGCGGTGCATCCTGTGCCGCCGAAGTTTGAATGCGTGGATATTGGCCGCGATATTTATTATTGTGAAGACCGCACCGTAGAAGGCACATGCTGAATTCATTACCCTTCCCCATCATTAGCGGGCTGATTTTGACGCCAGTCATGATCGCCACAGGACAAGTGCTGTTCAAACTTGCAAGCGAGCGCACAGGCGCGGTTGATATGGCGGGGTTAGCGGGTTTAGTGACAAATCCATTCCTTATTGTTGCGCTCGTAATCTATGGCCTTGGCACGATCATCTGGATTTTCCTTCTCAAAAGTGTGCCGCTATCCTTCGCTTACCCGTTCATGGCGCTTACATTTGTGCTGGTGCCTTTGCTGGCTTGGTATTTTCTTGGTGAGCCACTGACTTGGCGCAAAGGGTTTGGAACTGTGTTGGTGATGGCTGGCCTTATCGTTATCTCCGGCGGTGCATAATATGTTGAAACTTCTCAAATTCGGGCTTGTAGGCGCTGCAGGATTTTTGATTGATGCCGGCACTTTGTCCGCGCTTATTCATTTTACACCACTCGACCCCTATAGCGCGCGCGTGATCGCCATTGCCGTTGCTATGACCTCCACATGGCTTTTGAACCGCTATGTCACCTTCGGGCCAAGCAAAAGAGGCGTTGCCCATGAGGCGGCGCGCTACGGCAGCGTCGGGCTCGTCGGCAGCCTGCTCAACTATACGATTTACGCCGCGACATTAACCTTGCTCCCCCAAATTGGCGCACTTTTCGCACTGGTCATTGCATCGGGCAGCGTTGCAGTCTTTTCCTGGTTCGGTTACTCTCAGTTGGTATTCCAACGAAGATAAGCGTCATGAGAACCATTATAACTGCCACTGTTTGTTTGCTGTCTGCCACTGCGGTTGCGCAGGCCTACTCGAGTGCAGAAAAAAATGCGTTTCTCAAAGCAGACGCAAACAACAACCGCGTCATTGAACAAAATGAGATTATTGTGCTTATGAATGAATTGGCAGCCAACGGCTCCAAACAGGCGGCCAAGGTCAAATTCTTGGGTGTGTATGGCGTGGCATTCCGCACCATTGATGCCAATGGCGACGGAAAAATCACCCCTGCGGAACTAGAAGCCCAGCGCTAAATCACACCGCTTCCCAGTTGCCGCTTTTGCCCGCTTTGAAAATTGCATCAATCAGCTTTTGATTGGACTTCGAGCTCTCCAGTGTGAACAGCTTTTGGTCGCCGCCACTGGCAGCTTTCACAAATGCCTCGCACTCGACAGTATATTGATTGAGCCCAGGGAAGCGGAAAATCTGCGCGCCGTCATGGCTGCGGTTATGCAAAGTGATGTGGTCATGGTCATAGAGGCTGGCGTTAAACGGCGCCGCCACTTCGATGTATCCCGCATCTCCATGGAAAGCCATTGTCTGACGATTGGCCATTTGAGTGGAGAGATAGAACGACAATTCAAACGAACCGAAATCCGCGCGAATGGATGAATAAGTATCGGTCTTGAACACCGGATCAAACTCGACCTTGGCGCTGACTTTTACCGGTTCTTTACCGGTGGCAAATCGTGTTGTGACCGTCGGGTAAACACCAATATCCGGCAGCGCCCCGCCGCCGAGTTCCAAAATATTACGCATATTGGTCGGGTCGGTATTAAAGTAAGTGAATGCGCCCTGCACATGGCGCAAGTTGCCAATCGCGCCGTTGGCAATCAAATCGCGCACCTTTATCCACTGCGGATGGTAGGTCACCATGAAGGCTTCAGAGATGATGACCTTATGCTGGTCCCGCGCCGCAATGAGTTTATCAATGTCATTGGCATCCAGCGAAATCGGCTTTTCGCATAACACATGCTTGCCAGCCGCCGCCGCCTTTAGCGACCATTCCACATGCTGCGATGTTGGCAGCGGAATGTAAACGCCGTCAATATCCGGGGAGGCCAGCAATTCTTCGTAGGAACCAAAGGCTTTCAGCGCGCCAAAATGCTGCGCCAGCTTTTCAGCCTTGGCCAATTCACGGCTGGCAATACCTGCCAGAATGCCATTGCTGGAAGCGATGATGCCCGGAATCACATGCTCGCGGCCAATCTTTGCAGTCGATAAAACACCCCAACGAAACATGGTCATTCCTTAAGTAAACAGATTGAATTTTACCGGACCATAGACTTGTATGACATAGATGTAAAAGGCAAATAGACTAGCCATGCACCAGCCCTTGCGCGGCGCGTGCCCGCACTTCCGCCAAGGTCCAATCCACTAATAGCTCACCATTTTTCCACACTGGCTGAAGCCAGTTTTTACGTGTGCCGAGGTCTTCCAGAGACACCGCATCAATTTCGCCATGATCGAGCACCACCGCCTGCCGGTCGCGCTTGGAGGCTTTGCCAGGGTCCGTTTTCGGGTCTTTGTTAACGCCTGTCCAGTGGTCGCCTTCGCCAAGTCGTGCGTTAGCTTTCATGGCAAAGCGCAGGGTGTCGCGTGTGAGCTTTTGTAAGAGGCCCGCACCCATGCCAAAGGCAATATTCTCAGCCGACCAGCCCTTACGTGTCAAACGCTCAAGAATAATTTTGATGGAATCCGGCGTCACGCCATCACCCTGTATGACCCGTACACAGGGGTTCAGAACGCGGTAGCCTTTGGCGTTTGTCGTGTAGCCAAAAGACTCGCCCAGCATATCAATCGCGTCAATCGGCACCACTGTCGGATCACCGCTATCCGGCCGCACAATCAGCGTGCCACCCATGGTTTCGACTTCGTGCTTTAAGGTTTTGCCCCATATTTCGCGCACCGCGCGATAGAGATCATAGCTGTCTGATACCACCGCCACCAGCTTACCGGGCCCGCCAAACTGGCGGATCATATTGCGATAAGCATCCACCTCATGCTCTTCGCCCCATGATGTCATGGTCGAATGCTCGGCAGCGGGAATGGAGAATCCGGCCATTTTTTCATGATAATGACGCCGCGCATAGACTATGCCGCTCACCGTATCTGTGCCCATAAAATTGACCAGATGCGCCAGCCCGCCGATGCCTGCCTGCTCAAATGATGTCGTGCCGCGTGCGCCAAAATCATGCAAACGGAATGGCAAAACAGGTGCAGGATCATCGCAAGTCTTGTCGAGAAACGTTGAGATAATGCCGCGCACATGGTGAGAAATTGTTGCCACGGTGGACGGATACCAAACGCCGCGCAGCAGCGCGGTTTCGATGAATGTCGGCAGCCAGAAGAAATCCGGATCGGTATTTTTTACCTGCACCAAGGGCGTGCCACTCGGCACGATAATGCCTTCAGGCAATGCCTCAATCGACAGCGGCAATTGCCCCTTGTGACGCTTGACCAGCAGCTCCCAGCCCGGACGATTAAACGGCATCCCATGAGCCGTCACCAGCTCATCGGCCTCGTCCACATCATCCATCGTGATGCCTTTTGCGAGATAGTCCTTGAGGAACATCTGCAGCCCAAAAAATAGCACATGCGGATGAATGCCGCCCGGGCGCGATTCGATGTAGGCTGAAATCGCCTTCGTGCCCGGCGGATATTGCGCAAAGTGCGAGTATTTATAGCTATCGGTGTTCAGGATCATGTTCATGGCCCATGTTTGACATGAGCCACGAACGGCAATCAAGGGGGAGCTAGCGAAATCTTACCCCCGCAGCACGCCGCCTGTAGTCTTCGCCACACCTTCGACAATGCGCTTGGCCAAAGCCTCCAATTCATCATCGGCCAGCGTCTTATCCTGTGGCTGGATGGTGACTTCGATGGCGACGGATTTTTTGCCTTCGCCGATGGATGCACCTTCGAAAATGTCGAACACGTTGGTGGCAGTGATGAGTTTTTTGTCCGCGCCTTGGGCAGCTTTCAAAATCGCGCCTGCCAGTGTTTCCTTCGAAACCACAAAGGCAAAGTCGCGCTTCAGGGCTTGGAATGGCGACAGATCCAACCGCGGCTTGGTGCGCACGGCGCGGGCTTTTGGCTCGGGCAGCGCATCAACGAACACTTCAAAACCACAAATCGGGCCATCCGCTTTCAACGCTTCCAAAACCTTGGGGTGGAACTCACCGAAATAGCCAAGAATGATTTTCGGACCCTGCTTGATAACGCCGGAGCGACCGGGGTGGAAATGCGATGGCGCACCAACTTCGATCTGCACCTTGTCAGCCGAAAGGCCGCAGGCCTCCAGCACGGCAAGCGCATCAGCCTTGGCATCGTGCACGCTAACTGACGGCGCATTGCCCGCCCATGAGCGGCCTTGGGTTGATGTGCCAGCCGTGCCACGGCGCACACCGCCTGCGACGCGGCGCTGGCCTTCTGACGTATCATTTTCATAAATGCCGGACACTTCAAACAGCGCCACATCATTGAACCCGCGATCCGCATTGCGCTGCGCCGCAGCTATCAGCCCCGGCAGCAGCGATGGCCGCATGTCTGACATATCAGCGGCAATCGGGTTCGCTAGTTTCAGCTCCGGCTTACCGCCGCCAAACAGCGCGGCATTGCCAGCTGAGATGAACGACCATGTCAGCGCTTCCATCATGCCACGGGCCGCCAAGGTTCTCTTAGAAAGACGGGTACGGATTTGCAGCGTGGTGAGAATGCGGGTGTTGACCGAGCCCAGTGAAGCCAGCGGCTGCGGCGCGATGTTATCAACGCCGTTGATGCGCATGACCTCTTCGACGAGATCAGCCTTGCCATCGACATCCGGACGCCAGCTTGGAACCGTCACGTCAACGACATCGCCCGTGCCTGAAACCGTGAAGCCGAGGCGCGTCAAAATAGACTGGCATTCCGCCTTGGAAACTTCGATGCCGGTGAGGCGCTTCACGTCTGCGTAAGGGAACGAAACCACTTTTGGCTCAGCCTTGGTGTAACCCTCGACCAGCACATCGCTCGGCTCGCCTCCGCATAGGTTCCGTACCATTTCCGTAGCCAGTTCGAGCCCTTGGCGCATCATCTCTGGGTCCACACCGCGCTCAAAGCGATAGCGTGCATCGGTGATAATACCGAGCGTGCGGCCTGTCTTGGCAATGTTCAAAGGCGCCCACAAAGCGGACTCAATCAGCACATCAGTGGTGTTCTCATCACAACCAGAATGCTCCCCGCCCATGACGCCGGCAATGGATTCCACGCCATTATCGTCTGAAATAACACAGTTTTCGGACGTCAATTTGTAGGTTTTACCATCCAAAGCAAGGATTTCATCGCCCTCTTTGCCGCGCCGGACCACGAGATTGCCGGCAACCTTCTTGACATCAAACACATGCAGCGGACGCCCGCGGTCAAACGTCAAATAGTTGGTGATATCCACCAAAGCATTGATCGGACGAAGGCCAATAGCGATCAATCGCTGTTGCATCCACTTTGGACTTGGGCCATTTTTTACGCCCTTTACAAGGCGCAAAGCAAAGCCGGGACATAGGTCTGATGCTTTGATTTTTACCGAAACGGGGCACGGTCCATTGCCTTTAACTGCTTGAATTAGCTTAGTTTTTAACGTGCCAAGTCCGGAAGCAGCAAGGTCGCGGGCGATGCCGTGGATAGACGTGCAGTCGGGACGGTTGGGGGTCAGGTTAATCTCAATCATCGGGTCATCAAGATGCGCCCAAGTCGCGTAGGACTGACCAATTGGTGCATTTTCTGGCAGTTCAATAATACCGTCATGGCTATCAGAAAGCTGGAGTTCGCTCTCCGAACACATCATACCGAACGACTCAACACCGCGAATCTTGCCAACGCCAAGCGTAACGTTCAGACCCGGCACATAATCACCGGGATTGCCCAAAACGCCAATGAGACCAGCCCGCGCATTCGGCGCACCGCACACCACTTGGATCGGCTTACCCGAACCATTATCCACGCTAAGTACTTGTAATTTATCAGCATCCGGATGGCGAACCGCTGTCAAAACCTTGGCGATTTTGAACGGACGAAGGCCTGCCTTGTCATCAAGGCTTTCAACTTCAAGGCCAATCATCGTTAGCCGTTCGCAGATTTGATCCAGCGAAGCATCAGTTTCGAGATGGTCTTTGAGCCAAGAGAGGGTGAATTTCACTTAAACTTACCTTTAGTATTTTCATGCACAGCAACATGCTGTTTCAAAATTTCATTAACACGGCTCTGCCAACCTGAGCCAGTAGCGCGAAAATGCTCCACGACTTTAGCGTCCAATCGCAAACCCACGCGCTCCTTAACAGGAGCCCGCTGTGATCCCCGCTCACCGCGCATCCGCGCGAATGCCTCGATTATATCAGGAAACATTTTCTTCATTGGGCGGGCACGAGCAAAGTCCTCCGCTCTCAACTCAGGAATATCATCACCATGCGCAACTTCGTAGTCGTCAAGCGAGATCAAGCCCTTGGCGACATCATCCAGAGTTGGGAGCTTAGGCTCTTGCTGCTTTGTAACCCTTGCGTTCGCGCTCATTCATTTTCCTCATTGAAATAATTCGTATTCTGCCATTTCTGGGAGTCCAGCAATAAGTGCAAAGGATGCCGTTGAGGTATCCGAATACATTAAACCGCGCTTCGCCATAGTTGCTTCGGTTATCTTCGATTATCTCAAGACTCGCATAGTCGAAATTCACGACATCGGCAAAATCCAATCCACGCTGGCTGCGCGTTTGCTGTCGTTTGGCTTCGTCCCATTCGAGTTTCCATGTTGGTTATCACATTTATTTATTTGTGGCCACGATTAAATTAGGGTCGCAATACTTTGCTGCTTCGCAGGTAAAAAGAAAATTGCCTGATAATCTTATCAGATGAAAGGTAAGAGTTTCTTCAATTCGTCAAAATCTAGTTTTGTGGCCGAATAGCAATCTTTACGCATGGCTATAATCATATGAATGTAAGCAGAAGAAGCAGCATCGGTATCAACCTGCCCAGCTTTGTCGGCCATCGTTCTATGAAATGCTGCAACCCTTCGGATCACATCGTCTGTGCCATAAATATACACACCCGCTAAGGCAGAGGAGTAATCTAATTTGTTATTTTGCCCCGAAATATTAAGTTGGAAGGCTTTTACGTAATCAGCAAAAACCTCGCGCCTCTTGGCAACAAGGGCCTCCCTTCGATTAATTCGAGCGTTGATATGATAAGCAACGATTGCAGTGATTGAAGCAATTAACGTTGCAATAATTGGTATCGGGAGGTTTGCCAACGCCAACCACAATTGTTCTAGTGCCATCACCCACTCAGCCCCCCAAACAAGGTTGGCATGTCCAGCGGCCTAAATCCATAATGGCTCAGCCACCGCACATCGGCATCAAAAAACGCCCGCAAATCTGGCATTCCGTATTTCAGCATGGCGATGCGGTCGATACCCATGCCCCATGCAAAGCCTTGGTATTCATCAGGATTCAGCCCGCCAGCACGCAAGACATTGGGGTGAACCATGCCGCAGCCGAGGATTTCCATCCAATCATTGCCCTCGCCAAAGCGCACTTCACCGGGCTTGGAGCGGTCGCATTTGATGTCAACTTCCATCGATGGTTCTGTGAACGGAAAGAAGGACGGGCGGAAACGCATGGTGACGCTTGGCACTTCAAAGAAGGCCTTGCAGAACTCTTCCAGCACCCACTTCATGTTGGCGACATTGGCAGTCTTGTCGATGACCAAACCTTCCACCTGATGGAACATCGGCGAATGGGTGGCATCACTATCCATACGGTAAGTTTTGCCCGGAATAACAATGCGGATGGGCGGCTTTTGCGTTTCCATGGTGTGGATTTGCACTGGAGATGTATGCGTGCGTAGCAGTTTGCGCGTGCCGTCTTCTTTCGGGTTGAAGAAGAATGTATCGTGCATTTCGCGGGCGGGATGGCCTTCAGGGAAATTCAGCGCCGTGAAATTATAATAGTCGGTTTCAACATCCGGACCTTCGGCAATCGCAAAACCAAGATCGCCGAAAATGGCCGTGATTTCGTCAATAACTTGGCTAATCGGATGAATACGACCGGAATTCACCTGTGCGGCACGGATAGGCAAAGTCACATCGACTGTTTCACGCTTCAAACGCTCGTCAATTGCCGCGTCTTTCAAAATAGATTTGCGCGATGACAGCGCATCCATGACGCGGTCTTTGAGTGCGTTGATCGCCGCGCCCGTGGTCTTGCGCTCATCAGACGACATGGTGCCGAGCGTTTTTAACAGCTCTGAGAGCGAGCCCTTTTTGCCCATCGCAGAAACGCGCACGGCTTCAATAGAAGCCTCGTCTTGCGCTGCTGCAATATCAGCCAACAGGCTGGATTCGAGTGTGCTTAAATCGCTCATCATGTCACCGGAGTTGGTTAAATAGAAAAACCCGCGCTGAGCCTGCCAGCGCGGGTTTCCCAAGAATATAGACTTGTCTTTGGGAAGACGCTGGCGTTATGCGACAGCGCTTTCAAAAGCGTTTGGTGTGGTATCTTTTAGGTATTCCAAAGCCTTCTTCGCTGCATCAATCAGCGTGATGAAGGCGGCGTTCTCATGGATCGCCATATCGGACATAACCTTACGGTCAACCACGATGCCAGCCTTTGTGAGGCCGTCAATGAAGCGAGCGTATGTCAAACCATGTTCGCGCACAGCAGCGTTGATACGCTGAACCCACAAGCCGCGGAATACGCGCTTCTTATTCTTGCGGTCACGGTAAGCATATTGCTTGGAGTGATCCACAGCAGCCTTGGCTGCACGGATGGTATTCTTGCGACGGCCGCGAAAGCCCTCTGCCTGCTTCAATACTTTTTTATGTTTGGCGTGAGACGTAACGCCTCTTTTTACACGTGCCATTTTATGATCTCCTTAAGATACGCTGGCCGGTTAGAGGCCGTTAGGCAAAAATTTCTTCACAATACGGGCGTCGGCATCGCAAAGTACCATCGTGCCGCGTGCATCGCGAATAAACTTGTTGCTGCGCTTGATCATGCCATGGCGCTTGCCTGCAGCAGCGGCCATAACTTTGCCGGTGCCAGTGATTTTGAACCGCTTTTTAGCAGCGGACTTGGTCTTCATCTTGGGCATTTTGCTCTCCTTGAGTGGTGGGTTTGGCAGGCAACAGACCAGTTGCTAACCAAGCATAATAAACCGCCACGGCATGCCCTGCCGGGCGGTTTGAACGGGGCCTTATAACCATAGGCTTTGAGAAGCGCAACACCCTGTTTTGATTCAGCAAAAAATGCCGAGAGAGGGTCAGTAAAGGCGCAAAAGCACCGGCAAATAGCCGGAATTTTGCAAATAATTGACCAGTGCAAACAACGGCAGCGCTGCAAAGAACACTAAGCCATCTAAGAACGTTGAGTAAACACGCCGCATACTCACTTCGAGCGAGTCTTCATCCTTAAAGAGCGAAAGCGCAGGAAAAAATCGAGGAACGCGGGCGCAGTAGTCAGCGTAAGGCTTGCCAAACGTGCCGCCGAGGAATTCTTCTTCGCGCTTAATGACGATTAGGAAGGCAATCACACAGAAAATGCCGGCAAGCGCTGCAATGATGAGTGAGCCAGTTAATCCGCCAACGCCAACTGAGGCTATCGCCGAAAAGAAATACAGCGGATTACGCATCATAGAATAGGGACCAGTGGTCACAACTTCTAGCGCCTTGCGTCCACCAATGTATAAAATTGACCAGAGGCGGCCAAGAATACCAGCCCAAATGAGGCCAATACTGCAAAACTGTATGGCTCTATAAGTGAATTCAGACTGCCAAGCGGATTGAACAAAAAGCAAAAACAACCCGACGAAAACAAGAGCAACAAAAAGCCAAATGCGGCGCAAATGTTGATAATTTCCAAGGGGGCGCGGAGCACCGGTATTATTTGCAGAGCCTGTCATTAAGTTTCCCGTTTACGCCATATTGGCCAGTCCATATGCACAGCCAAACCTCCCATATCGGATGCGCTTAAAGAAATCGAGCCACCATACGCGCGAATTATGTTGGCGCTTATGGCTAAGCCCAGGCCTGTACCCTCGGCGCTCTCGTCCAGTTTTTGTCCGCGTTCTAGGGCACGGGCGCGATCGACCTCGCTTATACCAAGCCCGTCATCTTCAATAGTCACGCGTATAGCGCTATCTCTGGCAATTGCAGAAACCATAATCCTCTCAGCGGCGTGCGCCAGTGCATTATCAAGAAGATTGCCTAGCGCTTCCATAAAATCCGTCCCATCAGCATTGATGAGCAAACCGGCCGGAACGCCGTTTTCACAGGTAACTCGGTTGCGTTGCGCTATGGGTTTCAGCGCCGCTAAGGCGCGGTCCGTCATTTCTTTTAGATCAAAACTTGCCGCGAGGCGTGTGCCGGTGCGCGCTAACGCCAGTTGGAGATCCGTGCGTTGGCGTATCAGAGTGACCTGTTGTGAAAGCTGGTCGGCGAGTGCTTGATTGCATAGTTGATCGAGGGTCGCGCCAATATGGCCCAGCACAGTTAGCGGGGTTTTGAGGCTGTGGGCAAGATCGGGCGCGCTCCACTGCGGCTCGTTCATTATCCAGCAGTGTGTTTATTTCAGTGATGAGCGGTCTGACCTCAACAGGGCCCTTGTCTGCGATGCGTGAGGCACTGCCCTGTCCTATAGCTGCAACCGCATTGCGCACATTGATCAATGGATGCAGGCCAACAAATATTTGCAGGGCCGATGCCAGCGCTAGGAATGCACCAGTAAGGCCGAGCATTCTCAGCATTTCTTGGCGGAATCCCATCAATGAAGTATCAAGCTCTGATTTGTTTGCGCCAACGATGATGGTGACTGTCCGGGGAACGGGTACTGCGAGCGGCGCTGAATCGGTTAAGGTTACCTCTTGCACCAGCACAATCAAGTCAGCGCCAGATGGGCCCTTTGCCTGGCTCAGCAGCGGTTGAGCTTTGGCGGCTACCTCGGGTTTAAGCTCTGTATCCCACAACGAACGAGACCGGATGAGCAACGGATCAGCGCCATTCAGTTGCCAGTAGCGACCACCTGCCGGAATTCGAAAGCGTTGATCTATCGGCTGGCGTTTGAGTTTCAATTGGCCATGATCAAACACAAGGCCCGCCACCATTGTGTCGGAGACGGCTTGCATTTTGCGCTTATAGCCGTCCGTGACATAGGATTCAAAAAGGCTGGCAAGGACGTACCATACCAATACGAGTGCAAAGGCGATAAAAAGCAATGCAGCAGCCAGTAGCCGTGCGCCCAATGACTTCGTCAAAGTGATCTACCCGAGTTATAATAGCCAAATCCTCGGCGAGTCGGAATTGAGTTCGCTCCCAGTTTCTTGCGCAGAAGTGCAATCATCGCCTCGACAGCGGTCACTGTGGCATCATCACCGCGACCTTGCACGTGACTTGCCAATTCCTGTCCCGAGATCAACGTGCCTGCGTTTGATAGGAATAAGTGAACAGCACGTGCCACAAGCGGCGATAGATCTTGTACTTTGCCGTCGACACTGGTGAGCATTGTTGCCTCATCAAATGAAATATGGCCGTTTGTTAGCAATATGGACTTCTGTGGCTGTACCAGGCGTAGCAACGCGCGCATTCGGGCAACCAGCTCTTCAGTACGAAATGGCTTTGGCAGGTAATCATCAGCGCCGGCCTCAAACCCATCTACGCGTTCCATCCAGCTGCCGCGGGCAGTCAAAACTATGACCGGAGCCGTATGCCGTCTTTACGCCAGCGCTTTAACATGGTCATGCCGTCTAGGCCGGGTAGCCCAAGATCAAGTATAATTGCTGCATGACTGCCCTCATTGCCTAATTCCCAAGCGTCAGGGCCGCTTGGGGTATGATCGACGTGAAAACCCACCTCTTGCAGCGACTTTAAGACGTGACTTGAAATTATGGCGTCGTCTTCGGCGTAGAGGATACGTGCTTCCATCTAGAATCCAAACTGATTACGAAAATGGCATGTCGGGGCATCCATCGACGTTGCGGTAACATTTCCAGCGTCGTCGATGACTTTGAATTTATAATCGAAACCATTGTTTCTTGCGACTAGCTGCACTTCAATAACTCATCCGGGATAGCGCAAATTCAAAAGATCAAAGGCCTTGGCCAAGGGCATAGCCGCACCGGTTTTTACGGCATCCTGCGCCCTGTTCTGATCGCTGGTGCCGTTTGGTGCTGTGCCAGTATTTGCAGACCCGGTGCCTTGCCCTCCGTTGCCGTCATCACCTCCCTCGTTACCGTCACCGCCGTCACTGCCATCGCCACCATCACCATTGTCTGCATACGCTACCGTACTCGCGCCGCCCATCAGGGCAGACGCAAGGCCTAGCAAAACAAGTCTGCGTGATAGGGCGTTCGGTACCGGCATGCGATGGTCAGTTTCTCCTATTGAAAATTAATCTAGCTAAAATGATTGCAGGCGACCAGCAGGAAAATCCTGATGATCGCCTGCAGTCGGTCGAAAAATTGCATCACGGTGGTGCAATATCAGAGTTAACGTCGGGGGGCTTATTTTAACCTGTTTCGACCGATTTCAGTTCGCCATTAAGGCTGATGCTATTTCTAAAATTAGCAGCTTGCGACACCAACACCGCACTTAGCGGATTTTGTGCCTTTGGATGGGTCAAACAATGGTCCAACAGCGTTCGTTACCTTTGCACCATCATCATCATCACCAACGCCGTCGTCGGAAGTGCCATTGTCATCATTGGCGTCATGGTCGCCTGAGTCACCGCTATCGGCAGAACCGCCGTGGTCTGAACCGCCGTCACTGTCTTCAGCGAAGGCAGACATATTATGCAATGCAGGCATTATTAGTGCCACGCCTGTAATGCCAAGCATGAGGATGAGAAAGTTACGACAAAGAATGTTTTTCATAGTGAGTTCCTTTCGGGAACGTTATTGGGTCCCTCTGAAAACAACTTAGTCCACTTACGCTGACAGCCCGCTGACGGTGATTGTCAGCGAGCTGTCAGGTTAAATATCACAATTTGATTGGGGCTTACTTTGGCGAGAGAACCATCATCATCTGACGACCTTCGAGCTTTGGTTCGGCCTCAACTTTGGCTGTCAAAACTGTGTCTTCCTTCACTTTTTCCAATAGCTTCATACCAAGCTCTTGGTGGGCCATTTCGCGGCCACGGAAGCGGAGCGTAATTTTGACCTTATCGCCCTCTTCAAAGAAACGCGCAACGGCGCGCATTTTTACGTCATAGTCATGACTATCAATGCCCGGACGCATCTTGATTTCTTTGATTTCGACGATCTTCTGCTTCTTACGCGCTTCAGCCGCCTTCTTCTGCGTCTGATACTTCATGCGACCAAGATCAACGATCTTACAGACCGGTGGTTCCGCGTTTGGAACAATCTCAACAAGGTCCATACCTGCGGCCTCAGCCATCTCCAACGCATCTTGCGTGAGAATGATGCCGATGTTCTTGCCTTCAATGTCAATCAGCTGAACGCGGGGAACGCGAATATCGCGGTTGGACTTCGGGCCATCTTTGGTGACGGCTGGCGGGGCTCTAAAGGGACGACGAATGGGCGTAAACTCCTAAAATTATTGGTGGGCGCAATGTGCGCGGGACGCATGGTTTGTCAAGGCTAAGTTTGGGCGGACGGCGAATGAATGGTCAAAAATGACCTTTGCTTTGGCTATTAGCCATGCCAAACAGACTTAAGGTGATTTCAGCAGGCGTTTTATGACAGACCATCTAATCGTTGGCGGCGAGAACATTGCCTATATCAATCGCGCTGGTTCGGGAACAGGGCTTATCTGGCTAGGCGGCTGGCGCTCGGATATGCATGGTTCAAAGGCAGTTTATCTTGATGCCTTAGCTGAGCATATGAACATTCCCATGTTGCGGTTTGATTATTCCGGTCACGGGCAATCCAGTGGTGACTGGCGCGATGGAACGATATCTAAATGGGTAGTGGAAAGCCTTGCCGTCATTGGGCAACAGGCACCGCAAGATTTCGTTCTTATTGGCTCGTCAATGGGTGCGTGGATTACGCTGAGGGTTTTGGCGGAGTCACAGAAATCCGGCAATGGCGCGCGCGTTAAAGGACTGGTGCTGATTGCCCCCGCACCGGATTTTGCGATGGAACTTATAGAGCCAATTTTGACTGATGGTGAGAAGCAAAACCTTGCCAGTACGGGCTGGTTCGAGGAAAAATCCGAATATTTGGCTGAGCCTAATATATGGTCACAAAAATTTCTGGATGACGGTCATAAGAACAAGGTGCTCAGCGGCATTATTCATACCCACTGCCCGGTGCATATTTTGCAGGGTTTGAAGGATGAGGATGTGCCTTATAGTCATGCGCTAAAACTTGCCACTCATATTCCGGCGGACAATCTCACCATGACTTTGGTTCCTGATGGCGACCACCGCCTGTCCCGCCGCGAAGATTTGGCGCTGCTGAAACGCACTGTCATTTCAATGCTTGAACAAGCGAAGGCATCATAATGCGCAGCTCAGTCATTGCCTCGGCGCTCGTTGCCGCCATTGTTGGATTTGGCGGCACGATTACCATCATCGTTTCTGCGGCAGTTGCCGTTGGCGCATCGCCCTCGCACATTGCCAGCTGGGTTACGTGTATTTGTTTAGCGATGGTGGCAGAAACGGCGATTCTTTCGTGGCGTCACAGAATGCCCATTGTCACGGCTTGGTCCACACCCGGCGCAGCCCTCATTGCCGCCTCAACCGGCTTTGATATTCATGCCGCAGTTGGTGCTTTTATCCTCACTGCCATTGCCCTTATTATAACTGGCATGTTTTCGCCCCTGATGCGGCTGGTCTCGCGCATTCCCTCGTCAGTATCGTCCGGCATGTTGGCTGGTATTTTGGGAAGTTTCGTCATTGGCGCGGCCAAGGCTGCGGGCGTTGATCCGCTTCTCATCTTGCCGCTCGTCGCAGCGTTCTTTCTGCTGCGGCTATGGAACCCGTCGCTGGCTGTGCTTGGCGTTCTAATCGGGGGAATTGTCTATGCCTCGCTGCTTGGTCTTTCGCAGACTGCGCCAAGTTTCAGCGCTACTTCGCCTGAATATATTGCGCCGGAGTTTTCATTAAAAGCCGCGATCGGCCTTGCGCTCCCACTGTATCTCGTAACGATGGCGTCGCAAAACCTCGCAGGACTAGCAGTGCTGAGAGCTGCCGATTATCATCCGCCTGCTGGCGAGCTTATCGCCGTTACTGGCTTCTTCTCGCTCGTCTCAGCCTTTTTCGGCGGCAGCACTACCAACCTCGCCGCCATTTCTGCTGCCATTTGCACAGGGCCGGACGCGCATCCCGATCCGCGTAAGCGCTAGCTCACGGGGCCATTTTATGCGCTGTTTTATCTCATTCTTGCGATTGGTGGCGGCTATTTCGTAGCGCTGCTGGCGGGACTGCCAAGAAGCCTTATCGCGCTGGTGGCGGGCCTTGCACTCATGCTGCCGCTAGCCAATGCGTTGTCGATTGCGCTAACGAAGGACAATGAGCGCATCGCGGCCGTCGCGACTTTTGCCACGACCGCCTCGGGGATTGCCTTCTTCGGAGTCGGAGCACCATTTTGGGGACTCGTAATTGGCATAGCGATTTTGGCGCTCGAAAATTATAAGAAATACGGATTCAAGATCTAACCAACTATATTTTGAACATTCTTGAATCAGCTTTTTCTCATACTTAAGTGAAGTCGAGCGGCAAGACTTTGTTGCCGGAACGACCTAGCACCGACGGCTATCCGCCTATGGGCGAGGGTCACTTGCATAAGGAAACTTTGCACATGCACACGTCCTCACTTATCCGTCCGGCTTGGACCCCGGCAACAATTGCGCTCACAGTCGCGGGCTTTATGGTGTTCTGGCCAGTCGGTCTTGCGATGCTGGGCTACGTTTTGTTTGGCGAGCGTCTCAATGGCTTTAAGCAAGATGCCAATAGCGCCGTTGATGGCGTTTTCTCATCCTGCCGGCGCGCGGCTGGTGGCTTTGGCCGCAACGCCTATTCGGCTCAGTCCGGCTACACCGGCAACGTGGCATTCGATGAATGGCGCACTGCTGAAATCGAGCGTTTAAACGACGAGCGCCGCGAGCTCGACGAAATGCGTTCGGAATTTGAAGCAGACTTGCGCGAACTGCGCCGCGCCAAGGACAAACAGGAATTCGACAGCTTCATGGCCCGCCGCGAAGCTGGCAAGACGGCGTCCCGTCCTTCGGTTCCTGAAGTTAAGAGCGAGTAACTAATTCTAAAACATAAGGGGCGGCACAGTCATGTTCCGCCCCTTTTTTGTTTCAAGTCTAACTGATTACTTCACAGCATCCGTGATTTCAGAAGTCCAAGCGCCAGTCGGCTCCTTGGTGATGATCTTCTGCGCAAGAAGCGCTGCAGCCGTACGATCATAAGCAGCAGGAATAAGCTTACCAGAACCTGAGCCGAGCAGCTTTGCTACTTCGCCCATCATGCGCTTCTGGTGGTTTTCGTCTTGGCCACCATTGTCCATGACGATGCCTGCGGCTTCATCCGGATTGGCTATTGCATACTGCCAGCCTTTCATGGAAGCGGCGACGAACTTCACCATATTGGCCTTGAACGCCGCATCCTTCAGCTTGGCTTCGGAAGCATAGAGACCATCTTCGAGAAGGTCATTGCCCATGGCCGAATAGTTGAACACCACGAGGTCTTCAGCCTTGTAGCCAGCGTCAATAAGCTGCCAATATTCGTTGTAGGTCATAACAGAAATGCAATCCGCCTGCTTTTGAATGAGCGGCTGCACATCGAACGACTGCTTCAAAACATTGACGCCATCAGCGCCACCTTCTGTCTTGAGGCCGAGCTTGTTCATCCATGCAAAGAATGGATATTCATTGCCATAGAACCAAACGCCGAGCGTGTGGCCTTTGAAATCAGCTTCGGTCTTGATCGGGCCGTTGGCCGGGCACACCATTTCCATGCCTGCCTTTTCAAATGGCTGAGCGATGTTGACCAAGTCCACGCCCTTCTCGCGCGCAGCCAAGGCACCACCCATCCAGTCAACAATCACGTCGGCGCCGCCGCCAGCGATAACCTGCTCAGGCGCGATATCCGGGCCGCCCGGCTTGATTTCAACATCGAGGCCGGCCTCTTTGTAAAAGCCCTTATCCTTGGCGACGAAATAGCCAGCGAACTGGGCCTGCGCCACCCACTTCAATTGAAGGGTTAGTTTATCTTCGGCAAGCGCTGAGCCTGCCATTAGTGACAGGGCCAAGGCTGTTGTTAGTTTGATTGTGTTTCTCATGTGCATTCTCCTCTGGTTAGGGCTCCGTCGTTTTATGATCGGTATGACGGATGCCAAA
The DNA here is from genome assembly GCA_043717855.1 of Phyllobacterium sp. Classification (GTDB taxonomy): domain Bacteria; phylum Pseudomonadota; class Alphaproteobacteria; order Rhizobiales; family Rhizobiaceae; genus JANMEX01. The sequence continues at coordinate 21,239 of JAYSWX010000096.1, forward strand.
AAGTGATGACGCGTTCTAGAAGTGTGAGCGCGCCGTAGAATAGTGACCCGACAAGGGCTGCAAGCGCGATTTCCGCCCACACCATGTCGAGGTTCATCCGACCCACTTCGGTCGAAATTCGGAAGCCCATGCCAACGATGGGCGTGCCGAAAAATTCGGAAACAATCGCACCAATCAAAGCAAGAGTTGAGTTAATTTTCAAGGCGTTAAATATAAACGGCATGGCGGCGGGAAGCCGCAGTTTTATGAGCGTTTGCCAGTGGTTTGAGGCGTAGGTGCGCATCAAATCACGCTCCATAGTGCCCGCTGCCGTTAGCCCCGCAAGCGTATTTACCAGCATCGGGAAGAACGTCATAACGATGACGACGGCCGCCTTTGATTGCCAGTCAAACCCGAACCAGATCACCATAATAGGCGCAATGCCGATGATGGGCAACGCGGAAACCATATTGCCGATGGGCAGCAGACCGTTGGATAAAAACTTGTAGCGGTCCGCCAAAATGGCAACGAGGAAGCCAGTAAACGAGCCGACGCAAAAGCCGAACAGTACCGCCTTCATAACGGTTTGATAAAAGTCTGCGGCAAGTGTCGGCAGGCTGGCCATGAACCTCGTGCCAATGGCAGATGGCGGCGGCAAGAGTACAAATGGAACGCCCGCGCCGCGCGTGATGGCTTCCCACAATATTAGAAGCCACAGGCCGAACAGCGCCGGAATGAGAAGGTTGATAAACCAGCCACGATTGCGACCGTCGCCAGCAAGAATTGTGACCAGCCGCCAGCCCATGAGCCAGCTTGCGGCGAGTGCGGAGAAATAGCCGAAGGTCGCCGTTCCATCGTTGCCATTCAACATGCTTAACAGCAGAAACACACCAAGGTGGGTGCATAGACCTATGATGATAATGTCAAAGGTCGTCAGCGTTGACCACATGGATCTGCCAGCCGCGATGACCACCAATACGGCCGCTGCCACACTCAGCCAAATTGAGCCATTGGCGACAAACGGCACATTAAGCACAGAAGCCGGCGCCAATAGAAGAGCCATGACAGCCTGCCAATTTATCTTCACGCTCATGCCGGACGCCCTCCCATGCGGGAGTTGACGTAGCGACCCACAATATCGACCATCACGACCAGCAGCACCGCCACGACTGAGCCAGCGAAGAGCGCGGCGAAGACGTCTATCGTTTGCGAATAATAAGAACCCGCCAAGAGTTTTGCGCCAATACCCGCCACCGCGCCAGTCGGCAATTCACCCACAATCGCGCCAACGAGACTGGCGGCAACAGCGACTTTTATTGACGTGAAGAAAAACGGGATGGAGGCGGGAACACGCAGTTTCCAAAATGTTTGGGTAGGAGAAGCGCTATAGGTGCGCATCAAATCCAAGTGCATCAAATCCGGCGAGCGCAGCCCTTTGACCATGCCGACGGTTACCGGAAAGAATGATAGATAGGTAGAAATCAGCGCCTTTGGCAAAATACCCGTGACGCCGACTGCTGCCAAAATAACAATAATCATCGGTGCAACGGCCAGTATAGGAATGGTCTGGCTGGCAATAATCCACGGCAGGAACGAGCGCTCCAGCGCCGGAATATGCACGATGCCAACAGCAATCACCACACCCAATATCGTGCCCATTAAGAAGCCCAGCAGCGTGGACGACAGCGTGACCCACGCATTGTAAACCAGACTGCGCTTGGATGTGATTGGCACGGTGAAGGTGTTTTTATACAGATTTTCAAACACTTGATGCGGCGCTGGCAGTGTTGGCTTCGGCTGCGCCATAGTTTGGGCAATAAACTCGCTTGTGGTAACCGTAACGTTTGAGCGTTCATTCTGATCCCGCTGAAACGGTGCGTTCATGGCACAAGTGGCGAAATACCATGCTATGATGATGGCAACGACAATTGTGCCCACGGGGATGAGGCGGGAGTGGAGGAAGGAGGGTTGAGTCATTTTTTCTCCACCACGAAGCCAAGTGTCAATTTCAGTTTCTTTTCAGAATTTCGATCATGTACGCGCACCTCGACGACGCCCATAGCCGGAAGTTGTGCCTTCGAAATATCGATGACTAGGTGCGATAACATATGCCTTGCTTCACCGGCTTCAGAAAAGTCGGGTGAACAGTCTTCAGGGCCTGGCGTATCGCCGATGTCTTCACCAACAAAAACATCAAAATCACATTGAATATCGAATTTATTGCCCTTTAAAACAGGATTGACCGCAAAAATAACTGCGTAAATCTTTTCACCTAAACCCAATTTCAAAGGCTGCTCGGGCGAGGGAAATGTTTTGGGCGGCTGGTCCATTCCATTTGGCAAATCATCGCCACGGATCAACGCAGCGAATACAGAAAAATCGCCATCATTCTTTGACTCGGCAGCGTTTGGACCTGCACTCGAAGTGCCCCCCCAAAAGATCAGAAATAGAAATGATGTCAGAACCAACGCACACTTCTGCGCGACTGTGCGAAAAACGGAGAGGTGGGGACGAGTTCTCATAGTGTCTGCCCTAAAGTTTCAGCAAACCGAAAAGACACGCAAGCACATACCTTAATCATCATAGCTATGCCCCGCCCGCAGCCCGTCTCTTACCTGCTGCGCGATCTTCAAAAATTCCGGCGTTTCGCGAATTTCCAGCGGGCGGGCGTCTCCTAAATCGCAATCAATGATGTCGTGAATTTTGCCCGGGCGCGGGCTCATGACGACGATTTTTGTCGAGAGAAACACTGCTTCCGGAATGGAATGCGTGACGAAGACGGCGGTCTTTTTGGTCTTCGCCCACAGCTTCAAAAGCTGCACATTAAGATGATCGCGCACGATTTCATCCAGTGCGCCGAAGGGTTCATCCATCAGCAACATGGCTGGTTCAACAGACAGCGCACGGGCGATAGACGCGCGTTGCTGCATTCCGCCGGAGAGTTGCCAAGGGAACTTTTTCTCAAAACCCGCCAGATTCACCAGCGCGATATTCTCGCTAACACGCCGCGCAACTTCCGCCTTGTCCAACCCCATCACCTCCAGCGGCAAGCCGACATTGGCCTCAATGGTGCGCCACGGAAACAGGGCGGCTTGCTGGAAAACATAGCCGTAAGCACGTTTTTCCCGCGCCTGATTGGGCGTCATGCCGTTGACTGAAACTGTGCCGCCCGTTGGTTTTTCAAGATCAGCAATCACCCTGAGTAACGTGGTCTTGCCGCAGCCGGACGGGCCGATAAGCGAGACGAATTCTCCCTCGTTGATATCGAGGTTGATGTTTGAAAGCGCGTGGACGGGACCGTCATTTGTGGTGAAGGTGAGGGAGAGGTCTCGGGCGGAGATGACGGAAGAGTTCACAGCGAGGCGCCCCCCTCTGCCTGTCGGCATCTCCCCCGCAAGGGGGGAGATCGACAATCGTCGAAGTTATGCGATTGGCAGCAGACGGCGGAGCGCAGATCTCCCCCCTCGCGGGGGAGATGTCCGACAGGACAGAGGGGGGTGCCTCGCACAAATCTCTCCAAGCTATCCACCCTCACACCCCGCTCGCCGGAATGCCGGTGCGCTCCACTTTCCGCGGCGCGACGACTTCTTTCCACTTTGACAACGCCACATTCACCGGCGCATTGGCTTCGCGGCCCACAAACTCACCGCGCCCGACTTCAACTTCCACCTTGCCATCATTGATGGACACATGGCCGCGCGTCAGCACATATTTGGGCAGACCCGTCAGTTCCATGCCTTCAAACACATTGTAATCAATGACGGATTGTTGGGCTTTGGCGTGAATAGTCTTAGTCTTTTTCGGATCCCACACCACAATATCCGCATCCGCGCCCTCGACGATTGCGCCCTTTTGGGGATACAGGTTGAGGATTTTGGCGATGTTGGTGGATGTCACAGCCACGAACTCGTTCATCGTCAGGCGACCCGTGTTGACGCCTTTGGTCCAGAGCACCGGCATACGATCTTCAAGGCCGCCTGTGCCATTGGGGATCTTGGTGAAATCGCCAACGCCGAAGCGTTTTTGCGTGGTGGTGAAGGCGCAATGATCGGTCGCCACCACTTGCAGCGAGCCGGATTGCAGGCCTGCCCACAGCGAATCCTGATGCAATTTATTGCGGAACGGCGGCGACATCACGCGCCGTGCGGCGTGGTCCCAATCCTTGTTGGCATATTCTGAATCATCCAACGTCAAATGCTGCACCAGCGGCTCGCCATAAACGCGCATACCTTTTTGGCGCGCGCGGCGGATGGCTTCGTGCGCCGGCTCGCAACTTGTGTGCACCACGTAAAGCGGCACGCCCGCCATATCGGCAATCATAATGGCGCGATTAGTCGCCTCGCCCTCCACTTCCGGCGGGCGGGAAAAAGCGTGCGCCTCGGGGCCATTATTGCCTTCGGCCAGCAATTTTTGCTGCAATTGCGCAACCACATCGCCGTTTTCCGCATGAACCAGCGGCAGCGCGCCAAGCTCGGCGCAGCGCTTGAACGATGAATACATTTCATCATCGTTCACCATCAGCGCACCCTTGTAGGCCATGAAATGCTTGAACGAGGTGATGCCCTTGTCCACCACTTCCTTCATCTCATTAAACACCTGCTCGCCCCACCATGTGATGGCCATATGAAACGAAAAATCGCAGCAGGCTTTGGAAGTTTTATTGTCCCACATCGTCAACGCTTCAAGGAGAGACTGGCCGGGCGCAGGCAGACAAAAATCCACCACCATCGTCGTCCCGCCGGATAGCGCAGCCCGTGTGCCACTCTCAAAATCATCCGCCGAGTATGTGCCCATAAACGGCATTTCCAAATGCGTGTGCGGATCAATCCCGCCCGGCATGACGTAACAGCCAGTGGCATCCAAAGTTTTATCGCCGCTGAGATTTGCGCCGATCTCGGCGATCTTGCCGCTCTTGATGAGAACGTCCGCCTTGTAAGTACGGTCAGCGGTGACGATGGTTCCGTTTTTGATGACTGTGGACATGGGTTAGCTCCGTGTAATCTCTAGCTTCGCGGCCTCTAGAATTTCATCAAAATTCGCAGCAAAGGTGTAGTCATTCGATTTTTCAATAACGCAAGATAAGTTCCATAAAGCTTGCTCTTCAGCCGCGTCTAACTGGCCAGCACTTGCCGCAGCGCTTATCAATTCGTCTAGCCGCGCTGTGAGAACCATGATCTCAGCTTCACTAAGTTTAAGCTCAACCTGCCTCGACAAATCATCAAACCGCATACCGCCATCTTTGGCATTCTCAGCCTGATTTGTTGTATCAGCCTTACCGTTTTTGATGGCGGTGGACATTAATATACCCCCTTCAGAAAATTGGAGATATCAGTTGCACCCCTTGCCTTAAAGCGCGACATCAGCATTACGGCTCGCGCTGTCGCCCGTCCCTGAATAGGATTTACAGCAGCAACTTGGATGAGGTTGTTTTCAGTGTATGTATTCAAACTGAATCCGATAAATTTGTCCGATGCCCAAACACGTAGCACTGCATCTGTTTCCGATGGCTTTCCGATAATCCCTATTTCATTCGTAATCGAGGCATAAAATGTTTCGAAAGGAACCGAGAGTCGAAAGCTTACGATGGTGAAACCTCTTTCGTTTCTCGTTTCCGGTCCAGCCGCCCATTGGCTTGTTGCGACAGCTTCTACTCCACGCTCAAATCCAAAAATGGGCACGGTTTGCAGAAAAAATTCGACAAAATTCACTAAATAGCCGTGGGCGGAGTTGGCATCTTTTGTGACCCCGAATAGACCAAACATCACCCCACTACCCCCGCAGTCTCAACCGCCGCATGGAACAGCACATCCGCACCCGCCGCCGCCCATTCCGGCGAAATTTCCTCGGCCTCATTGTGCGATAGCCCGCCCACACAAGGACACATTATCATCACTGTTGGCGCGACGCGGTTGGTCCAGCAGGCGTCGTGGCCCGCGCCGGAAACGATATCCATGTGGGCATAACCCAAGCGCTCGGCAGCGGCGCGCACGGTATTCACCAAAGCAGGGTCAAACGTCACTGGATCAAAATGGCCGACAGGCTCAATCGAACAACCCAGCCCCAATTCCTTTGCCACAGCCTGCGCCGCGCGCTCCACTTCGCCGCGCATGGCGTCCAGCTTAGCTTGCTCAGGCGAGCGGATGTCCACTGTGAAAATCACCTTGCCGGGAATGACGTTGCGCGAGTTTGGAAACACCTTCACCTGCCCCACCGCGCCAACGGCACCCGGCTGATGGCTCATGGCGATTTGATGAACGCGCTCCGTAATTCGCGCCATGCCGAGACCAGCATTCACCCGCATGTTCATCGGCGTCGAACCCGTATGCGCGTCCTTGCCGGTGAGTGTAATTTCCAGCCACCACAGGCCCTGTCCATGTGTGACGACGCCGATGTCTTTGCCCTCGGCTTCCAATATTGGCCCTTGCTCAATATGTAATTCCAACATCGCGTGCATCTTGCGCGCCCCGACTTTTTCCGTGCCCACCCAACCGATGCGCTCCAGTTCTTCGCCGAACACTTTGCCGTCTAAATCCGTCCGGCCCTTGGCGTATTCTTCCGTATGAATGCCGGCGAAAACGCCCGAAGCCATCATGGCAGGCGCGAAGCGCGCGCCTTCCTCATTGGTCCAGTTGGTCACCACAATAGGATGCTTCGTCTTGATGCCCAAATCATTCATCGTGCGCACAACTTCCAGCGCGCCGAGCACGCCGAGAACGCCGTCATACTTGCCGCCCGTCGGCTGCGTGTCCAAATGAGAGCCCATGTAAACCGGCAGCGCGGATTTATCTTCGCCCGCGCGCGTGGCAAACATGTTGCCCATAGTATCAACACCCATGGTCATTCCGGCGGCTACGCACCAGCGCTGGAAAAGATGGCGGCCTTCGCTGTCGGCGTCGGTCAAAGTCTGGCGATTATTGCCGCCCGCAATGCCGGGGCCGATCTTTGCCATCTCCATCAAACTATCCCACAGGCGGGCGCTGTTGATCTTCATGTTTCCGGTATGTGCCATGAAAGCCTCCGCGCTAGTGCCGTGCAAAATGTTGACTATTCGGTCAAATATGAAGCTATGAGGCATTCATTAAAGGGTCAAGACCCATTGCGTTCTATCCTTGCAATGTTTGGCGCTTTCGTGAAGATAGCCATAGAGCAATTGTTCTATAGGGATAAAATCAGAGTGGTGGCGAAACCAGAATTCAAAGCCGGCGAAAAATCCACGCGCATTCAGGAAGCTAATCGTGGCATTATTCTGGATGCAGCGCTGGAAATGTTCTCGACCTATGGTTTTCGAGGCACCACAATTGACCAGATTGCCGCCAAGGCGGATATGTCCAAGCCCAATTTGCTTTATTATTTCAAGCGCAAAGACGATATTTACGCCGCCGTTTTGGAGATGACGCTCGTGGAATGGTTGGAGCCAATGCATGCCATTAAAGCCGATGGCGATCCAGTAGAGGAGCTGCGCCGCTATATTACGCTGAAGCTTGAAATGTCCGCGAAGAAGCCTGCCGCCTCTCGGTTTTTTGCCAACGAGATTTTACACGGTGCGCCGCACGTGCACGGGTTTTTGAAAACAGGCCTCAAAAATCTCGTCGATGAAAAGGCGCGTGTGATCAAAGGCTGGGTGACCGACGGTCGCCTCGCGCCGGTTGATCCGCACCATCTGTTTTTCATGATTTGGGCAACCACACAGCATTATGCGGATTTTGACGTTCAGGTGCGGGCCGTCCTCGGCAATCAAGTTGATAGACCTGGTTTTTTTGAGCAAACTGCGCAGGCCGTTTTATCCATTTTGCTCAATGGGGTGAAGGTAAGATAGGGCAAACGGGCCCACTCTCTCCAGCCAACATCAGTTTTATACAATGCGCTGGCTTCAGTAAGATTTTCTGGGTCAACTGGCGGCGACAGCGGCATCACAGATGCTGTCTCGCGTTACGCGAACCTTGCCGAATGCGCTTTTGCTTAGGGGTTTGATATCCAACGGGTTTGCAGTCTATCAGCACAGTACCCATCGCTGCCACAGCCACTTGGATCAAAATTTCGTGGATAAGTTGCAGTAATAAGGAAGACTATGCGGATGGAACGCAGACCGTGGATAAGATTTGTTCAGTTGAGGTAAATTTCATTCGGCAGTATGCGCAACTATGATTAACCAAAGATATACTCACATAAAGATTTCTTTATGTCTTGTTGATTGATGACTATTTATCTGATAATGGCACGGCAGAATTTAACGGTTAGCCAGTGGGCGCAGCGCACGACAACCAATTTCCCGGAGACTTTTATGAGCAAGCATGATTACGTCATCAAAGATATTACCTTGGCTGATTGGGGCCGCAAGGAACTCGATATCGCTGAAACCGAAATGCCAGGTCTGATGGCTTGCCGCGAAGAATTCGGCGTGACCAAGCCCCTTAAGGGCGCGCGCATCACCGGCTCGTTGCACATGACAATTCAAACAGCTGCGCTGATTGAGACGCTGACTGCACTAGGCGCAGAAGTACGCTGGGCATCATGCAATATTTTCTCGACACAAGACCATGCAGCCGCAGCAATCGCTGCAACCGGCGTTCCTGTATTTGCAGTTAAGGGCGAGTCGCTCACAGAATATTGGGACTACACAGACAAGATTTTCCATTGGGCCGATGGCAAGCCATCCAACATGATTTTGGATGATGGCGGCGATGCCACCATGTACATCCTTCTTGGCGCGCGTGCGGAAGCCGGCGAGAACATTCTTGTAAACCCGAGCTCCGAAGAAGAAGAGATTTTGTTTGCACAGATCGCGAAGCGTATGGCGGCAACACCGGGCTTCTTCACCAAGCAGCGCGATGCCATCAAGGGCGTGACCGAAGAAACCACAACAGGCGTGAACCGTCTGTATCAATTGCATGCCAAGGGCTTATTGCCTTTCCCTGCTATCAACGTCAACGATTCTGTTACCAAGTCGAAGTTTGACAATAAGTATGGCTGCAAGGAATCGCTCGTGGACGGTATCCGTCGCGGCACAGACGTGATGATGGCCGGTAAGGTAGCCGTTGTTTGCGGTTACGGCGATGTTGGCAAAGGCTCCGCCCAGTCGCTTCAGGGTGCCGGCGCGCGTGTCAAGGTAACAGAAGTTGACCCGATCTGCGCCCTGCAGGCCGCGATGGACGGCTTTGAAGTTGTTACACTTGAAGATGCTGCCCCTTATGCTGACATCATCATCACCACGACGGGCAACAAGGATGTTGTGACCATCGAGCACATGCGTATGTTTAAGGATATGGCCATCGTTGGTAATATTGGCCACTTTGATAATGAAATTCAGATTGCAGCCTTGAAGAACCTCAAGTGGACAAATGTGAAGCCACAAGTGGACATGATTGAATTCCCGGGCGGCAAGCGCATGATCCTTCTTTCCGAGGGTCGTTTGCTCAACCTTGGTAACGCAACAGGTCATCCATCATTCGTGATGTCCGCCTCGTTCACAAACCAAGTTTTGGCGCAGATTGAACTCTATGCTCACGGCGAAAAGTACGAAAACCAAGTTTACGTATTGCCAAAGCACCTTGATGAAAAGGTTGCCCGCCTGCACCTGGCAAAGCTTGGCGTGAAGTTAACTGAACTTTCGCCTGAGCAGGCCGGTTACATCGGTGTGCCACAGCAGGGTCCGTTCAAGTCGGAACACTACCGCTATTAATTAATTGGTGGATACACACAATATATTGAGCCCGCGTCATTGACTTTGATGCGGGTTTATTTTTGCGCGAAATACTCTTCACGTCGATTCGCGATGCAGCTATGTTGAAGTGATTCGCAATAACTCCGGCGGCCTGCAAAGGCTGACAAGAGAGGCGCGGCTAGGGAGGTCTATACTTCGGCGGATGAGGCTTAAGAGGGCTGATCAATGACACGGGAACTTCCCTATACCATCTATCTATCCTGCGTTTTTTCGCAGCGGGGGCTATGACGTGAAGCAGGCGAACGCTCGTCGAATATCCATAAAACTTCGAGCGCAGCTTTGCGCGGCGACAGTTATCTGCGTCACGGCCAATCCCGCGCAAGCCGCTGGAGTATCCATTATGGGCAAAGCTATCGGTTCGCTTGAGGTCATTCAATTTTCAATGTTTTTGGGTGCCATGGGCGCTGCCATTTTGTCTGCGGTTTGGCTAATCCGAGAGCGCGGGCGCATGAGCACAGAAAACAAGGGACTTAGTGCGCGCATTGCAGATTTAACCGCATCCGTCGAGCGCGCAGATGCCCTGCTTTCCAGCCGTGACGCGCGCATTGTTATGTGGGATTCTTTATCCGAGAAGCCCGAAATTATAGGTAACATGCCAGTCGGTAGCGGTGTGCCGCAGGATCGTGGTCATTTTTTGGCATTTGGCCGCTGGCTGACCCCCATCACTGCAAGCCGCTTGGATAATTCAATTTCAACGTTGCGCGAACGCGGCACGGCCTTTGAACTTATCTGTGAGGCAATCACTGGTCAACAGCTTGAAGTACAAGGACGCCGCACTGGCACGGCATCATTTGTGCGCTTTATTGGGCTGACTGAACTCCAAGCTGAAAACGTCAGACTGAAGCGGGACGCGCAAGAGCTTACGGATGCAAACGGATTGTTCGGTGCGCTTCTCGAAAGCCTACCGTTCCCGATTTGGCGGCGGGAAATGTCCGGTGGCGTGCGATGGGCCAACAGGGCGTTTCAAAATTTAGTTATTAAAGACAACAAAGTCTTGGTGTTTCGCGCGACAGGAGAGCCCCTGCCTGAATTATTTGGAACGCAAGCACGTGAACTCATAGAGCGCAAGCGGCTTGGTGACGGAAAATTTGCAGATCAAGTTGCCACCGTTGTGGACGGGGAGCGCAAAGTCTTTGAAGTAATGGATGTCGCAACTGCTACCGGCTCTGCTGGCTTTGCCCGCGACGTTAGTGATATGGATGCGATGCGTGAAGAGTTTGAGCGGACATTGCGCAGTCAGTCCGATACGCTCAACCAACTTACCACAGCTGTTGCCATTTTCGATAATTCACAAAAGCTTCGCTCATTTAATAGCGCGTTCCAAAAACTATGGGATTTGGATATACCTTTCCTTGAAGGCGTGCCAACGCACGGGCTGCTTTTGGACCGCTTACGCACAGCTGGCAAACTACCTGAACAGCCGGACTGGAAGCGCTGGCGTGAACAGGTACTGGGGGCCTATCGGGCGCCAGAGTCTGTCGAGGATTGGTGGCATTTGCCGGACGGGCGCACATTACGGGTTCTTGCAAATCCGCAACCGAAGGGCGGCGCAATTTGGGTTTTCGAGAATATGACCGAGAAGTTTGACCTAGAAAGCCGCTACAATACCCTAATGAAAATTCAAGGCGAGACTTTGGATAATCTTGCGGAAGGTGTTGCCGTATTCGGGTCTGACGGAAAGATCCGCCTGTCCAATCCGGCATTTGCGGCGCTCTGGTCGCTGCCGCGCGAGCTTGCCAAAGAGGGCGTGCATATTTCAGCGATTCGCGCTGCCTGCAAAGACATGGCCCCGAACAAGGAATGGGATGTTTTCGTTGGCAGTGCGACCGGGTTTGATGATGCCCGTGACGGGCGAAGTGGGCACATTGAATTGAACTCCGGCAGCGTACTGGCGTTCACTCAGGTGCCCTTGCCAAAGGGGCAGACAATGCTGACCTTTGTGGATATTACTGACACGGTAAACGTTGAACGGGCGCTTAAGGATAAAAATGACGCGTTACAGCGCGCCGATAACCTAAAAAATGATTTTATTCAGCACGTTTCGTATGAGTTACGCTCACCGCTGACCAATATCATCGGCTTTACCGAATTGCTACAATTGCCCTCGACCGGGGCACTTAGCGAGCGGCAGGGCGATTATCTCGATCATATTGCAACGTCTTCATCAGTGCTGCTGACGACGGTCAATGATATTTTAGATCTTGCCACCGTGGACGCCGGCATAATGGAGCTGGACATTGGCGAGGTTGACTTGGCATCGCTGTTCGCTGATGTGGCGCAGCTGACCAGAGACCGCTTCACAGAAGGTTATATAAAACTCAAAGTAACCACGAGCCTAGAAGCGACTGCTTTTAAGGCCGATGTTCAACGCCTTCGGCAGATTATCGGTAATCTTCTTTCAAATGCCGCCAACCATGCACCAGAGGGCAGTATCGTAACGCTGTCAGCAAAGCGTGACGTTAGCGATATTTTGATTACGGTTCATGATGACGGCCCCGGCATTCCTAAAGACGTGCTGGCGTCGGTATTTGAGCGCTTCGTCGCCCATGCCAATGGCGGACGGCGGGGTGGCACGGGGCTTGGCCTATCAATCGTAAAGGGGTTGGTAGAACTGCATCACGGCAGTGTCGCAATTACGTCTAAGCTGGGCGAGGGCACAAGTGTGGTCTGCCGATTCCCATCCGACCCTACGCATTTTCAGGTTGCAGCCGAGTAGCCTATGACAATAATCGCTCTTGATCTGCCCGACGAAGCCGCGACGGACCGACTTGGCAATGACCTTTCGCGAGCGCTAATAAGGGGCGATGTTCTGGCGCTGCACGGCGATCTCGGCGCAGGGAAAACATCACTCTCGCGGGCTATCATTCGCTCGCTGGCAGACGATGCGGATATTGATGTCCCCAGTCCTACATTTACTCTGGTGCAAAGCTACGACACCAAACCGCCAGTCTCTCACTTTGATTTGTACCGCTTGAATGATGCCTCTGAATTGGACGAGCTAGGTTTGGAAGAGGCACTCGAAACTGGTATTGCGCTCATCGAATGGCCGGAACGGGCCGGCAATGCGCTGCCTGTGGATACCATTCATCTGGCAATTTCGCACGAAGGTGCCGGTCGCCGTATTGAAATCACGGGGCCGGAAAACGCGCTCATCCGCATTCAGCGGGCACTAAACATTCGTGAGTTTTTGACTAAATCCGGTCACAGTTACGCGAGGCGCAAACCGTTCATTGGCGATGCCAGTCCACGAGTTTATGAGACGTTTTTGGATAAAGGCGGCACAGAGATTATCCTTATGGATCAGCGCTTTTCCCCCGCCGGACCGCCCATTTGGAAAGGGCTCGCTTATCGTGACGTGGCGCATACCACCAATCCAACAGTGAACCCATTCATTGTCATAGGCACAGCGCTGGCAGAAAAAGGGTTTGCCACACCACAGATATTTGCCCGCGATTTGGACCAGAACATTTTGGTGCTTGAACATTTAGGCAAGGGGTCGTTCCTTGCCGACAATGGCACACCAATACAAGAGCGATACGAGCTCGCGGCACAATTACTTGCAAAAATTCATGAAGCGGGAGTTCCGCAAAATATCAGCGCTGCCGGATTAGACTGGCATGTGCCGACATTTGACCGCGATGCGCTAATGATCGAAGTGGCGCTGGCGCTGGACTGGTATTTTCCATACCGGCTTGGGCGTGAGGCAAGTGATGCGGAGCGTGCCGAATTCACCGCCGCTTGGGATGAGCAGTTTGCCACGCTAAATACCGGTAGCTATGGCCTGTTACTACGCGACTATCATTCGCCGAATATTGTCTGGCGGGCAGAGCGCGAGGGTTTTGACCGGCTAGGTGTGCTAGATTATCAGGATGCGCTCTGGGGCCCGAATGCCTATGACCTGGTTTCGCTGGCACAAGATGCGCGGGTGACGATTACGCCTGAAATGGAAGTTGCAATCTTTGGAGCCTATATCAAAAGCCGCACAAAGAACTTTGATGAGGCCCGCCTTGCCCAAGAATATGCCCTCATGGCTTTGCAACGGAATACCAAAATTCTTGGCATTTTTATTCGCTTGGAGCGGCGCGATAACAAGCCTTACTATCGCCAGCATTTGCCACGCATTGAATCTTATGTTCGCGCAACTTTAACGCATCCGGCACTTGCGCGTCTGGCCCGCTTCTATGCTGATATGGGTTTGCAACCTTAACGCAAAGTGATTCGCCTATGCCCGCTAAAACCAACATTCCAAAAGTGGCAATGGTGCTAGGCGCTGGCCTTGGTAAACGTATGCGGCCAATTACTGACACCACGCCCAAACCATTGGTTCACGTTGGTGGCAAGGCGCTGATTGATTGGGGATTGGATAGCCTAGTCGATGCTGGCGTCACCCGCGCGGTCGTTAACGTGCATTATCTGGCTGATAAATTGGAAGCGCATTTGCGCACCCGCACAGACTTGGACATCGTCTTTTCCAATGAGCGCGAAGCGCTGTTGGAATCAGGTGGCGGGATTATCAAGGCGCTGCCTTTGCTTGGAAGCGAGCCGTTCTACTTGGTCAATTCGGATACATTTTGGCTCGACAACAAGCGTTCAAACTTGGTTGCCATGGCAGATTATTTTGACGCTGAACGGATGGACATTCTGCTGATGCTAACCACCACCGCACTGGCAACAGGCCACGGCGCGGCTACTGATTTTGTATGTAGGGAGGATGGAATGCTCACGCGGTATAAAGTAGGTGATGCCAACCCGTTCATCTATGCAGGCGTTGCTATTTTGCATCCGCGTATTTTTGATGGCGCGGAAAACGATGCACATTCATTGAACCGCGAGTTTAACGCAGCTATCGAGAATAGCCGACTATTTGGTTGGCCGATGGACGGGCAATGGCTGACCGTTGGCACGCCGGATGCCATTGCACCTGCGGACGCTGTTGTTGCCGCGCACCGAGCCCGCACATGAATGGCCAAACGCCTAATGTGTTTTCTATCCCTAGCGGCGCGCCATTTCTGAAAACGCTGGCGGAAGCGCTGATTAGCGGCACACTGGTGGCTGGTTTTAAGCCAGAAAATGACCCGCTCGCGCTTGCCTCTGTCACAATCTACGTGCCGACCCGCCGTGCCGCGCGTGCGTTGCGCTCTGTGTTCGCAGAACTATCCGGCTCAGGCACAGCCATCCTGCCAACCATCAAACCGCTTGGTGAATTTGACGAGGATGCTAGTTTCTTTGATGAAACCGGCGCTGAAGTTTTGGATAAAAATCCGGCAATTGGCGCCGAAGAGCGCGTGTTGCATTTGGCAAAGCTGGTGCGGCACTGGGCCGAATTTCTGCCCAACTATGTCAAAAACCTGTTTGGTACGGACCCAATGGTCGTACCGACAACTGCTGCCGACGCGCTCTGGCTGGCGCGAGATTTAGCCAAACTTATTGACGACATTCAAAACATTGACGAAGTTGACGGTAAGGGTGACCCGTGGGACCGATTAAAGGATATTGTTCCAGAAGAACTAGCAGCTTGGTGGCAGATTACTTTCGAATTCATCGCCATCGTCTCCCAGCACTGGCCGCAGCAATTGCAAGAACTTGGCCGTAGCGATCCTACTGCTCATCGTAATATCATCATGCGGGCCGAAGCGAAAAGGCTGGAAAATGCCAAACATATAGGCCCGGTTATCGCCGCTGGTTCGACTGGCTCCGTGCCTGCCACTGCTGAATTGCTAAATGTCATCGCCCGCTTGCCACAGGGCGCATTGGTGCTCCCGGGGCTGGATCGTGACCTAAATGATGAGGCGTGGGACGCGCTTTCGACGCAGGAGGAAACACCATCAGTGTTTGGCCATCCGCAATTTGGTTTGAAAAAACTGATGATGCGCTTGGGTATAAACCGCGCCGATGTCAAAGATATTGATGTCGTTCCAGCGGATATCAAACAACGCACTGCGGTAATTTCTGCAGCCTTGATGCCTGCGGACACGACGCATCATTGGGCCAGTTTACTCGGCAACCAGCGCACGGATAATGGCTTTGCCAATGTCAGCGAAATCGTTGCAGCCTCAGAAAGTCAGGAGGCGATTGCGATTGCGATTGCGCTGCGCAAAGCCATTGAAGACAAGGCCTATCCAGCCGCCCTTGTCACCACAGACCGCACGCTGGGCCGCCGTGTCAGCGCCGAGTTGGAACGCTTCGGCATCAAGGCGGACGATTCCGGCGGCACGCCGCTGGACCAGACGCCGCCTGCCGCGCTGTTTCAGTTAGTGCTTGAAGTGGTGTTTGCGCCAGCTGATCCGGCAAAACTTTTGGCGTTGCTCAAGCATCCGCTCACCGCTCTTGGCGGCAGCCGCACCAAAACGCGGCGCGGGGCGGAGGTGCTGGAGCTACTAGGTCTGCGCGGCGGCGTGACAGTGATTGAACTACCGATTATTTTGGATCGTCTAAAAACAGTCAACAAACGAGACGACGAACCGCATCAGCCGGCCTATATCAAACGGCTCACGATCCAAGAAACAGAAGATGCTGTTGATATCGCCTTAGCGCTTAGTACAGCACTTGCTCCGCTAGTAACCTTTGCGGCAGGCACTGAACCTGTCACTGTAGCGCAAGCTTGCAAAGTCAGTGTCGCTGCATTTGAGGCTATCGGCATAGATGAGAGCCAAGGCGTTAAATTGCTCTACGCAGGCGACAGCGGTGATGCACTGGCACAGCATTTGCGAAATCTCATCGCGGCTGAAGTGGACTACGAGTTTTTGCCGTCAGAATGGCCATCCATCCATGGCGCGATGATTTCCGGTCAAGCAGTTAAGCCTAGGTCAGGCGCAAACCCGGACGTGTTTATCTGGGGCGCACTTGAGGCGCGTTTGCAGCATGTCGAAACCATTGTGCTTGGCGGGCTGAATGAAAAGATATGGCCATCCCGCCCATCAGACGATCCGTTTCTGTCACGTGGGATGAAGGGTGGTATCGGCATTGAACCGCCGGAGCGGCGCGTCGGTTTGGCTGCCCATGATTTCCAAATGCTCACGGGAGCCAAGCATGTCATCCTATCTCGTGCGGCGCGGATTGATGGCGCTCCCTCCGTTGCTTCGCGGTGGCTGCAACGGCTCCATGCTGTGATGGGTGATGCGCAAACCAAGGCGATGCAAGCGCGGGCGCAGGACTATTTATACTGGGGTCGCCAGATTGATCTTGGCCAAAATTCACCACGCGAGAAACGCCCCAACCCGACTCCGGCGTTGCATCTTCGCCCCAAACGGTTCAGCGTTACTGAGATCGAAACGCTGCGCCGTGACCCCTATGCTGTTCATGCCAAGCGGATTTTGGGGTTAGAGCCTTTGCAGCCTTTGCTGCGCCAACCTGATGCGGCCGAGCGCGGACGACTGTTCCATAACATTGTCGAAGAGTTCGTGCGCCAGCGCATTAAAGCGCCCGGCACCAAAAATGAATTGGAAGCAATAGGCCGCAAACTATTCGCCAATGAAGGCTTGCCGGAAGAAACCCATGCACTGTGGTGGCGACGCTTTGAAACTATGGTGGAGCATTTCATTGCGTTCGAAGATGAGCGGGCGGGCTGGATCAATGCCTCCCATGTCGAGCAATCTTCGATTGAAATTGAGATCGGAGAAAGTGGTGTGACACTGCGCGGTCGCGCCGATCGCATTGATAAAATGGTGCTCGGCGGCGCGGATATTGTGGACTATAAAACTGGCTCCACTCCGTCTATCGGGCAGGCATTTACGCTGGTCAGCCCGCAATTGGCGTTAGAAGCCGCGCTGCTGAAGCGCAACGGTTTTGACGTCAAAACTCATGCCAGCGATTTGCTTTATGTGCGTTTGAAACCAGACGGAACAGTGAAGCCTGAGTCTATTTTGAAATCCAAAAAGAACGATGAAGGCATTGATGCCGAAACGCTCGGCGAGCGGGCGTGGGCGAAACTGGGCGCTATGATTGCTTATTATGCATCCGAAACAAATGGTTACATCTCGCGTGCCTTGCCCTTCAAGGCCGGTGATTTGGAAGGCGACTACGATCATCTTGCCCGTGTGATGGAATGGTCATCCGGCGGCGAAGATGGCGGGGATGCCTCAACATGAGCGATACGAAGCCTATCATACTGGACGCGAAAACCCGTGCGGGGCAGGCAACTGCGTCAGACCCCGTCAACACAGTCTGGGTGTCGGCCAATGCCGGTTCAGGCAAAACGCATGTGCTGTCACAGCGCGTTATCCGCTTGCTTTTGGATGGCGTCGAGCCATCGCGTATCCTGTGTCTGACCTATACCAAGACAGCGGCGGCGCAGATGGAGAACCGCGTGTTCGAGCGGCTGGCAGCATGGACGGCGCTGGATGATACAAAGCTTAGCGATGCGATATTTGAGATTGAAAGCAAGCGCGCCAATTCCGCGCGCCTCAAGGCGGCCCGCAATTTGTTTGCCCGCGCGCTGGAAACTCCCGGTGGATTGCAGATCCAAACCATCCACGCCTTTTGCACATCCGTGCTGAAACGCTTCCCGCTAGAAGCCAATATTGCCGGGCATTTTGAGCTGCTTGACGATGCGACAGATGCCTTTATCCGCGAGGAAGCCAAACGCCAAATCACCATCCAAGCCTATCGCGGGGGTGATGAGCAATTATCCTCCGCGTTTGAAACTGTGTTGGATGCTGGCGGCGAAGAGGGGTTGAAAAACCTGTTTGAGGCAGCGCTTGGCGGGCCCAACCGCAGTGCGCTGGCGGGCTTTTTAGCGGACCTGAAATCAGGTGCAATTGATGCGTCTGCGCTGGATGATTTGGTGGGGTTAGCGCCGGACGATACTGCGGATAAAATCATCGCTGACAGTTGGCCGCTGTTGGCGCTGTCGGTGGATATGATGCGATCGCTGGCGAATATTGCGCCGACATCGAAGTTGAAAACCATCAGCGAATTTGGCTATGCGCTGGGCGCTATCGTCAACGTCAAATCAGCAACCGAGCGGCTGGAACATCTCACAAAAGTGTTTCTGAAAGCTGATGGCGAACCGCGCAAGTCGTCATCCTTTGCCAAGGAGCCGCTGCTATCTGTTGCGCCGGATTTGGCGGACCGTTTTGAGTTGGCCTGCGCCCAAATATTGGAAACGAAAGACAAGCTCGCCCGCCGCACGATGCTTGATATCACTCGCGCAGCACATGTGCTTATCCGCAAGCTCAGTGAGCGGCACATCAGAATGAAGCGTGAAAGCGGAAAGCTGGATTATGAGGATTTGATCGAGGCGACGCGCAATCTCTTAAGCCGTGATGCGGCTGCCGCATGGGTGCAATATAAGCTCGACCAAGGCATTGACCATGTGTTGGTTGATGAAGCTCAAGACACCAGCCCGCGCCAGTGGGATTTGGTCAATGCGCTGACGGGGGATTTTTTCAGCGGCGAAACGGCTGCCAAGAAGCGCCGGACGCTGTTCGTCGTGGGCGATGAAAAGCAGTCCATCTATTCGTTCCAAGGCGCCCGGCCCGAAGTGTTTGCCGACAATGGACGCGAGAAAGCACGGCGCGTTAAAGACGCCAAAATGAATTTCGAGAGCGTGAAATTCCCTCTATCGTTCCGCTCCACACCGGAAGTGTTGAAGGCAGTCGATCTGGTGTTTGGCAAAGCGCATGAAGGGCTGGTAAGCAACGGCGATTATATCGATCACACCACCATTCGCGCCGATCAGCATGGCCGCGTTGAAGCATGGGATTATGTGCGGCCCGATCCTAAAGATGAGACACAACGAGACATCGATGAGGACTGGACCAAGGCGGTCGATCACCTCGCTGCGCCTGCGGTAATTCTTGCAAAAAACATTGCCGATGAAATCAAGCGGTTAGTCGGCAAAGAGCAAAATCCGGCCACGGGCAAGCTGGTTCGCGCAGGCGATATTCTTGTGCTAGTACGCAAACGCGACCAGTTTATGCACGCGCTTTCGCGGGAGCTTAAGGACCGCAACGTGCCGGTCGCGGGCGCGGATAGACTTACATTGACATCGCACATTGCCATATTAGACCTGATGGCATTGGCGCGCATCACGTTGCAACCCGATGATGACTTGTCGCTTGCAGCGCTGCTGCGTAGTCCGGTTTTTGGCTTGCGGGACTATGAGCTGACCAATCTAGCGGCGGGGCGAGACGACAAGACTTCGCTACTGAATTGCCTCGCAGACGCTGGCAAAACTGATGAGCGCTTGGCGCTCATTGCTGCCTCGCTCAAGCGCTGGCGGGGTGAAGCCGATCTTGTCCCGGTCTATGAGTTTTTCGCAAAGATTCTTGGCCGTGATGGCGTTCGTGCCAAACTCGTCGGGCGGCTCGGCGAAGAGGCATCGGACGTTATCGACGAGTTTTTGTCCTATGCTTTGGCCTCCGAACAAAGCGGTATTCATGGCCTGCAATCCTTCATTGAAATACTTAGCGAGGCCGCGCCGGAGATAAAGCGCGAGGCGTCTGCGGGGCGCGATGAAGTGCGGATCATGACCGTGCATGGCGCGAAGGGGCTTGAGGCGCCCTATGTGTTTCTGGTTGATCCCGGCAGCAATCCCGGTGCCAGCCATCATTCCGCGCCACTTATCACGGTTAAACTAAAACAGGGCAACCGTGAGGTTGATGGTTTTGTTTGGGTGCCAAAAGCTGAGTTCGGCAACAGCGCCATTCAGCCTGTGCGCGATGCGATGACGGCGCAGCAATTAGCCGAATACAAGCGGCTGCTTTATGTCGGTATGACCCGCGCGGAAGACGTGCTGATCGTCTGCGGATTTGGCGGCAATCAGGTTTCCAAAATCCCAACGTGGCTGGATATGGTGAAATCAGGACTGGAAGCCGCGCCGGAAACTATCACTTCAATCCATGAGATCACGGGGCGGGCAGCGCTGAGATTTTCGATGGGAACAACCACGTTTGAGCCGAGCAAGCTGGATAACGAACCTGCTGTCCTTCACGAGAAATTGCCGGATTATCTGCGCGTCCCGCTAAAACCGCTCAAATTTTTGAACCGTCCGCTCACGCCATCTGGCAATGGTCTGTCCGTTGACGCGCAAGCTGAAAGCGCTAAGCGCTCCCCGGTTTTGGATGTTGAAGAGAGTGATCCAAGCGGCGCATTACGGCGCGGCGCGGCGGTGCATCGCTTGCTCGAAGTGCTGCCAAACTTTGAGTCCGAAAATCGCGAGCGGTCTGCCAAGCGTTATCTCGACCGCGCCTTGGCAGAAGTGGACGAGAAAGTTCGCACCCGACTTTGCACCAGTGTTATGACGATACTCAACGACCCACGTTTTGCAGGATTGTTTGCAGATGGTTCACGAGGCGAGGTTTCTATCGGCGGCACAATTATCCTTGGTGGTTCACCGCACAGTGTCAGCGGGAAGATTGATCGGCTATCAGTCACCAAAACTGAAGTGTTGATTATGGACTACAAAACCAACCGCCCGCCGCCAACAGAGTTGGGAGAAGTCCCGCAAAGCCATATCGCGCAGCTCGCGCTTTATCGTGTGCTTTTGGCACCGCTTTATCCGAAACACGCGGTGAAAGCCGCGCTGCTATACACAGAAGGGCCGCACTTCATCGCGCTTGACGAAGCAGCGCTGGATGCGGCGCTTGAAGCGCTTACCGCTTCGTGACAGAACCAGACTTGAACAGAGCCTGAGTCGTGCTTACCTGATGGTTCGAAACAAATTTTAGGAGATAAAAATGGCCACGATTAAAGTTGACGGTGCAAATTTCAAATCGGAAGTTTTGGATTCCAAAGTTCCAGTTGTCGTCGATTTCTGGGCGGAATGGTGCGGACCGTGCAAGATGATCGGTCCGTCGCTGGAAGAAATCTCCAATGAGATGGCTGGACAGGTTAAAGTCGTGAAGCTGAACATTGATGAAAATCCGGAACTTGGCGCGCAATATGGCGTGCGCTCTATTCCTACACTTTTGATTTTCAAAGGCGGCGAGCGCGCAGACATCAAAGTTGGCGCGGCACCAAAGACGGTTTTGTCAAACTGGATAAAGGGCGCAGCAGCGGCTTAAGTTTAGACATGTGAATGTGAAAAACTCGGCTCATCGCCGAGTTTTTCGTTTCTTAGATCAAGTTTGGCTCAGTACGTGTAATACTGCACCGAGATAATATTGCCGCGATTGGTCATGCGGATTTTTGCGCCGCCGTGACGGTTGTCAGCACGGTAGCCATAGACGCGTCCGTCGCAGTCGAAGGCACGGACGTGGCGGAAGCCGTTTTCACGAACAATCTGGCGGCCCTCGCGGCAGGAGATGCGGTAATCATCGTCCTGATCGTCATTCCAGTGGCCATTGCCAATGCCTGGATCAATCGGGATTACCGGTGGCTGCGGCTGCGGATTTACAACGACGACTGGCGGTTCGTAAACTGGCGGCAAATGGCGCGGTGGCACAACAACGATTGGACTGCGATGGTCGCGACAGTTTGGATCGCCGATTACACAAATCGTGCGGTGATCGCGCACTTGCGGGTCACGATGATCGCGGACGGTTTCGGCATTGGCGGCGCCAAATGTGGCGGTAAAGGCGAGGACCGCGAATAGTGATTTGATGCTGGTGTTTGACATGATGGTCTCCATAGGGCTTGGCCCGTGTTCCCCAGCCGATGTATCTCGGTCTGTTGAATAGAGAATGCGTTGCAGCGTTTGAACGTAATCAGAACGGCTTGTTCATTTTCAGTTTAAGAGAATTTCCCAGCTTGATGAAACATCAAGCGACTAGAGCGAAATGAATTTTGATAGAATCAAAATTCAAGCTCTCAGTCCTTGTTTTGTCGCACTATCCTTAACCGCTGGATGTTCCATCAAGCTTGGAAGTGCTCTAAGAATAATCTGACAAAAAATGGTTACGCCAGAACTACTCAGGTGGTGTGCCGTTTTCAGCCAAAACTTGCCCTGCCAGATAAAGCGAACCACCAATGAGGATGCGCGGTGCTGATTCCAGCCCGTTCCAACTTTCGCCGAGCAGTTTTAGTGCATTTCCAACTGAAGAAACCGGTTCAGCGGAAAGTCCCGCATCGAGTGCCATGTTAGCCAGCTTATCCGGCGGTACTCCTGCTTCGCTCATGGCAATTGGCACTGTAAAAATATGCCGCACCATATCGTCAAATGCTTTGAAATAACCTGTGGCATCCTTGGTATTAATCATACCGATTATCATGAACAGCGGGCGCTGATGGCGGTCCTCGCGCTCTGCAAGCGCCTCAGCTATGACCAAACCTGCACCTGGATTATGCCCGCCGTCGAGCCAGATTTCAGAGCCTTTTGGCGCAAACGCAACCAGCTTTCCGTGGTCCAACCGCTGCATCCGCGCGGGCCAAGAAACCGTTTTCATTGCTTTTTCAACGGCGTCCAAAGACAGCGGGAAGCCGGCATCTTTTACCGCACGAATTGCGGCTGCGGCATTTGACAGCTGATGGCGGCCAAGCAACTTTGGTAGTGGCAGGTCCATCAGCCCGTCTTCGTCTTCATAAATCATGCGTCCGCGCTCTTCGCGAGCGTGGAAATCCTGACCATAGACAGACACCGGACAGCGGTTGCGATCCGCCGTTGCCTCCAGCACGTCGCGCGCGGCGGTCTCGGGCTGCTGCCCGATAACCACCGGACAGCCACGCTTAATGATGCCTGCCTTTTCAGCGGCGATCAGTTCGACGCGGTCACCCAAATAGGCTTCGTGATCCAGCGATATAGGCATGATCAGCGAAACGGCAGGTTTTGGAATAACATTGGTGGCATCAAAGCGCCCGCCAAGGCCGACTTCCATAATTACGCAATCTGCCGGATGTTCGGAAAAAAGCAAAAAGCCAACGGCAGTAAGAATTTCAAACACAGTGATGTGCTTACCGTCATTGGCTTTGGCCACGCGGCGCAGCGCATCGGCAAACACTTGGTCTTCGACCAGTTTGCCGCCGCCCTTCGCGCCCATGCGATAGCGCTCGTGCCAGCGCACGAGATGGGGCGAGGTGTGGACATGAACGATGTGGCCTGACGCTTCGAGCAATGCGCGCGAAAAGGCCGACGCTGAACCTTTGCCGTTGGTTCCTGCAATGTGGATAACCGGCGGTAGTTTCAAATGCGGATTGCCGAGTTTCTCAAGCAAGCCAAGCACACGCTCCAAGGACAGGTCAAAGCCCTTGGGGTGCAGCGTCATGAGGTGGGCGATTTCATCCTCAGCGGTGCGCAATGTCGCCACGGCCTCAAGCCAACGCTGGCAAAGGCTGCGGCGCGGGCTTTTTCATCATCATGTGCAACAGGCTGGAGATAACCGGGCGCATATCTTTGCGCGCTACCACCTGATCTACCATACCGTGAGCCATTAAATACTCCGAGCGCTGGAAGCCTTCCGGTAATTTTTCACGGATGGTTTGCTCAATAACACGTTGCCCTGCAAAGCCGATGAGCGCGCCGGGTTCGGCCAAATGCACATCACCAAGCATGGCGTAAGACGCCGTAACACCGCCTGTGGTAGGGTTGGTGAGCACCACGATATAGGGCAGTCCTGCCTCTTTGAGCATATCCACCGCCACCGTCGTGCGTGGCAATTGCATCAGCGAAATAATGCCTTCCTGCATTCGTGCGCCGCCGGAAGCGACGAATAGCACCAGCGGGCGCTTGTCATTTATGGCGGTTTCAAAACCCTTGATGATGGCCTCGCCGGCCGCCATGCCGAGCGAGCCGCCCATAAATGCGAACTCTTGCACCATCACGGAAATGGGCATTCCATCCAGCGTTCCAAGCGCGTTGATAATCGAGTCGTCAAGCCCGGTTTTGGCCTTCGCATCACGCAGCCGATCGGTATATTTTTTCTCGTCGCGGAATTTCAGCGGGTCCACAACGGCTTTGGGATTATCCAAAGTGGTGAAAGCACCATTGTCAAAAAATGCGGCAAGCCGATCTTTCGCCGCGATTTTCATATGAAACCCTGAGGCGGGGATGACGTTAAGATTTTTCTTCAAATCAGAATGGAACACCATTTCGCCCGTCTCTGGGCACTTGATCCAGAGATTTTCCGGCATATCTCGGCGGCCAAGCATCGAATTGATACGCGGGCGAACGTAGCTGGTGATCCAGTTCATCGGAAAATCTCCTTGAAATTATATGCAGAATGTAAGGCCGCGCGGCCTATCCTGCAAGACGTGAAGAGCGAACGCCAGTGGACAAACCGCGCACCATTGTCGCCACGCTGTCAACGGTATCTCCAGTCGCTTTGCCGTCTTTGGTCAGCGTCGAGGCAATCAAATTGACGATTGCCGAACCTACCACAACGGCATCCGCCGATTGGCCGATGACTTTGGCCTGCTCAGCGGTCTTCACGCCAAAACCGACGGCAATGGGCAAATCCGTATGCGATTTGATGCGCTTCACGGCCTCAGCCACCTTCGACGTATCCGTCAGCGCCGAGCCGGTGATGCCGGTCATCGAGACATAATAGACGAAGCCGGAGGTGTTGGTCAGCACCGTTGGCAGGCGCTTATCATCGGTGGTTGGCGTGGCCAATCGAATGAAGTTTAGGCCCGCTTTTAGCGCTGGAAGGCACAATTCCTCGTCCATTTCCGGCGGCAAATCCACCACGATCAGCCCGTCAATGCCGGATGCCTTGGCATCCACCAAAAACTTATCCACGCCGTAAATATAAATCGGGTTATAATAGCCCATCAAAACGATTGGCGTTTCATTATCGCTCTGCCGAAAATCCGCTGCCATTTTCAGCGTCTTTATCAATGTCTGCCCGCCCTTAAGCGCGCGCAACCCGGCTGCCTGAATGGCCGGACCGTCGGCCATCGGATCAGAAAAGGGCATACCGAGCTCAATCACATCAGCCCCTGCCGCCGGCAGCGCCTTCATGATGTTGAGCGCCGTATCATAATCCGGATCGCCGCCCATGAAATAGGTAACGAGCCCCGGACGGTTTTCTAAACGAAGGGCAGCAAATTTTGTGTCGATGCGGGTGGTCATGTAAGTGTCATCTCTCGCTAAAGCGGATTGGGTCAGCTCGCGCATCCCATACACGAATGATATCGATTGTGTCACCCACAATGGCATATATAAGTACAAATGGTGTGCGCTGCACTGCCATTTTCCTTACAAGAAGCCCCTCAATAAGGTGACCCGCGCGAGGATTTACTAAGACCAATTTTATCGCGGCTGCAAATCGCAGTTCCGCCTGTTTGCGTCCTTCGGGAAAATTGACGGCGTAGTATTTCGAAAACCAGCGCAAATCGCGCTTGGCATCCTCGCGAAATACCAGCTTCATCCTGCGCGTGCCGACTTTTTCATATCAATAAAAATGTCTGGTTCAGGCATTGGCTCGTCATGCCCATCAGCCCAGCGAGACATCCACGTCATAACAGCCTCACCCGAAGTGCGCACGCCGTCATCATCATCAAGCGCCTCAACAATAGCCGCTTTCAACGCAGCTTCCCGCGCCAAAAAATCCTCAATCGCCCGATTGGCAACATATGCCGCCGATCGATCTTCTAGCGCGGCCTGCTCTTCAAGCCTGCGCTTGACATCAGCGTCCATGCGCATGGAGAATGTTGTTGTTGCCATTGTGACTGCTCCTGAAGAGAGTGTGTTGCAGTGTAACACAATAGAGTTGATGCGCAATATGAGCGCTGACCTATTGTTGAAAAGTGCGATTTATTTGGCTGTCGCGTTTGAGTATTCAGTCGTTCTATAATCAATTTTGCTTCTTGCGAGCAGGCTTTTGGGGTATCGCACTTTTTAGTAGTATCGCACTCTCGCTCTGTATGAATACGCGCTTTAAGAACTCTTCCACGGTGACCAAGACGAAAGAAAGCTCCTCATCTGTCGGCTTCCATCCACGGTGAGCAGCGGCACTTCCAGCGTCAGTTGCTAGGGCTAAATGATCTTTTTCAGTTTTGCCTATGTACCCAGCCTGAAGCAATTCGTTAAGCTTTTCGTCAAAGGTTTTTGCTGGATCGATCGACAAGAGCTCCGTCGCTCGGTCGAATACAGTTCTCACGCCTATGATCGCGAGAACTGAAAGATTAGCGTTAAGCGCCTTGTACATATCTGAAATCAGTTCTTCTAAACGTACGTCTTTTGTGCCGAGCTTATTTAACCAATCAGGTGTATTTCTTAAGATTTGGGGGGTCTCAGGCCAATGCTTTATCTTTGCATCGTACTGCCATTCTCCATCATCGTCCTGGATATAATCTTCCGAAAAAACTTCCTTAATTTGATGATAAATCGCTTCGCAACCACGACATTTCAATATTCGATGATCTGTCTGAAACCATACGCAATGGTTGGCTTCTTCCAGATTTTTTGCGTGCCCGAGAACATCTGCCCAGCGATCTGGGCCACAGATAGGGCATCTTCCCTTTATTTTATCGGGCGTGAAACTCATAAACTGCTTACAACCCAAATCCCAAAATCTTACCAACAGTGAAAATATCCTTGTCGCCGCGGCCACACAGGTTCATCACGATGATCTTATCCTTGCCCATCTTAGGCGCGCGCTTGATAACTTCGGCCAAGGCGTGGGCAGGCTCCAGCGCGGGGATGATGCCTTCGAGCCTTGTGAGCAGTTGGAAGGCTTCGAGCGCTTCGGTATCCATGATGGGCACATATTCGCAGCGGCCTGAGTCTTTCAGCCATGAATGTTCCGGCCCGATGCCGGGGTAGTCGAGGCCTGCGGAAATGGAATGGCCTTCTTTGATTTGGCCATCGCCATCTTGCAGCAAATACGTGCGGTTGCCGTGCAGCACGCCGGGCGAACCGGCGGTCAGCGAGGCGCAATGTTCTTCGCCTTGCAAGCCCTTGCCGCCCGCTTCGACGCCGACAATTTTCACTTCCTTGTCGTCGAGGAACGGATGGAACAGGCCGATGGCGTTCGAGCCACCACCAACTGCGGCAATCAGCAAATCCGGCAAACGGCCTTCGGCTTTGAGCATCTGCTCCTTGGTCTCGCGGCCGATGACGGACTGAAAATCACGCACCATTTCAGGGTAAGGGTGCGGGCCGGCGGCGGTGCCAATCATGTAGTAAGTGTCATGCACATTCGTCACCCAGTCACGCAGCGCCTCGTTCATGGCGTCTTTCAACGTGCCGTGGCCGGCGGTCACCGGGTTCACTTCCGCGCCCAGCAGCTTCATGCGGAACACGTTGGGCGCCTGACGCTCGACGTCTGTTGCGCCCATATAAACATGGCATGGCAGGCCGAAACGCGCCGAGACGGTGGCAGACGCCACGCCGTGCTGACCTGCGCCAGTTTCGGCAATAATGCGGGTTTTGCCCATGCGCTTTGCCAGCAGAATTTGGCCCAAGCAATTGTTGATCTTGTGGCTGCCGGTATGGTTCAGCTCATCGCGCTTGAAGTAAATTTTCGCGCCGCCGAGATGCTCGGTCAGGCGTTCAGCAAAATAAAGCGGCGACGGGCGGCCAGTATAATGCGTGTTAAGATGCTCAAGCTCAGCCTTGAAATGCGGGTCATTCTTGGCAGCGGTATAGTGCGCTTGCAAATCCAAAATCAGCGGCATAAGCGTTTCGGCAACGAAACGACCGCCAAAAATGCCGAACATGCCTTGCTCGTCCGGACCTGTCTTGAATGAGTTTGGCTCGATTGGCTTGTTCACTTTATCACTCCCGAGGCCGCGCTTTTTAGCGTGGTAAAAAACTGTTCGATCAATCCACTATCCTTGACGCCCGGTGCGCTTTCAACGCCCGAGGAAATATCCAGCCCCGGCGCATGGGTCACGCGCAGCGCCTCGCGGACGTTATCTGCATTGATCCCACCCGAAAGCATGTAATCCAAGCCGGGGTCAAGGGCGTTCAGCAATGTCCAGTCAAACGAGACGCCATTGCCACCGGGAAGCTCTGATCCCTTGGGCGCTTTGGCATCAAATAATAGTCTGTCGGCAACGCTGTTGTATAGTTTCGCCGCATCCAAATCCGCCGCTTCACGCACGGAAAGCGCCTTCATGACGGGAAGGCCGTAACGCGCTTTGACATCGAGAACGCGTTGCGGCGTTTCGTGCCCGTGCAGTTGCAGCCAGTCAGGTTTCATCACGCTGACAATTTCGTCTAGATAATTGTCGTCCGCATCCACGGTGACAGCTACCGCTTCAGCACGCCTGATTGCCAGTTGCCGCAATTCGCCAGCGTGGCTTGCGCTCACGTGACGGGGGCTTTTGGCGAAGAAAATAAACCCCACCATCGCCGCACCATTATCCAGCGCCGCTGACACGGTTTCGGGCGTGGAAAGGCCGCAGATTTTGA
>JAYSWX010000097.1:0-3696 GCA_043717855.1 Phyllobacterium sp.
ATTCAACGTAGTTTTCACGAAATGCGCACCATATGCGGACGATACGACAAGCGTTGTTCGGAAATGAAACCAAAAGCAGATGAGCGGTATAACATCAAGGTAAAGGGGAATGTGACAGCGAGGCCACGTTGATCGACGCAATCAGCGTCAATGACATGGAACAAGGATCGTTATTCAACACAAGCGTCACATTCTCCCTTTCAGTGACTAGTTAGCGAGGTTTGCCGTCTATTTTTCATCCGCTTTCTTAATCAAAGAAACAATAGCTATCCCAATTATAGACAGAATGGT
Organism: Phyllobacterium sp.; assembly: GCA_043717855.1. GTDB lineage: Bacteria > Pseudomonadota > Alphaproteobacteria > Rhizobiales > Rhizobiaceae > JANMEX01. The sequence goes on from JAYSWX010000097.1 coordinate 292, forward strand.
TATTATCGATCCCGTTAGATATCTATCCTGAGTCCATCGGCCATCCAGTGGAGCAAGCCCGGAATTGGACACTGCGCCAATGAATGAAAACACAATAATTGGAACCGCAATAATCCACTGCCTTACAGAAAACTTAGACATTACTGAGAAAGCAATCATGGACACTGGGACAATTACCCCAATTACCGAAAAGATATCAATGTCCATAATTACTTCCTATCAAGGTGGCGTCTTGGGCTTCCTTGAAACAAACCTCAGTGCGCAGCATGTATTTCATTGCGGCTCAATGGTATACTTCAATTCGGCGGCAAGCGTGCGCAAGAGGGCCGTTTGGCGTTCGAGCCGCTTATTTTTGAGGCCGGCGAGTGAGCGTTGCAGATAGTCTTCGCCACGAGTGACCATGGCGTAGATGTAGCGGGCGAGACGGTGCGCCATGGCGACGATGGATTTGGTGGCGCCAAGACGTCGTTCCAAGGCGCGGGCGATTGAGCCGAGGGCGGATTTGGATTTACGTAAGGCGGAGGCTGCCACGCGCAGGGCCTGATTCACTCGGTTGCGGGTGCGCTTGGTGTGCGACGAGATGGTTTTGCCACCCGTGATGCGCTGGTTGGGCGCGACGCCAAGCCAGGAACAAAAGGCGCCGCTGGTCTTGAAGCGGCTGAAATCAGCGCCGACTTCGCTGAGGATGGTCAGTGCGGTGTTGGGACCGATGCCTTCGATGGCGGTCAGGTCGACGCCGAATTTTTGGTGACAGACGGTCCGTGCGTCAAAAGCGATAGCGGTCTGATCGCGTTTCGCTGGCCCTTTGAGCGAACCGGCACTGGGATCATCCGGGATCTGCCCCAGCGCGGTCGCCAGCTCGGCGTCGGTGGTGGCGATCTGTGCATGGAAATGTCGCCACGTGGCCAAGTGCTGACGGATGGAAAACAAATGCTCGTTGCGCCAGGTGCCGGTCAGGGCTTTGGCGATGGTGGCCTCATCGCTTTTACAGCGGCGATCACGCAGCTTGGCAAGGGTCGCGGGACTGCGCTCGCCAGCCATGATCGCGTCGATGATCGCGAGGCCGGTCTTTCCGGTGATATCCGACACGGCGTGATGCAGCTGGACGTTCATCTGCGTCAGCGCTTTCTGCATGCGCTGAACACTTGCCGCCGCTTCGCGGACCAGATCCGCGCGATGACGGAACAAAGAACGCACGGCCACCGTCAGATCATCAGGACGGAAACTGCCTTTCAGTAATCCGCACCCGTGCAATTTCTGGAGCCACTGACAATCCTGCAAATCCGTTTTGCGTCCGGTCACGGATTTCACGTGGTAGGCATTCACCAGAAAAACTTCGATGCCAGCGCGCTGCAACACATCAAAGATCGGAATCCAATACACGCCGGTGCTCTCCATCGCCACCGTCGTAATCCCGCGCTCCTTCAGCCAGACCACCAGTGACACGAGGTCAGCGGTAAACGTTCCGAATTTGCCAACCGTCTTCTCGTGCTCGCCCGGCGGCGACGCCGCCCAGATCTCCCCAGCGCCGATATCCAGGCCCGCAGCGTGCGGGCGCACGATAGCGAACTCAGGATCCGGCTGCAGATGACGTGGTGTGATGGGGGATGTCGGCGTAGACATGGCGTTCTCCGTAATGAGACAACCAGCATCGCCCACGGCCACCGCCCAGATCGAGGAATCTTCCTTGCGAGATCAGTACCATGGCGAACCACGATGCTGTCATCAGTGCACGTCTCAAAAGGCGGTAGCGGTCACACTAACATACGGGCTCGCGGCACCATAGACTTGACGACCATGAGACGCGGACGATGGGATTCTCGTGAAACCCGAGTTGGAACAAATCACAACCAAACGGAACCAGTTTCATCAGGCGCGTCGGGCCGCTGTGCGGCGCAGTACCACTAACATCAAGTTCAGGGGGCGGACGAAAAGGTGTCGGCAAACAGAAGAGACATACGTGGTCCGCTCCCGTGCAACGACTGGTTAGATGACATCAGCTTTAGAAAGATAAAACGCCATTTCACAGGCCACTATGACGCATGTTATCATAAGTGACATTGGCAATTTATTTTGCGAATTGTAATAGAATATTGCGTATATAAAATAAGATGGATACACCAAGACAGACAGGAATAGCAAGAGTATGTAGCTGGATTTGTCATTGTAAAAATATGCCGGAAGACCAATCGCATGAACGATGATAAGCGTAATTATCATTATTGCCAAGGCATTGCATTTTATAGCGTATTTGTTTATGTGTCTTGTGGCGAAGAATATCAAAATTAAGAACGATAATGCAGAGATCGAAAACACTTGAATGTCTGTAACTGGGAATTTGGCAATATAATTCAATCCGATTACTGCTGTTGAGAGAAATAGCGTAGCAAGCCATGTGACTACAGAAAGTAAGCCGATATCGGCCTTTTCAAATTCGCGCTGTAGCCAAGGCATATTTTAGTTGTCATCTAACATCAAGGTCAGGGGGCGGACGAACCAGTGTTGGCAAGCAGAAAAAACGTGCGTGGTCCGCTCCCCTGAAGCGACTGGTTAGGAAACTTTACACTGATGTCACGGAGATGACTTAGCGGCATCTGTTGCCTTACGTTCCAGAATAATTCGGCTGAGACCATCAGATACAAGCGGCACATTGCTATTGATAGCAATAAGAGCCGTCTCATCAGAATCGCCGACTGAAACTGTTTTTCCTGCTAACTGCAGGGCGTCACGATTTACCCCAATAACGGAGCAGCCTTGTGGCAGTGCCTGACCATCAATATATAAGCCATGACTGTTAGGTTGTTTTGCCCGGGTCAACGCGTCAATAAGATCGAGTGATTTCCCATCGTAGCTGTCTAGCGATTTCCCGAGGTAATCTAGAGGTTTCTCGATCCCGCAGATATTAAGATATTCATCGCCGCAGTAAAAAATATATTCATCACGCCATCCAGGCCAGGATATCCGCGCGACTCTCTGGACCTTAGAAATTTTTCCGCCTCGGAATTTGAAGTATGGCGGGGCATTCCTGACTGATATATTATTCATATCAACTATTACAATGAAGTCGCTAGGCAATGTTTCTTTTATGATGGTATATGATGCAAACACGAATGAGGGTACTTCATTTATGAGTATGTCGGCGTGTTCAAGCTGCCTATTTCCACTGCCATTCCCGCAGCCCGTGAGCAGGGTCATTAAAACGACGATTACAATAATAATGGATGACGCACGGAAAGAAAACGGCATGGCCAAGGATCCATGTTGATGCCCAGGGCAATCAGGAGTCCGATTTAAAATTGATAATGATAGCATAGTGAATTTCATGCTTTTCCTAACATAGAGTTCAGGGGGCGGGCGAAATGATTTGGGTAAACACGAAAAGCGAACGTGGCCCGCTCCCGTGCA
>JAYSWX010000098.1:0-3694 GCA_043717855.1 Phyllobacterium sp.
TCCGGCACATCATAAACAACCTCATGGGAGAAACCCAACGACAACTGAACGTTCCTGCCTTGCAGCGCAGCACGATAACCAACACCCTGGATTTCAAGCTTGCGCTCAAAACCAGCGGTTACACCAGTGAAAATATTCGAAATCATAGTGCGGGACATACCCCACTTTGAACGCGAAGTCTTCGTCTGGTCACGTGGTGCAACAGCAAAAGCGCCATCGACCATCGAAACTACAACTTCATCGTGAACAACAAATTGCAGTTCACCCTTAGGCCCCTTGGCCCTAACCGTCTGACCCTCAAGCGAAGCTGTTACGCCCGCCGGAACGCTTACGGATTTTTTACCGATACGAGACATTTCTTTGTCCTGTCCGTTCTAGTGAGAAAAACTATGCAGCATCAGAAGATGCGGCACAGGATCTCGCCACCGACATTCTGTTCACGGGCTTCATGATCAGCCATAACGCCCTTTGGTGTCGACAAAATCGATATACCAAGGCCGCTGGCTACGTTTGGAATAGACTTAACCGACACATAAACGCGACGGCCAGGCTTTGAAACGCGGCTGATCTCACGGATAACCGGAGCACCATCAAAGTACTTCAGTTCAATCTCGATCTCTGACTTGCCATTGTCGAAATCGACTTGAGCATAATCACGGATGTAGCCTTCCGACTTCATCACATCGAGAACACGGGCTCGCAGCTTGGAAGCAGGTGTGGACACCCTGGACTTCTTACGACCGAGAGCATTACGGATGCGGGTCAGCATATCGCCGAGCGGATCTGTCATTGACATAATGGCTCTCCCTTACCAGCTGGACTTAACGATGCCCGGAATAAGTCCGAGCGAACCAAGTTCACGAAGCGCAATACGCGACATCTTGAGCTTACGATAATAAGCACGCGGACGTCCGGTCACTTCACAGCGGTTACGGATGCGGCCCTTTGCCGAATCACGAGGCATTTCAGTTAGCGCCAATTGCGCTTTGAAACGCTCATCAATCGGGAGAGATTGAGTCATAATAATAGTCTTGAGTTTCGACCGTTTTGTTGCAAGACGCTTTACTGTAGCGATGCGACGGTTGTTCTTTTCGACTGAGCTGGTTTTCGCCATATCGACTTATCCTTTTGCTTGCCGTTACTGCCGGAAAGGGAAATTAAAAGCCTTGAGCAATGCCCGAGCTTCGTCATCCGTCTTTGCAGTCGTACAAACGATGATGTCCATGCCCCAGATCTGATCAACCTTATCGTAGTTGATCTCCGGAAACACGATGTGTTCCTTGAGGCCCATAGCAAAATTTCCACGGCCGTCAAAGCTTTTAGCGTTCAAACCGCGAAAATCTCGAACGCGGGGAAGCGCAATCGTAATAAACCGGTCCAAAAATTCATACATACGGTTAGCGCGAAGAGTAACCTTCGTACCAATTGGCATTTCCTCACGAACCTTGAACGTCGCGATTGAGTTCCGGGCGCGCGTAACGACCGCCTTTTGACCGGCAATCAATGACAAATCTCCGGCGGCAATTGCAGGCTTCTTGGAGTCGGCAGTAGCCTCACCAACACCCATATTCAACACCACTTTGGAAATCCGTGGGATTTCCATTTCGTTCGAATACTTAAACTGCTCGAGCATAGCTTTGCGTATAACATCATTATACATCTGCTTGAACCGAGGCAAATTACTGATCTCAGCCATCTATCAAGGCTCCCGAACGCTTGGCCACACGGACCTTCTTGCCATCACGAACTTCGAAGCCGACACGAGTCGCCTTACCGTCCTTAGGGTCAAGAACACTAACATTAGACAGGTTGATCGGCGCTTCTTTCGAAATGATGCCGGCTTCCTGCGTTTGCGACTGGCGCTGATGGCGCTTCACCAAATTAAGACCGCGCACAAGCGCCGTGTCTTCCTTTGGCATCACAGTGATGACCTCACCGGTACGACCCTTGTCGCGGCCAGCAAGTACGACGACCTTATCGCCTTTGCGAATCTTGTTCACGAGCGCCTCTCCTTAAAGAACTTCAGGGGCGAGCGAGATGATCTTCATGTGGTTCTTGGCGCGAAGCTCGCGTGGAACCGGCCCGAAGATACGCGTGCCAATAGGTTCTTTTTTGTTATCAATCAAAACGGCAGCGTTGTTATCAAAACGGATAACGCTTCCATCCTGCCGGCGAATATCTTTAGCGGTACGTACAACGACCGCCTTCATAACATCACCTTTTTTAACGCGGCCGCGCGGGATAGCCTCCTTGATCGACACAACAATAATGTCGCCAACGTGAGCATAACGCCGCTTCGAACCGCCTAGCACCTTGATGCACATAACACGACGCGCGCCGGAATTATCCGCCACATCGAGGTTGGTTTGCATCTGAATCATGACAGGCCGCCTTCTTTTATCTGTCGGAGCTGGCTAAGGCAGCGCAGTCCCGGTTTGACTTGTCTATAGTTACTTTGCTGCGCCGCTATTTAGAACGACCCAACGCTTGTCCTTAGAAATCGGCGCCGATTCTTCAATCGACACAACATCACCAGCCTTGAAATGATTGGTTTCGTCATGTGCCTTATATTTCTTCGAACGGCGAACAGTTTTTTGCAACTGAGGATGGGCAAAACGACGCTCTACCTTAACCACAACAGTTTTTTCACTTTTGTCGCTAACGACAACACCCTGCAGAATACGCTTCGGCATGATAGTTCCTTTAAGCCTTGGCTACGGCCGCCTTCTGGCGGGCGATAGTCTTGATGCGGGCGATGTCACGGCGAACTTCCTTGACACGAGCGGTTTTTTCGAGCTGACCGGTTGCCTTCTGGAAGCGCAGATTGAACTGCTCCTTCTTGAGGCTGCCCAGTTGATCACCCAACTGGTCCGCGGTCATTGCCTTTACGTCTGACGATTTCATGGCGCTCTCCTTATTCAGCAATACGCTGTACGAAACGTGTACGAACCGACAGTTTCGCAGCGCCGAGGCGTAGAGCCTCACGTGCGATTTCTTCCGATACCCCACCAATTTCAAACATGATGCGGCCCGGATGTACCCGCGCTGCCCAATATTCAATAGAGCCCTTGCCCTTACCCATACGCACTTCAGTCGGCTTCTTCGACACTGGCAAATCCGGGAATATACGGATCCACACACGGCCGGCACGCTTCATCTGACGCGTAATAGCACGACGAGCGGCTTCGATTTGACGAGCGTTAACCCGATCAGGTTCCAAAGCCTTCAAACCGAATTCGCCGAAATCCAAGTTCGTTCCGCCCTTGGCAGTGCCATGGATGCGCCCCTTGAATTGCTTGCGAAACTTGGTGCGTTTCGGTGACAACATTTTAATTCACTCCAAATTCCAATGGTCAGGCGTGTTCGCGACGACGCGAATTATTGCCCTGAGCATCGCCCTCAACAGCACGGCGTTCTGATGCCATTGGGTCATGCTCAAGGATTTCGCCCTTGAACACCCAAACCTTGACACCGCAGATGCCATACGCTGTCGACGCTTCCGCACGACCGTAATCAATATCAGCGCGCAATGTGTGCAACGGAACGCGACCTTCGCGATACCATTCCATACGCGCAATTTCCGCGCCGCCCAAACGACCGCCGCAGTTAATACGAATGCCCTCAGCGCCAAGACGCATAGCCGACTGTACAGCACGCTTCATAGCACGACGGAACGCAACGCGGCGCTCCAGCT
>JAYSWX010000099.1:0-9483 GCA_043717855.1 Phyllobacterium sp.
ATCAAAAAGCGCATGACGCCGAAACTTGGCCGTGCTTCATTGGGCGATGCGCCGACAACAGCGATGGTTTTGACTTTAGCGAGCCAGCCTTGTGTGTAATTTTGCGGGTAATTATCGTGGTTCATGACATCCTCATTACGCCGTTGGCATCGAAGTGAGCAAAGGGATTATGCGCCACTTCCCACAAATGTCCCTCAGTATCTTCAAAATAGCCTGAATATCCACCCCAGAACACTTTTTCAGCCGGTTTGATGAGTGTTGCACCGCATTTGACGGCATGAGCGAGCGCGGCATCTGCTTCTGCTTCCGACGACACATTATGTGCCAGTGAAATGCCGCTGAAGCCGGGTTTAGAATCCTTCACGACTGCGTCTTTTGCGAGTTCTTCGCGCGGGAACAGCGAGAGCATGATGCCGTTCAATTCAAAGAATGCGACGCCTTCGCTTGGTATCGGCAATGGCGACCAGCCGAGATCAGTGTAGAATTTCTTCGCACGGGGGAGATCATGAACACCAAGCGTGACTAGTGACAATGTGGGTGAAAGTGCCATGACTACATTCCAGCGACGATTTGCCAGCGACGATTTGCCAGCGACGATTTGTGTGTTCATATAATGTTCTACACTGTTTGGTGTCAAGTTTCAGCCTGTTGCATCGCATTGTCGTATGACGCAGTTTAACATCCAAGATTCGGAGCGAGCGGTGAAAATGGCACATAAATTAGAACCAGTTATGAATGTCAGTGATCTCACAACTTTGCTGGCGGACACTTTCCCGCAGGCGTTCACGCCGCCCTCGCCTTTCACCGTGACGGAGGTTTTTCCTTCAGGCGCGGTGTTGCAGCTTGATCCGGATGTTAGCCACCTGCGCCACGGCGGCACTGTTTCGGGGCCAACGATGTTTGCGCTGGCAGATATCGCCGGGTATGTTGCGATACTCGCGCATGTTGGTCCGGCTACGGCAACCGTTAGCACCAATGTGAACATAAATTTTCTGCGAAAGCCTGCACTAAAGCCACTTCAAGCGCGGGCGACTATATTGAAATTGGGCCGCCAATTGGTGGTGACGGATATTTTGATATCATCGGTGGTAGATGGCGAGATTTTAGCGCACGCGACGGCGACCTACTCAATGCCGCCGCAGAAAGCTTGATTTCACATAACTATATATGGTAAAATAATACCACATATACAACCTATTGAAATTACTGCTTATTTTAATGCAACACACCAATGCATACGTTTGACAATGGTGCTGACAATAGGCTATTGCGCTGTCACGAATGGCTTCATGCTGTTAGTACCCGTTGGGCTGAACAATCTCATCACAACATAAGCAACAAAAAACGCCGCATATCATTGCGGATTGAACTTTTTAGGAATGGTCAAATGTCCACTTTTACCCAAAAGCCGGCAGATGTCGTAAAGCAATGGATTTTGATCGATGCAACGGATCTCGTTGTCGGTCGTCTTGCGACAATCGTAGCTATGCGCCTTCGTGGCAAGCATAAGGCAACTTTCACACCGCACGTTGACGACGGCGACAATGTTATAATCATTAACGCTGACAAGGTGGCCTTTACCGGCAAGAAGCGCGAAGATAAGATTTATTACTGGCACACAGGCTGGATCGGCGGCATTAAGGAACGTACTGCAAAGCAGATCCTCGAAGGCCGTTTTCCAGAACGTGTTATTGAAAAGGCTATTGAGCGCATGGTTCCCCGTGGACCGCTCGGCCGTCGCCAGATGAAGAACCTCAAGGTTTATGCAGGCGCTGCGCACCCGCATGAAGCCCAACAGCCAGTCACATTCGATGTGGCTTCCCTCAACCGCAAGAATACGAAGGCTGCATAATGGCTGATCTCTCTTCCCTTTCAGAACTCGGAACTGTTGCTGCCTCCACGCAGGCTGCGCCTCCGGTTCATGTTCAAAAGCTCGACGCGCAAGGCCGCGCCTATGCGACCGGCAAGCGTAAGAACGCGATTGCCCGCGTATGGGTAAAGCCGGGCACAGGCAAGATGATTGTAAACGGCAAGGAATACGCCGCTTATTTCGCTCGTCCGGTTTTGCAGATGCTTTTGTTGCAGCCAGTTGTTGCGACAAACCGTGTTGGCCAGTTTGATGTTGTTGCCACTGTTGTTGGCGGCGGTCTTTCCGGTCAAGCCGGTGCGGTTCGCCACGGCGTATCCAAGGCCCTCACCTATTATGAGCCAGGCTTGCGCCCCGTTCTTAAAAAGGGCGGCTTCCTGACACGCGACTCGCGCGTTGTTGAACGCAAGAAGTACGGCAAGGCGAAAGCCCGTCGTTCGTTCCAGTTCTCGAAGCGTTAATCGTTTCGTTGCGAAATATTCAAAGGCCCGGCATTGTCCGAGCCTTTTTGTTAGGCTGATATAGATTGTTTGCACCACATCGATGAAACTTCGTGCAATAGTTGGCCAGCCTCTTGATATTCCATCCGTTTTGGTCACCAATCACTCATCGCTCACATTTACGTTGCTGACCATGACCAAGAAGCCCACCAAATCTGCACATGAATCGAAAGCGCTTTCAAAGAAAGGGAGTGGCGAGATGTCCATCGCTGACCGCCGCCTGTTTGAAATACGGTGGAAGCGCAGTCTCGTCGATCTCATGACGCCGCTTACCAAGCTTTACGGTGCGCACCCCCTCTTTTCGGCATTCACGGCAAAACTGGAAACGATGCTGCAAACGCGCTGGGGCGAACGCTCTGCGGCGCTCAAGGACTTGGATTTGCAACGCGATCTTAATCCGGATTGGTTCCAGTCTGAGCAGATTGTCGGTTATGTTTTCTACGTGGACCGGTTTGCCGGCAACTTGCGCGGCGTTTTGGACCATCTTGATTATCTGGCAAACCTTGGCGCAAATTACATCCACTTTATGCCCTGCCTTGAGCCGCGTCCCGGTGATAGCGATGGCGGGTATTCTGTGAAAAGCTACCGCACTATCGACCCAAAACTCGGAACGATGGCTGATTTTGAGGCTGTGACAACTGCGCTGCGTGAGCGCGACATGAGCGTTTGTGTGGATTTGGTTCTCAATCACACTGCCAAGGAGCACGAGTGGGCGGACAAGGCGCGGGCCGGAGACACAAAGTACCAAGACTATTATTGGATGTTTGATACGCCTGAAATGCCGGACGAATATTCAAAAACTTTGGTGGAGATTTTCCCAGCTCATGCGCCCGGGAATTTCACCTATTATCCTGATTTCAAAAAATATTTTTGGACGACATTTAATGAGCACCAGTGGGATTTGAACTGGTCAAATCCAGATGTTTTCCTCGAAATCGTTGATATTATGCTCAATTTAGCCAACAAAGGCGCGCAAGTGCTGCGGCTGGATGCGGTTGCCTTTATGTGGAAGCGGCTGGGTACAAACTGCCAAAACCAGCCCGAGGTGCATGACTTATTGCAGGCGCTTCGCGCGGCCACCCGCATTGCCGCCCCTGCCCTTATTTACAAGGCGGAGGCTATTGTCAGCCCTCGCGATCTGGTGCCTTACCTCGGCGTTGGCAGCCATACGGGCCGAGAGGCCAACCTTGCTTATCACAATAATCTTATGGTGCAGTTTTGGTCGTCATTGGCCAGCAAAGACACGCGGATGATGAGCCATGTGCTCGCAACGCATTTTCCGGAAACCATCCGCAATGCCTGCTGGGGCACGTATATTCGCTGCCATGATGACATTGGCTGGGCAATTACGGACGAGGACGCGGCTGCAATTCCGCATTTTTCCGCGCATGGGCATCGCAATTTTCTTGCGGATTTCTATGCCGGACGGTTCACGGGCAGCTTTGCGCTTGGTGGTATTTTCCAAGAGAATGAGGCAACCGGAGACCGACGCAATAGTGGTAGTTTTGCCAGTTTAGCCGGACTTGAAGCGGCGATTGATGCGAAATATCCATTTGGCATTGAGCTGGCAATTCAGCGTATTTTGCTCGGGAATGCCCTTATTTCATCGTTTGGCGGACTTCCGCTGCTCTTTATGGGCGATGAAATCGGTCTTACCAACGATTATTCCTATGTTGATGAAGCGGCACATGCGCATGATAATCGCTGGATGCACCGGCCGAACATGGACTGGAATCGGGTCGCAAAACTTGAAAATTCAGGGACGCCACAAGAAAAAATTCTCGATGGGGTAAAGCATATTATTGCCAAGCGCAAAGAGACGGCGGCGTTTGCGTCTACCAACCCGACGCGGATATTGCACCTTGAAAATGACCAGATTTTTAGTTTTTCCCGGGTGGGCGACGCGCAAACTGTGGTTTGTTTGTTTAATTTTACTGATACAAATCAAACAGTTACAGACAAGGTGCTGCAAAATGCCGGGGTTTTGGAGTTCCGGAATTTGCTGAGTGACGAGCCGCTGTCTTGGATCAATGGCGTTTTGCAGATTCCGTCCTATGGCAGCTTATGGTTGATTTAGTTTATCCTCGAAGCGAGCTTGCGAAACCATTTTTGGCCTGGCTTTTCGACTAGATTATAGGTAATCGTGCTACCGATTAAAGTCAATAAAATCATAATGATAGTGGCCGAAACAGCGATGTTTTGGGCATAGGCAAATGTGGGTTCGCCGCCGGTGGCTTGCATACTTATGATTGAAGTTGCGTGGTGACCATCCAGATAGCGGGCGATATTGAACATTCTGCCCTGCACGAACAGGTGCGTCATATAGATTGAGTAGGACAGTGCGCCGAGCAGTATAAATGGGCGGGCGCGTAGTATTGTTGAAATATAGCCTGCCTCGTGGCTGAACACCAAAACGGCGAAGCCGAACACAAATGGCGCGAGCAGGCTCGCGGGATTGCTATGGCTATTGGCGACGAACATCACCACGGCAAAAATGGTGGCGAACTCGGCCAGCGTCCATGCGATTTTGGTCTCGCGGTCACTGCCGAGCGCGGTGTGCGTGCGGGCGAAATAGGCCTGCACCAATACACCTAGCGAGAAGCCGTAGATACAGCGGATGATGCCGAAATCATAGGTCGTGTCCATGAAGTGCGGCGAAAGCTTCAGCAGCATTATAGGCGCAACGGCGGCGGTGATGGTAAAGGCCATCAGCGATGTGCGGCGCAGGCCAACAACCAATATGGCAAACAATAGATAGGCGAAAAGTTCGGTGGAAATGCTCCAGCTTGGCGCGTTCCAGCTCAGGTGATCTTCAAAGCCAAGACCGTGGATCATCAGGGCATTGTCGAGCAGCGTGTTCAGTGAGAACCCGCCAGTAAATGCCGTGTCCTGCCCGCCGAGTTGCGGTATTTTCAAGCGCAAAAATTCAAAGGCCACGAAGGCCAACAGCATAAAAGCATGGAGCGGAAACAGGCGGCCAAAGCGCGTGACCATAAACTTGGCCAGCCCCTCACCGCGCATCAACCGTGCGCCATAGGCATGGGCAATAACGAAGCCGGAGAGGACGAAGAAGAAGTCCACAAAGAGGTAGGAACCACGCATAAACTGGTTGCGCGCCAGCGCCCCTGCCAGCGGCATATGGAACACTGCGACCAACAATGCACAAATGCCGCGCCAGCTATCCAATGTCTCAAAACGGACAGACGCGACCGTAGTGGTCTGCGCCGCGTGAGTGTCGATGTTTGCTGTGACTGCCATTACGACCCGCTTTGTTTCATTTCGGCACATAGGCCATTGATACTAATAAACTTATGCGATGACTGGCAATTTGCGTGCCGCTCGCCTAAAACTTAAGAAAACACGGGAAAAATCATGTCTTCGCACTCAATTGACCACGCATTCACCGCCACATCGCGCCACTCCGCGTCTAGCGACCCGACATATGCCGGTGCGCTTTCGTTTATGCGCCGCCCCTACTCCAAGGATGTGAACGGCGCGGATGTTGTGGTCTGGGGCATCCCGTTTGACCAGGCTGTATCCAACCGGCCCGGCGCGCGCTTTGGCCCGTCCGCTATCCGCCGCGCATCGGCGATATTTGACAATGACCCGCAATATCCGTTCGGCATTGATCTCTTCGAAAAGCTATCCGTCATCGACTTTGGCGACTGTGTTTTGGACTACGGCTATTTGCACAAGACGCCTGCGGCTATCGAAGAACAGGCGCTGGAAATCATCAAAACCGGCGCGTTTCTTTACACGCTGGGCGGCGATCATTTTATCACCGGACCGCTGCTCGCCGCGCATCATAAGGTGCATGGACCGCTGGCGATGGTGCATTTCGATGCGCATCAGGACACCTGGTTTGACGATGGGGAGAAGATAAGCCACGGCAATTTCGTGACGCGCGCGGCGCGAAACGGCATTATTGATACCAGCCGCTCGATCCAAATTGGCATTCGCACGGCTGCGCCGGAAGATTTCGGGATTAAGATTATGCCGGGCTACGAGGTCGAAGACCTGTCGGCGCAGGCCATTGCCGATGCGATTTTAGCCCATGTTGGCGATGCCAAATGCTATCTTACATTTGATATTGATTGCCTTGATCCGGCCTTTGCACCCGGCACCGGAACGCCGGTTTCTGGTGGGCCATCGAGCGCCAAAATTCTCTCCGTTTTGCGCAAACTGGGGGCGTTAAATATCGTTGGTTCAGATATTGTGGAGGTGGCGCCGGCCTATGACCACGCCGATATTACGGCCATCGCCGGATCTTCGGTGGCAATGTATGTGCTGGGCCTGCTTGCAGAAGGCAAAGCGCGGGGATAGAGCAAAAGAGTTTTGATAAATCAAAACATTTGCTCTATTTTTTTGTTTGGTCGCATTTTCCTTAAACGCTTGATGTTCCATCAAGCTTGGAAATGCTCTAGACGCTTCACAAAGTGATTCAAGTGCCTGCGGATTTGAATCCGGCTGGCGCTTTAATTCATTGAAATAATTACATTTTTAGGAGATGGCGATGAAGGCCAAGATATTTATTGATGGTGAACATGGAACAACGGGCTTGCAAATTCGCTCCCGCTTGGCAGCCCGTCATGATCTTGAAATCTTATCATTGCCGGAAGCCGAACGCCGCAATGTGGCGATGCGTGAGGACATGCTGAACAGCGCGGACATCGCTATTTTGTGCTTGCCGGACGATGCCGCTGTTGAGGCGGTGAAAATCGTTGCGGGCAATGGAAGAACGCGGGTGATTGATACCTCGACTGCCCACCGCGTGCATCCGGATTGGGCCTATGGTTTTGCCGAAATGGACGCTGCACAAGGTGCTAAAATTGCTGCGGCGCGGTTTGTTGCCAACCCCGGCTGCTACCCGACTGGCGCTATCGGTCTTATCCGCCCGCTGGTCGCGGCGGGCATTTTGCCAAAGGATTATCCGGTGACAGTGAATGCCGTTTCTGGCTACACAGGTGGTGGCAAGCAGATGATTGCGCAGATGGAAAATATGTCTGCGCCGGACCATATTTCCAGCGCGCATTTTCTCTATGGCCTGCCCCTGCAGCACAAGCATGTTACAGAGATGAAGCAGCATGGGCTTATCAATCGCCGCCCAATTTTCAGCCCCAGCGTCGGTCGTTTTGCGCAAGGCATGATCGTGCAAGTGCCGCTATTTTTGGATGACTTGAAGGGTGGTTCGAGCCTTGCCAGCCTGCACGAGGCGCTTGTCGCGCATTATGCTGGGCAAAGTATTGTTGAAGTAGTATCGCTTCAAGAATCTGCAAATATACAGCGCCTTGATCCAGAAGAGCTTGCCGATAGTGATAAGATGAGGCTTTTTGTCTTTGGAACCGAAGGCAGTGGCCAAGTTAATCTTGTGGCGCTGCTGGATAACCTTGGCAAAGGGGCATCTGGTGCAGCTGTGCAAAACATGGATTTGATGCTGAAAGGCTAGTCGGCAACCGCCCAGAGATAGCCCAGACTGGGTGCGGAATGCATACGTAGATGATGCGGAAACGATGCGGAGACCGCCCAGCCTGAGTGCGGCTCCCGAGTTGGCCTAATTTCGGATAGAAACCTCGGTTGGCAATGTGTAACTCCCCTTAGTCGCGCGCCAATGCGCGACGGCGAAGAATAGCAGCACCATCGCCATGCCTTGATGGGTGAGTGCGGTGTGGAAATCCACCGCGCTTAAAACCGTGGCGATGCCGATGGAGGCTTGGACGCTGACCAAGACGAACAGCAAGATCGAACGATTGGCGTGTGTGGTGCGCGGCTCTTTGGCAAGCGTCCAGATCATGTGGATGAGCGCCAGCGCGAACAGCAGGTAGGCACTGCCACGATGGACGAACTGGACGGTTTTGGCGCTTTCAAAAAAGTTGTGCCACACGGGCTGCATGTTCAAAAGATCGGACGGGATGATCGCGCCGTCCATCAGCGGCCAGGTGTTATAGGCGAGCCCCGCATCCAGCCCCGCCACCAGCGCGCCGAGATAAATTTGGATGAGCACCATCAACACGAGGAAGCCTGCAAAGCGGCGGGTACCGGTTTGCGCCGGAGCTTCGCTATGCACCGCCAGACCGCGCACAATATAGGTGGTGGCGGCGAAGATGAGCGAGGCGATGATGAGGTGGGTGGCGAGGCGATATTGGCTGACATCGGTGCGCAGCGTGAGGCCGGACGAGACCATCCACCAACCGACGAAGCCCTGAAAGCCGCCAAGCGCCAAAATGCCGAGCAGGCGCGGTTTCAGTTTGGATTCCAGTCGCCCCGTTACCCAGAAGAATGCCAGCGGCAGCGCGAACACCAGACCTGTTGCGCGGGCAAGAATCCGATGCGCCCACTCCCACCAGAAAATGCTCTTAAAGCCATCCAGCGTCATGCTCTTGTTTATTTGGGCATATTCCGGAATTTGCTGATATTTAGCGAACTCCTGTTCCCAGTCGGCTTGGTTCAACGGCGGGATGATGCCGTGGATTGGCTTCCATTCAGTGATGGACAGGCCGGAGTCCGTGAGCCGCGTTGCGCCGCCCACGAGCACCAGCGCGAAGATAACCAGCAGGCCGAAATAGAGCCAGAGCCGGATGGCTTTGCGGTTACGCGCTTCGCTGGTTTGGCGGGCGGTGATTTCGTTGGGCATAGTGGCGGCAAGGGACATGATGAGATCTCGATAATGAGCACTGATAACTGCATCACCGCATACCCCCGTTCAAGCCAATGAGAGGCGTGGCAAGGCGTCGCTATTTCCCTTTTTGTCGGCAAGCGCTATGTGGGGCACATGTATGTACGCTTCAAAAAACTCATCGGCACATTTGTGCTGGTCATCCTCATCATCGGCTACGCACTAGCCGCCATGATATTTGCCGAAACGCAACTAACCCACGCCAGCACGGGGGCGCTGTTTATGTTTTTTGCGGTGACGGGGGTATTGTGGATTTTGCCCGCCATGGGGATGATCTGGTGGATGGAGAAGAAGCCTAAACCGTAACAACCCTCTTCCGCCCATTCGCCAGCAGCGCTGTCAGTCCTGCCATCATGGTGCGCACATCAGCCACGTTTTGATAGCGGCCATTCAGCGAAATGCGGGGCAAGGCTGTGGGGATGTGGGCGTGATCTTCGAACAGC
>JAYSWX010000100.1:0-9481 GCA_043717855.1 Phyllobacterium sp.
ATCCCGCCGATTCTGCTTACCATATTTGCCTTGAGTTTCTTGTCCGTTTGGCACTTCGGAAAACAGGATTCATCAGCGCTGACTTTTGGCATTTCCTATAGCTTTGCCGCAGCAGCTTTTTTCATCGAAGTATTGGCTGGACGTCGCATTGATTTGGTAGCGATCCAATATATTGGCGATATTTTCTATATTCTCAGCGCTATGGCCGTAACCACAGCAATGTCCCAGCGCTATAAGCAATCTCCGCCCATATTCATTGTCGGTTTTATCGGCGCATGTGCTGTCGCACTCATCACGTGGTTTCGGTTTGTGGATCCAAATGTGGGCGTCCGCGTGGATATCATTTGCCTGTCCACAAGCCTCTTGAGCGTAGTGTCAATTCCACTGGTTTGGCGGGCAGGTCATCGCTTGTCAGACAAATTATTATTCGCCATTTTTGTTGCTAATGCCACCGTGGTTTTTTTGAGTGCATTCGCCGTTCCTTCGGCCACAGGTGAAGCAATCACCAACGAAAGTTTGCGAGGCTCGCTTTTGTTGGCGATTGTAAATGTATCGATTTCGGTTTCATCGTTGCTGACGGCATCGCTATTATTCTGGTGCTATTTAAAAACGTATGTGCGAGCTATGCGCGAGGAGTTCGAGACTGATAGTCTATCAGGACTGTTGAACCGCCGTGGATTTGAAAAACTTGCAATTGCTGCGGTAAATGCCGCTACCCGCTCTAATACCCCTCTATGCGTCATAGTTTGCGATATAGATTATTTTAAGAACATCAATGATACCTACGGCCACGCGCTAGGCGATAATGTTATCCGCTTGGTCGGAAAGTTGCTGAAAAGCGTGGTTGGCAGCGAAGGCATCGCCGGGCGCGTTGGCGGGGAGGAGTTTTGCTTGATCCTGCCAAATACGAACATTGAAATGGCAATGCAGTTGGCTGAATCTGTTCGCACACAATTGGAGCTTACGGCAAAAGTTGCGCTCAGTTACGCCAAGATTGTGACAGCGAGTTTTGGTGTGGAATTGCTGAAATCCGACGACGATTATCACGCAGCGTTTGATCGTGCTGATAAGGCACTTTATCAAGCCAAGAACAACGGACGCAACAGAGTTGTTCGCGGCCCGACCATAAAGCAAAGCTCGCGCTCGATTCACTACGGGTCCAAAGTGGTTGAGCTGAGGGTTCGCCAAGGCTAACTATGGCGATAGTAATCAAGGGCAATACATCACTTTTACTGATTGGTTCATAAGCGATACTGGTTAGCTTTTAGCGTTAGATGCAGCATAAAGATCACGTCGCTTTCGCGGCGGGGGAATCATAAGTGACGATCGCTGAAAAGCCAGAAAATCAAGACACCCGCCAGGGCTTCATACTTGCAGCCGCTGCCTATGGAATTTGGGGGTTTCTGCCGCTTTATATCAAGGCGCTTTCCCATATCCCGGCATGGGAAGTCGTGCCGCATCGTATTCTGTGGTCGCTGCCATTGGCATGGGGCATTCTCTGGTGGCAAGGCCTAACCAAGGGCCTGTGGCGCGTGCTGAAGCACCCCCGCACGCTTGCTATGGCCAGCCTCACTGCAACATTACTCACCGTCAATTGGGGCGTTTACGTTTGGGCTGTTGGTTCGGGCAGGGCGCTGGAAACCGCACTCGGCTACTATATAAATCCGCTTTTCAGTGTGTTTCTGGCGGCCATGCTTATCGGTGAAAAACTAAACCACGCGCAAATGTTTGCGATATTCTTGGCTGTGATCGCGGTCGGTATTTTATCTTGGGAGGCAGGTGGCCTCCCGTGGGTGTCGCTCGCGCTCACTGTGACATGGGGCTTTTATGCCTATTTCAAGAAAACTCTGCCCGTCGGTGCGAGCCAAGGGTTCTTTGTCGAAGTGGTGATCTTGTGCATCCCCGCCAGCATCATGCTTGCGTGGTTTGAAAGCCAAGGCACCAGCCATTTTGGCCGCACGGGTTGGAAGGATATGGCTCTGCTCGCAGGGTCTGGCGTCGTCACCGCCATCCCTCTTATGCTCTATGCAAATGGCGCAAAACTGCTGCGCCTGTCTACCATCGCCATCATGCAATATTCTGCGCCCTCGATGATCTTTCTCATCGCAGTATTTGTGTTCAAAGAGCCGTTCAGCATGGCAAAATTGATTGCTTTCGGCTTCATTTGGACTGCATTGGCCATCTACACATGGTCGCTTTTGAAGACCCATAGGGAGAAGTAAATGTATACCCTAATTATCGCCAATAAAAACTATTCATCTTGGTCGTTACGCCCGTGGGTTTTAATGCGTGAGCTAAATATTCCGTTTAATGAGCGCTTGGAGCCATTTGGCAACGAGGCGTTGGTGGATGGTTTCAAGAGCTTTTCGCCCACAGGCAAAGTGCCGTGCTTGATTGATGGTTCCCGCACGATCTGGGATACATTTGCCATTACGGAATATCTAAATGAACGCCATCAAGGCATCTGGCCGATTAATGATGATTCCCGTGCTTGGGGCCGCTCTATTGCTGCAGAAATGCACTCCGGTTTCCAAGCGCTGCGCGACGAATGCTCTATGAATGTAAGTGTCAAAGTGGAGATGGATGCGCCATCACAAGCGCTGCTCCAAGACATTGCCCGCATTGATGCCATTTGGAGCGAAGGCATCACCCGGTTTGGCGGGCCTTACCTTTGCGGTGAAAAATACAGCGCAGCAGACGCTTTCTTCTCGGCCGTAGTGTTTCGTTGGTGGTCCTATGGTTTTGTCCTGTCTGTGCCCGCAACGGCCTACGCCACCCGCATTATGACGTTGCCGTCCATGCAAAGCTGGCAATTGGCAGGCCAAGCCGAACCGTGGCGCGACCAAGCCCACGAGCATGATACCAGTAACGCTGGCCGCATTATCAGCGATGCCCGCACCTAAAGTTTGGCAATAATCGCAGCATCACCAGCTCCATTGCTCGCCGCAGCCAAAATCCCCGGTACAATCACATCAGCCACATCAAACACCAGAGGGTTTACCAAATGCCCCGTGTGAATAAACCCTTCGGATTTCATGTGGTTTATGAGCGTTATCATCGGGTTCCAAAACCCGTTGATATTGCCAAATGCCATCGGCTTGGAATGACGGCCAAGCTGGCCCCATGTCATCACTTCGATGATTTCTTCCACCGTACCAATGCCGCCCGGCATGGCCACAAACGCATCTGAGCGTTCAAACAAAATATGTTTGCGCTCGTGCATATCCTTGGTGACAATAAGTTCGGTCAGCGGTTTTTTCCGGTGGCCTGATGTTTCCTTAGGCAGCAAAAATTCAGGGATAATCCCGACGACCCTGCCGCCCGCGTCCAGCGCCGCATTGGATACCGTGCCCATGATCCCAGTCGCGCCGCCGCCATAAACAAGTGTCAGACCCGCACTGGCAATCGCTGTTCCAAGAACTATAGCGGCAGCGGCATAGTCAGGATGATTTCCAGGTGAGGACCCGCAGTAAACACAGATAGATCGAATCGCGCTCATGTGGCTTTTTGGCAGCGAAATTAAGAATGCGTCAAGGTAGCCGCGCTGTTTTCTTGTGAAGCGGATGAAAACAGTCTAAGCGAGTAAAAAATTCAGAAAATGGTACACCTTTTTGGGCGGATAATAGGGGTTAGTAGACATGAATCGGTTTCAAGCTCTATTTATGGGATTTGCAGCAACAGCAGGTGCAACCGGCATTGCGGCCTACAATGGCGTGTTCAATCAGCCAACCCCGCCCGCGAAAATTGCGTCAGCTCCCGCAGTGGCGGCTGATCCAGCAAAACCCTCGATTATAACGCAAGTGCCAAAGGTCGAAACGACGGCGACTAATGAAAACGTCAAGGTTGATCCGTCTACGCCTGTCATTGCCGATGCACCCAAAGCTGACCCGGCTGCAGCGCCTGCCGTCGAAGTTGCTAAGGCAGATCCTGCTGCTACCGAAGTTGCAAAAGTTGATCCTGCTGCGCCAGTCGCAAAGGTAGATCCAACCGCACCGGCTGTAAAAATGAATGCTACGGTGGTTGCGCCGGCCGTTGCTGCAGTCATGGCACCCCTGTTTGACGTGCTGCGTGCGCAGGCTGATGGTTCGGTCATCATTGCCGGCAAAGCTGATAAGGATTCGCATGTCGAGGTTGTCTCAGGCGCCGATGTGCTTGGCTCCGCAAAGTCGGAACCAAATGGCGATTTTGCCATAATTGTGTCCGAAACTTTAAAGCCGGGTGATTATCAACTCGTACTGCGCTCCACTATGCCGGACGGGAGGGTTGCCACATCTATTCAAACGGCGACTGTTTCGATTCCCGAAAAGATAGATGGTCCTGTATTGGCGCTGGTTGAAGAGCCAGGCAAACCTAGCCGCATCATTACCACTCCAGAAAAACCGCTTGAAGTTGCCGCCCCATCACAAGCAATACCATCTGCTGATGCGCCCGCCGCAAGTGCGAGTGCGACTACAGAAATCGCTAAACCGGCTGATACCGCCGCTGCGCCTGCCGTTGAGGTCAGCATCGAGGCCGTAGAAATCGAAGGCGACAAGATTTTTATCGCTGGCAAGGCCAAGGGCGCTGCCACCATCCGTGTTTTTGCAAATGATGTTTTGCTCGGTGATACCAAGCCGGGCGAGGGCGACCGTTTTCTGGCCGAATTGACCCATGCTATGCCCGTCGGTGACTACATAATTCGCGCCGAAGGCTTGGCCGCAGATGGTGTGACCATTGTTGCCAAAGCATCCGTGCCTTTCCAGCGTGTCGCTGGCGATAATATGTCAGCAGATACGACTGCCCCCGCCGAACCTGCAAAGCCTGCTGGTGCCGCATCAACAACGCCAGCCGCGACGCCGGCTGTGGTTGCCGAGGTCAAAAAGTCGGTCATCATTCATCGCGGTGATACACTTTGGCAGATTTCGCGCCGCGTTTATGGTCATGGCGTGCGCTATTCAACCATCTATCTGGCAAACAAGGACGCTGTTGCTGATCCCAACCGCATCTACCCCGGCCAAGTCATGACCCTTCCAGCAAAGACTACCGAGGGCGAAGACGCCGATGCGGCTGCAATTGAAAAGCTAAACGCGGCAACAAAAGGCTAATTGTCGCCATTGCCAATCCATCGTTCATCGTATATCGCCGATGAACGATGAAAACCCTTACCAAAATTGAGTCGCTAAATGATGCCACGAACGCAGACATTGATTTGGCTGCGAATTTGTTTGCGCTGGCTCACCCCGCTCGATTGGCCATTGTTCGCCATCTCGCCAGTTCATCGGCCTGTTGTAACAAAGATGTCGTGAGCCGCGTTGGCCTTGCGCAGTCCACTGTTTCGCAACATTTGAAAATCTTGGTCGATGCCGGACTGGTCAATTTCACGCCGGACCGCCAGCGTTCGCGCTATTCGCTCAATCACACGCGACTTGGCGAAGTCACTGCCGCTTTGGAATCCCTCAAGAATTTTACATCCGGCTGCTGCACAAACCGCAGCGCCACTATTGAACTTAGGAAGGCCTAACCCTTGTCTGTCAAAACCGTATCCTCAGATCGTGGCTCAACATTTTCCACGCTAAAAAATCTATGGCCCTATATGTGGCCCAAAGAACGAGGCGACTTGCGTAACCGTGTCGTTTGGGCGACCGTATTTATGGTCATCGCCAAGGTTCTGACTCTTGCAATTCCCTACACGTTTAAATGGGCAACAGATGCGCTGAACGGCAAAATCATCACCGGGGTTGCACTCCCGGCCATTTTGCTCGGACCATTGGCAATGGTCGTCGCCTATAATCTGGCACGAATAATTTCCACTGGCTTTAACCAACTGCGCGATGCTCTGTTTGCATCCGTTGGCCAATATGCGGTGCGCAAGCTCGCCTATCGCACGTTCGTGCACATGCATGATCTCTCACTGCGCTTCCACTTAGAGCGCCGTACCGGCGGCCTTTCCCGCGTCATTGAGCGCGGCACCAAGGGCATCGAAACCATTGTGCGCTTCACTATTTTGAACACGCTGCCAACCATTTTGGAGTTTGCCCTAACCGCTGCGGTACTTGGCTTCGCTTATAGCTGGACATACGTGCTCATTGTTGCAGCAACAGTCGCGCTTTACACATGGTTCACAATCTGGGCCAGCGATTGGCGCATCGGCATACGCAAGGAAATGAACGCCTCCGATACAGATGCCAACACCAAAGCCATTGATTCGCTGCTGAACTTTGAAACCGTGAAGTATTTCGGAAATGAGCGTATGGAAGCCTCGCGCTATGATGCCTCCATGGCGCGCTACGAATCGGCGGCGACAAAAACATGGACATCGCTTGGCTGGCTCAACTTCGGGCAGGGTGTAATATTTGCGATCGGCATGGCCATCATGATGGCAATGTCCGCTTATGATGTCTCTACCGGTAAGCAAAGCATTGGCGACTTCGTGCTTATCAACACACTGCTCATGCAGCTTTCTATCCCGCTCAATTTCATCGGCTTCATCTATCGCGAAATTCGCCAAGGCCTCACCGATATTGAACAAATGTTCGATTTGCTCGATGAGAAACAGGAAGTCACAGATAAGCCCGACGCCAAGACGCTGCAAATCACTACCGGCGCGATTTCATTCAAAGACGTGCATTTCGCTTATGATCCTGAGCGGCAAATCCTCAAGGGCGTTTCGTTTGATGTGCCAGCGGGCAAAACCGTCGCCATCGTCGGCCCGTCAGGTGCAGGCAAATCCACGCTCTCGCGCCTGCTGTTTCGCTTTTATGACATTCAGTCCGGCTCGATCACGCTGGATGGTCAAGATATCCGAGACGTGACGCAAATCTCGCTGCGCGCCGCGATCGGCATGGTTCCGCAAGATACTGTGCTTTTCAACGATACAATTGCCTATAACGTGCGCTATGGCCGCCCTGATGCCAACGATGCTGACATCGCGAAGGCTGCCGAACTGGCGCAAATTGACGGGTTTATCCAGCAATTGCCGCTTGGCTATAAATCCATGGTTGGTGAGCGCGGCTTGAAACTTTCCGGTGGCGAAAAGCAGCGCGTAGCGATTGCCCGCACAATATTGAAGGCCCCGCCAATCCTGATCTTGGATGAGGCAACCTCGGCGCTGGATACCAACACCGAGCGCGAAATTCAATCAGCTTTGGATACCGTCAGCCGTGGCCGCACCACGCTGGTTATCGCGCATCGCCTGTCCACAGTCATCTCAGCGGATGAAATCATCGTGCTGCAAGATGGCGGCATCGCAGAGCGCGGCTCGCATCGGGCCCTTATTAAGAAAAAGGGCCTTTATGCCGCTATGTGGGATCGCCAGCTGGAGGCCAATGAGGCAGCCGAGCGCTTGCGCAAGGCGGAAGAAAACGACGATCTAGGAGTTGTTATTCGCCGCAAAACCTCGCAGCCGGGCTAAAGCTGTGAACATTAAAATTGAGGCACACTGTCGTGCCTCAATTGCCTCTCATGAGCAGATGCTCTATTCAGGGCTTCAATAGTGAGACAATTTTCCATGAGCGTTGTAGATTCGATTAAAAAAGCGATGGTTCCCATTCACCGCGAAGGCTGGCCGTTTATCGGCGTGTTTGCGGCAATCACGTTTTTCTTTAGTTTTTTTTCAACCACACTTTTTTGGCTGGGATTGATCCTCACCGCATGGTGTGCTTATTTCTACCGCGACCCAAAGCGCATCACCCGCACAGACGACAGGCTGGTAATCTCACCAGCCGATGGAATTGTCTCCGCCGTCGGCCCCGCCTATCCGCCAAAAGAGCTTGGGCTGGGCGACAACGAAATGCTCCGCATTTCGGTCTTCATGAATGTCTTCTCCGTTCACATCAACCGCGCGCCTGTGCGCGGCAAAATCGAACAGATCGCTTATAAACCCGGCAAATTCTTGAGCGCGGATTTAGACAAGGCAAGTTCAGAAAATGAACGCAATGGCCTGCGCATTCTTTCGCCAAACGGCATGGTAGGCGTGGTGCAAATCGCCGGTCTTATCGCACGTCGCATCGTGTGCTGGACAGAAGAGGGCGCATCGATTGGCGCTGGAGAGCGATTCGGCCTTATACGGTTTGGCTCCCGCGTTGATGTGTTTTTGCCAATTAAAACTAATGTGCGCGTCTCGCTGGGCCAAACTGCAGTAGCGGGCGAAACCATCATCGCTGAGTTTGGCGGCGAACCTTCGTTAGCCTTGGTGCGCAGCGCATGAGCGATGACCCGTTAGATAATGCCATCCCTGCATTTCACCCGCATGGCCCAGTGCCAAAAGGGCGACGCATTGGCAATATCGAAGCAAAATTCATACTGCCCAATCTCATCACAGTGTTGGCAATTTGCGCTGGCCTGACCGGCATTCGCCTTGGCTATGAAGGCCGCACTGAAGAGGCTATCGGCCTCGTGCTTCTTGCCGCTTTCTTGGACGGCATCGACGGCCGCTTGGCCCGCGCCATGAAGGCGCAATCAAAATTCGGCGCACAAATGGATTCGCTGGCAGACGTCATCAACTTTGGGGCGGCACCGGCACTTGTGCTCTACGCCAGCATTTTGGACCAAGCTCGCTCCGTTGGCTGGATTGCCGCAATGATTTATGTCATCGCATGTTGCTTGCGCTTGGCGCGCTTTAACGTGATGGCTGATGATCCCAACCGTCCAGCGTGGATGTCTGATTTCTTCGTTGGCGTGCCTGCACCCTTCGGTGCGTTTTTGGTTATGTTGCCCGCCTATTTGGAGTTTTTGGGCGTGCCAATTGGCAAAGGCTTTGCCTTGGGGGCGTCCATCTTCACGCTCGTCGTCGCACTTTTGATGATAAGCCAGTTGCCGGTATTTTCCGGCAAAACATCATTCGCCCGTGTCCCCAGTGATTGGATAATGCCGGTGCTGCTCGGGGCCGCGATCTATGTGGCATTGCTGCTCACATTTACGTGGGAAATATTGACCCTGTCGACCATCGCGTACTTTTGCTTCCTGCCGTTTGGTCCTATTGCATTTAAAAAGCGACAGGCAGCGGAGAGCGCCCTCAAGGTCGCGCCCCAGCCGGAAACCCTTGCGTAATTTATAATAAGTGCTTTCCCCCGGGGAGGAATTCTTGTTTTGATCCTCCATATGCAATGAATAAATGGCGTGCTGTCATTAGAGTATCGGTCGAAAAAGTGTGTGCGGTTTTTCGAAAAAAACCGATGCGAAAACAGTAAGATAGAGCGGCGCTTCGGTTTTGTGTAAATATCCGCCGCTCTAGACGCCAACCTCATAGACCGCGTGTTATTTTGCTGGCTTACCTTGGGTAACCATATGCTTGAATATTGACGAAAAATTCATTTCCCCTATTGCAACCTAAAATATAAAAAGTCACACTTATTGCGGAAAACAGGTTTTACAGCGCAGCTTTGAGGAGCAGACCATGGCTATTAAGATTGGCGATAATAGAGCAAACACGATATATGGCACGAGGCATGATGATCTCATATTTGGCCTTAATGGTGACGATATTATCAGCGCTGGCGCAGGG